>CAZQXX010000069.1:2176-4796 GCA_964597105.1 uncultured Anaerolineales bacterium
GCGTCTCATCCCCTCCGATGCACCGGAGCATCCACGACCACTCTTGTCCCTCGCCCAGGCTCTGCATCGATCCGTAGGGTGCCACCTACTATGCGTGCTCGCTCGTGCATCCCAATCAGACCCAGCCGTCCCGACGCGACGAGGTGCACGAACTTCTCCGGTGAGTCGAAACCTTTCCCGTCATCCTCGATAACCATACGCACGTTGTTAGGACGGAATGACACCGTCACCTTTGCCTCAGAGGCGTCAGCATGCCGCCTGATGTTGTTCAGAGATTCCTGAGCAATTCGAAACAGCACCAGCTCCTCCTCAGGTGAAAGCCGGTAGGCTGTCCCTGATACTCGGAACTCCGTCTTGACACCCGCTTCCCCCTCCAGTTGTCTCGACAAACCTCGGATGGCCGGCACAAAGCCCAGATCGTCCAGCACCGGGGGGCGGAGGTCCTGACTGAAGCGTCGAACGCTCTGCAATGCATCTGTGGTCAGCTCTCTCACCCCTTCCAAGCGCTCTCTGAATGCGGCGGAGGGCAATCGAGGCGAAGCGCTCAACGCATCAAGCTGACGGGACAGGGCGACCAGGATCTGTGCCGTCTCATCGTGCGCCTCGCGTGCGATACGCTTCCTCTCGTCTTCCTGCGCCCGAGTGATCTGGCGAGCGTAGTAGCGCATATTCTCGTACAGGCGTGCGTTATCAATCGCAATGCCAGCCTGACGTCCCACGCCTTCGAGAGTCGATATCTCGGCGGGCGAGAACTCCTTAGCTTCTCGGCTCCCCACGGCTAGCGTCCCAAATGACCGATTGCTGGCCACAATGGGGACTGCCACCACGCTGACGAGTCCTGCATCCACGAATGCGCGCACGGCATTAGGGTAGCTCGGATAATCTGAGATGCTGACCGGGCTCCCGCTGACCATCGCCTCCCCCGCCACCCCCTCGCCCTTCGATACCGTCACGTCCGTCAGATCCTGCGGCAGGTTGTGAAGATACGGATAGCTGAGCCGCTTCGTCGCTGGATCAAACAGCGCGATGAATCCACAGTCGGCGCCAACGAGTCCCTCTGCAATCTGGAGCACCTTTGGCAGAATCCTGTCTAGCTCCAGCTCCGAGGTGACCCTCTCAGCGACCTCATTCAATCTCTGCTGAATCTGAAGTTGCCTTTCGACATCCCGATGGAGCTTAGCGTTTTCGACGCCTACTCCAATCTGCTTGCCAAAGGTCGTGATGAGTTGCAGATCCGCGGACGTGACCGAGTGTTGCTCGCGGGAGCCGAGAGCCATGACCCCATGAACCTCTCCCTTCGATACCAACGGCACGACAATCTGAGTCTCCACCCCTTCGGCCAGGAGAATCGGCTCCGTCGAACACGAATCTCGCGCAGGATTCTCCAGGACCGTCGACTCACCGGACCGAGCCACTTGTCCACAGAGACCTTCTCCCAGGCGCAAGCGACTCAATGCTGGAAGACCCTCTTCACTCAGCCCGCGGTGAGCAGATAGCACGAGTGCGTCAGCCGGTGAATCAAGGAGGTACATCAAGCCGACCTCTAGATTTGTCACCTCCAGAACCTTGTCGAGTGCCTCATTCAGAATTTGCTCCAACTCGAGCGACTTGGCCACGATGGAGCACACTGCGTTGAACGATCTCATGCGGGCGACGGCTTCTTGGCGCAGCGACTTCTCCCTCTCCTTCCCGTGGACATCCTCCGCTCGGACATCCTCCGTCTCACCCATCTGAAGCACCAGATAACCCACCACTCCCAATGCAATGCTCTCTGCGATCGCATCCACCGGGTGACTTGAGAGCCAGATCGCTTGAGGAAGCATCACTGACAGGCCAATGCCTAGCACAATGAGCCCACCCGTCCGTCCGAAAACAGACGTGACGATGACCACGGGTAGCAGGAAGAGGATGCGCTCTACACTGCGACGCGTGAGGATCACGCCCACGTCCGACAGGAATGAGTGCATGGGGAGTGCTGAGTAGTGGACGGCAGTGAGCCCACTTAGCATCAGCACCACGACCCAGAAATACCCGCTAGTGAGACGGCTCCTGAGCCGCCGCATCCCCGACGAGACTCTTCGCATCTCCGAGTGTCAGCCCTTCTGGTGAAGAGACGATCGTTGCGAGAGATATCTCACTACGACACGTCCTCGAAAGCTAATAGGCCCTGACGTAACGCATAGACCACAGCCTCTGTCCGTGAACCGACGCCCAGCTTATCGAAGATGTGGCTAAGATGAGCCTGCACAGTCCGGTGGCTAATCGAAAGCTGATCGGCAATCTGCCGATTTGTGATCCCCTTGCCGGCCAACTGCAGGACCTCCACCTCCCGCCCAGTCAGCTCCTCTAGAGGGGCATTTTCGTCCTCTTGAGCAAGCTGACTGAAGCGATTCACGACCTTGCGCGCGATGGCCGGGTGGAGCGTCGACTCCCCGGCCTGCACTGCGCGAATTCCGTCAACGAGTTCATCCGAGGAGACATCCTTCAGCAAATAGCCTGCAGCCCCGGCCTCCAACAGGGCAAAGACGTACTCATCGTCGTCGTAAGCCGTCAGCACGAGCACGGCCGTGCCAGGGCTGATCGCCTTGATCTGCTTTGTTGCCTCAATCCCGTTCAGCTT
>CAZQXX010000069.1:4896-14164 GCA_964597105.1 uncultured Anaerolineales bacterium
TTGAGGCGGTGGCAAGTGAGCTAGGGGTCGACCTATACGTCGTCCAAAGCGATCGGGCATCCATTGACCAGTCACTCGCTAGACTCTGGTTCGAGGAAAGGTAAGCCGTCTCATACGTGCTGGCCCGTACATCGACTGCAAGTATGTGTGACCGCCGAATCCGAGCCGGATCAAGCGCGTTCAATGGCAACTGACCGGGCCACTGGTTAGACGACCCACATTGAGATAGCCCCCTGCCCCTCAGCGTGAGCACCCCGCTGAGGGGCTTTTCAGTTCAGGGCAAGATGCAGGCCGACGGTGCTTGGGCGCCCCTGCCTACCTCCCAGCCTGCGTCTCTTCTGCGCGACACCCCACTACCTCTCACATCCGGTGTGCCCGCACACAGTACAGTGGACAATCCCTGGCAGGCGTGGTAAGATACGCTCCGAGGATATGTGAAATACGTAAGGCAAAAATCGCCATCTTCCGCAAGAACCACGACGTGGAACAGAGACTCGAAAAGAGGTAAGCGCATACAGTGTCAACACGTGTATCTGTCGTTGAGAATATTCTGAGCGCCAATGATCGACTGGCAGCGAGAAATCGCGAACAGCTGGACGCAGCAGGAGTCTTTGCCATCAACTTGATGGCCTCACCCGGGGCCGGAAAAACCAGCCTCATCACCCAGACTGTGGAAGCATTGCGCGATGATATCCGCATCGGTGCCGTGGACGGCGATATCGCCACCACGCTCGACGCCGATCGTATCGCCGCGCTGGGCATCCCCGCTGTGCAAGTGAACACCGGAGGCGCCTGCCACCTGGATGCGGTCATGCTCCAGGAGGCTCTTCCTCAGCTCTCCCTTGAAGAGCTCGATCTGTTAATCGTCGAGAACGTCGGCAATCTGGTCTGTCCGGCGAGCTTCGACCTGGGTGTGCATCGCAAAGTCCTCATCGCAAGCGTCCCCGAAGGCGACGACAAGCCGTACAAGTACCCGGTGATGTACCGGGGGGTCGACGCTGTGATCTTGAACAAGACTGATGTCTTGGATGCCTTCGACTTCGACGTAGATTACTTCCGTCGAGGAGTTGAGGCCCTCAATCCCGGTTTGACCTTTCTTCCCATGTCCTGTAAGACCGGTGACGGAGTGGGCGCCTGGTTGGCTTGGTTAAGAGAGGAGATGGCTTGATATGTGCCTGGGCATTCCGGGACAGATCACCGAGGCGGAGGAAGATGGACTCATGCGTATGGCGAAGGTTGACTTCGGCGGGATCACCCGGGATGTCTGTCTCGCCTACGTTCCTGAGGCTGACGTTGGTGACTATGTGATCGTTCACGCTGGCTTTGCCATCAGCCAGGTGGACGAGTCGGAGGCACAGGAAACCCTGGACCTTCTGATAGAGAGCGGACTCCTCCAGGCGGAATCACAGCTCGGGTAGCACGCTGGTCGCCACCAGTAGAATACGATCAGCAGCATAGCCATAGCACAGCAGCCCTGGTAACAGACCTCAGGTTTAGGGCAGGAAACCCCTCCGTTGTTGGTTGCTCTGTTGCGTGCTATACTGCCGCTGCTAGATGCGTCCCGCGCGACACCTAGTCTGAACGTGTGCTGCCAGAGTAACAATGAGGCCAAGGTGACGGATCCAAGCATCAGCGGGGAGCAATGAAGCTACAAGCCAAGTTCAACCTTGGTATTATCATCATTTTCACAGTGCTCGCCGTTGGCATCGGGGCTCTGAGCCTCCGCTATGTGAACACCAACACAATCAGGGAAGCCGAGAACCGAGTGAGAATCTACATGCGGGCTGCCTGGGAGATCCACGACGGCAGGATCTCCCAGACCGAGGCCGCGCTCGAGGTATTGGCTCGCACCCAGTCAGTGGAGGAACTCCTGCAACAGGGAGGAGATCAGCAACCGCTGGATGAGATCCGACAGGAGCTTGAACGAATTCGTCAAGAGCAAGCAGCTGACATTCTCAACGTTCTCGACTCAGACGGGACGGTCATCCTCAGAACCCGCTACCCGTATAACGAGGGAGACATCCTGCGCAGCGACCCACTCGTCCAGCAGGTCATAGAAGAAGAGCGGAATAGCTCCGGCAACATCATCCTCTCACGAGAACGCCTCGATACCGCAGGAGAGGGACTCCTCGAGCGTGCCCTCGCCATCGGTCAGGAGCCACGGGGTATGTTGGCTGGAGCAGCAGTTCCGGTGATGCGAGAAGACGAGATGATCGGCATCATCGAGATGGGCACGTTGCTGAATGGTGCGGTCGAAGAGGTTGATCGCATCCGTGATGCCGTCTTCGAGAATGAGACCTACGAGGGGAAGCCGGTAGGCACCGCCACCATCTTCATGGGCGACCTGAGGATCTCTACCAATGTACGGGATAACCAGGGACGCCGAGCGGTGGGCACCCGGGTGTCAAGAGAGGTTGCTGAGCAAGTCCTGGAGCAAGGACAGGCCTGGACAGGTCGTGCGTACGTGGTGGACACGTGGTATCTCTCTCAGTACGATCCCATCCGAGATCCGAATGGCGAGGTCATCGGGATGCTCTACGTCGGCGAGCTGGAGCAGAAATACCTCGATATTCGCCGGCGCGCGGTGACCATGTTTCTCTCGGTCGTCCTTGCTGGGATGGTGGTGGCCTTCCTGACCTCCTACTTCCTCATTCGAGGTGTGGTCAAGCCGGTCCGTAAGCTGTCGACAGCCACACAGAAGCTCTCCGCCGGCAAATTGGGCTATCGTGTCGACGTGGATAGAAGTGACGAACTGGGAGACTTGGCTTCATCTTTCAACTCGATGGCGGCGCGCCTGGAGACCCAGCGGCAGGAGATCGAGCAGAATCAGAGGAGGCTGAAGACTCTCAACGAAGAGCTGCGGACGACAAACCGGAACTACATGGAGATGCTTGGCTTCGTCTCCCACGAGCTTAAAAATCCGTTGTCGTCTGCCATGATGAGCCTGTATACTGTGAAGGATGGCTATCTCGGTGAACTCACCGAGGCTCAGGAGAAGAGCCTGGACTCGGTGGCACAGAGCCTGGAGTACTTCCAGGACATGGTCAAGAATTACCTCGATCTGTCACGTCTGGAGAAGGGAGAGCTTGAGGCTCAGAAGCGCAGGATCATCCTGAAATCGGAGATCATCGATCCCGTTCTGGAGGGCCTGCAGCAGAGTATAGAAGAACAACAGATGCGCGTCGTGAATGATATTCCTCAGGACTTCGAGGTGCAGGCAGATAGCGACTTGCTGAGGATCGTCTACGACAACTTGCTCTCAAACGCCGTCAAGTACGGCGAAGAGGGTGGGAAGATCGAGCTTGATGCCCGCAAGCGTAAGGATGAAGTCACGCTCAGCGTCTTCAACGAAGGCGAGGGCATCGCGCCAGAAGAGATACCCAGACTCTTTAAGAAGTTCAGCCGCTTGGAGAGCCCAGAGCACGCACAGAAGAAAGGCACCGGCTTAGGACTCTACATCTGTCGAGAGATCGTCGAGGAGCACGGTGGCGAGATATGGGCTGACTCCGAACAAGGAGAATGGGTCAAGTTCAGTTTTACGTTGCCCGACCAATCAAGGAGGTCAAACAATGCCTGAGAAGAAAGGAAGTATCCTGGTCATCGATGACGACGTCCAGCTCGTCGAGTCGGTGACGACGCTACTGGAGAGCGTGGGCTATGAGGTGCTCTCCGCGTACCGAGCTGAAGCCGGATTTGACCTGGCGAAGGAGAAACGGCCAGATCTGATCCTGCTGGACGTCATGTTTGCAGGCCCACCAGGGCCGGATGGAATTGAAGTCTCACGGCGGATCAGGAAAGATCCAGAGCTCAAGGACACGCCGATCGTTATGCTGTCGGGTGTCAAGAAGGTGCTTGAGTTAGGCTACGATATGACCCCGGATGAAGATTTCATGCCTGTCCAGGCCTTCATTGACAAGCCCGCAAAACCGGAGAAACTACTGACGACGATTGAAGAAGTGCTGCAATCTCAGGAATAGCACGGCGTGGATGCCGAACCGCTGTGTCCAGCACAGAGATCGGTCTAGGCGCCGTCCCGCAAAGCGGCCAGAAGCAGGCCGCTCTCTAGTCAGCACAGAAGCAAGGCTATGAAAACGTGTCAATACTTATCTCGAGGAGACTGATATGAGCCTGAAGATCCTAGACAAGAAAGCAGTGGCCCCGCTGGTTCAGGCCCTGATGGCCGACTACACGGTCGTGGGACCACAAGCGAGGGGCCCCAAGTTTGCCTTCGACCCTATCACCGACCCGACCAAACTGCGGCTCGATTACGACACCACCATCCTTCCCCCCAAGAAGGTCTTTCAGCCGCAACATGAGCGGTTGGCGACCTTCACCCTGGGTGACGAGCCGGAAGTCGAGACGGTCATTGAGGTGGAGCCCACAGTCCTGCTGGGGATGCACACGTGCGACATGCATGCCCTCAACCTCCTGGACAAGGCTTTCTCTGAGGACTACCCGGACGCCCACTATCTGCTACGGCGCGACCAGACGCTGATTGTCACGCTGGAGTGCCTGGAGCCCTGTGATGATGAATCCTTCTGTCGGAGTATGGGAACGCTGACGGTCGAGGAAGGATTCGATCTCCACCTGACCGACCTGGGCGATGCCTACGCGGTGCAGGTGGGCACAGAGGCCGGCGAGAAGCTTCTCGCGGAGTACGCCGACTACAGAGATGCGACCGCGGATGAGATGGCTCACAAGGATGACCTTCAGACATCCAAGATAAAGCATTTTGCTGATCGGCTGAACTTCGACTCAAGTGAGCTCCCCTCACTGCTTGGCGATGCCTTCAAGCACTCTTACTGGGACGAACTGGAGGAGCGCTGCTTCGCCTGCGGGTCTTGCACCAACGTCTGCCCCACGTGTTACTGCTTCAACGTCGTCGATGAGGTCAATCTGACCCTGACGGAGGGCGAGCGGATTCGGCACTGGGACTCCTGCCAGCTGGATGAGTTTGCGCGTGTGGCTGGCGGTGAGAATTTCCGTGAAAGCCGCGGGGCCAGGCAGCGACATCGTTTCATGCGCAAGGGAAAATACCTCTATGAGAAGTTCGATGCGCTGGGCTGCGTAGGGTGTGGTCGCTGCATCCGCACGTGCCCGGCAAGCATCAGCATTCTCAAAGGGTTCAATACGATTCACGCATCGTTACGCTAGGAGGAAATGGATAATGGCAACATCCATCTATAAACCAGAATTGGCTCGTCTGCTCGACGTCGAGCCGATGACTGCACAGGAGAAACTCTTCCATATTCAGCTGCCCAACGGTCAAGACCTGAGTCACGATCCCGGACAGTTCGTGATGCTCTCAGTCTTGGGGGTAGGTGAGGCTCCCATCTCGATCACATCATCTCCCAGTCGCTCCAATGGTGATTTCGAACTCTGTGTCCGCGAGGTCGGCGACGTCACGGGAGCGCTTCACAGACTAGAACCCGGCGGCAAGGTCGGCGTCCGCGGGCCTTTCGGCAACGGTTTTCCGATCGACAGGATGCGTGGCAAGGATGTCCTCTTTGCCCCCGGAGGGCTGGGCTTGGCACCACTTCGCTCACTGATCAACCAGGTGCTGGATGAGCGCGATGATTTCGAGCGCGTCATCATTCTCTACGGAGCGAAGCGTCGCAGCGAGTTACTCTTCCGCGACGAACTAAGCGAATGGGTTGAGCGTGACGACGTTGAGTGTCTCCTGACCGTTGACTGCGAGGATGAGGGCGAAGAGTGGGAACCGGAGCAACAGTTCGAATGCAACATCGGCGTCATCACCACCCTGTTCCCTCAAATTGAAGTCGATTCGAAGAACACCATCGCCGTGACCTGCGGCCCACCGATCATGTACCGCTTCGTGCTGATGGAGATGCTGGACAAAGGCATCCCTGAAGCGAACATCTATCTATCACTGGAACGCCGGATGAAGTGCGGCGTGGGCAAGTGCGGGCACTGTCAGATCAACGGCCTGTATTGCTGTCAGGAAGGGCCGGTCTTCAACTACGCCGACATCAAGGGCTTTGAGGAGGCGCTGTAATGAGTGACACAAACGGAAAGCCCAAGGTAGCTTTCTTTGATTTTGCAAGCTGTGAGGGATGTCAGCTGACCGTCGTCGACTCCCTCCAAACGCATCTCGATCTACTGGAAGCCGTCGAGATCGTTCAGTTCCGCGAGGCTATGACCGAAAAGGGCGAAGACTATCAGATCGCCTTCATCGAGGGCTCCTGCACTCGCGAGCAGGACGAGGAACGTCTGTTCAAGATTCGCGATCAGGCCGATCTCGTTGTCGCGCTGGGAGCCTGCGCCCATACTGGCTGCGTTAACGCGCTAAAGAACCTGCAGCCATCCCTCGACGACGTCCGCAAATACGTCTATGGCGATAAGGCTGATTGGTACGAGACCTATCCAGCTCGACCCATCAGCGCCGTGATTGACGTCGACGCCTTCATCCCCGGCTGCCCCATCGACCGTGAGGAGTTCGTCAGGGTGGTCAAGAACGTGCTCCTGGGGAAGAAACCAGGCATCCCCGATCACCCCGTCTGCGTCGAGTGCAAGCTGAAGGAGAACGTGTGCCTGTTGCTCGAAGGCAAACCCTGCCTCGGGCCTGTCACGCGGGCCGGATGCGACGCTATTTGCCCCACCTACGGCGATGGATGTGAGGGGTGCCGCGGATACATCCCCGAGCCGAACGAGAACGCGATGAAGGACGTGTTGGACGAAGCGGGGCTCACAGTAGAGCAGATCATGTCCCGCATGACGATGTTCAACGCGTACTACCAGGAAGGGCAAGTGGCTGAATAGGAGGCGGAGGAAACGATATGAGTACTTTGAATGTTAACGTCCATCACATCACTCGAGTCGAGGGACACGGCAACATCGTCGTGGATGCTCAGAACGGCGACATCAAGGAATGCCGCTTCGAGGTCGTTGAGGCCCCTCGCTTCTTTGAGGCATTCGTACGCGACAGGCCATACAGCGAGCTCAACCACATCACCTCCCGAATCTGTGGAATCTGCGCCGTCGGTCATTCAACCACCAGCGCGATGGCAACAGAGAGCGCCATGGGGGTCGAGCTCACGGAGCAGGCCGAGTTGCTGCGCAAACTCAACTTCCACGGTGAGATGATCGACAGTCACGTCTTGCACACCTATTACTTGGTGGCACCCGATTTCTTTGGCGCCGGTTCGGTGATCCCATTGATTGACGTCAACCGCGCGGTCGTCGAACGCGCCCTGAGGGTGAAGAAGCTGTCCGGTGACCTGTGTGCGATGATCGCCGGTCGCCATACCCATCCCTGCGCGCTGGTCGTAGGCGGGTTCACGCACACCCCCACCGAGGACGAGCTGCGGGCGATGCGTGAGCGCCTGGTAGCCGCACGCCAAGATATGGACGCATCCGTCGAGTTATTTGCCTCCCTCGACTGGCCGCAGTTCGAGCGGGAGACCGAGTATGTCTCCTTGACGAAGGACGACGAATATGCCTTCGTCGGAGGGCGGATCAAGAGCAGCGACGGTTTCGAGTACGCCCTTGAGGACTACAGGGAAGTAACCAATGAGGAGATGGTGCCCTTCTCCACCGCCAAGTGGACGCACCATAATCGCGACTCCTACATGGTCGGTGCGATGGCGAGGTTTAACAACAACTTCGATCAGCTTCACCCCAGGGCCAAGGAGGCCGCGGCTCAGTTGGGCATGGAACCGCTGGTCACAAATCCGTACCTGAACACAGCCGCTCAGGTGGTGGAGATGGTCCACTGTGTCGAGGACAGCATCGATATCATCGACGAGCTGCTGGAGCGAGGCGTTGAGCCCGAGGGCCCAGCGGAGGTCCAGGTTAAGGCGAGCGAAGGAGTTGGTTCCTGCGACGTGCCGCGAGGCATTCTCTTCCACCACTACGCCTACAATGAGGACGGCTTCTGCACGGATGCCAACTGCATCATCCCCACCAACCAGAATATGGCCAACCTGAATCACGACATGCAGGAGTTGGTGCCGCAGATCATCGACAAGCCCCAGGATGAAGTTCGTCTGCTGCTGGAGATGCTGGTGCGGGCTTACGACCCCTGTATCTCCTGCTCGACCCACTTCCTGACGGTGGAGTTCGTATGAGAAAACGACGGGAGACGGAGTGCGAGAATGCGCACTCCGTCGTTCTCGTCTTGGGCCTGGGCAACCCGTTACGCGGGGACGACGGGGTGGGGGCCCGCGTTGTCGAGGAGCTGGAAGGTCGTGGGCTCCCTGAATACGTCGAAACGCTGGATGCAGGAACAGGCGGGCTCGATCTCTTCCACCTCATCGAGGGTGAGTCCCGAGTGATCATCGTCGACGCTGCCGATGTCGGCGAGGACCCCGGACAATTTGTGCGCTTCACCCCGGACCAAGCCCATCTGACTGAATCAGCCGAGCAATTCTCTTTTCACGACGCAGGGCTGGCAGAGACCCTGGCCCTGGCCCGCGCGCTGGGCCGGCGTCTCCCGCCTATCGTGATATTTGGCGTACAGCCGGAGAGCATGGGCTGGGGCGAAGGCCTTAGCCGGAGTGTAGAAGAGGGGCTCCCCACATTGCTGGACGCAGTTCTCGAAGAAGCAAGTCCATGTCGAAAAGATTGAGGATGAAGAGCGACCGAGACAGCACTCCCAACCCAAAAGAGGGATTGGGGCCGCCATTGCTTCTCAATGTGATTTTTCAAGCAGACCCATGAGAGGAGAAGAACTCGGATGACAAATAACGACAGGGTTGATCTCTCCTTACTCGACCCCATCTTTGAGCAGTATCGTGAACAACCAGGTAAGCTGATCCCCATCCTGCAGAAGACTCAGGCCACGTACGGCTGGCTGCCCTCTGAAGCCTTAGACTTAATTGCCGAGCGCTTGGACACAGCGCTGAGCAAGGTCTACGGCGTGGCGACGTTTTACTCCCAGTTCTATCTGGAGCAGCGCGGCGAGCACGAGCTCTATCTCTGCGATGGAACGGCATGTCACGTCAAGGGGACGTCTAGGCTGGTCAAAGCCATCGTGGACGAGTTTGACATTGAGCCTGGTGGCACCACGGAGGATGGACAGCTGACGATGGAGCTCGTCTACTGCATGGGCTCCTGCGCCCTGGCACCGGTGGCCGTCCTCGACGGAGAGGTGATGGGACGGATGGAGCCAGACAAGTTGGTTCGCCGGGTGAAGAAGAGACTGGCGACCGCGGCAGAAACCGAAGTAGCGGCTTAGCTATAGATCCAAGAGGAGTATCGAATGGCCTCATGTGACGCCACTGGTCTCGATACCAGAAGGAAGCAAGCA
>CAZQXX010000070.1:0-14118 GCA_964597105.1 uncultured Anaerolineales bacterium
GATGAGACGGTCGCGCAGTCCGTCGGGATCGAAGGGATCGAGCCCGTCGCCGTAGTCCTGGACGCCGGCAGTATCGAGGTGACCGGTCAGGACAATCGTCGGGACTCTGGCGGCATCTGCCGGCCCGGCCTCTCCCTCCACCATGGCCCATACGATCTTCCGCCCGTCGGCCAGCTTCCAGGTAGCCGACTGCACCCCGCGCTCCGCCAGCGCCCGGCGGATCTCGGCGGCACACGCGTTCTCGTCCGCCACGTTGGGGCTGATGCTCTTGACCCTGACCAGACGGGTCGTGATCTCTCTAACGTCGTCGTGCCATCTGTGCTCTGATCTCTTCATAGGCCGTCGGCCCACTTGCCTGACTGCTCCTGATGTGGCCTCGTCCACTCCTGAGAGGCCCGCCGCGCCCTCATTCGGAGCGACCGGCGGAGCCGCTAGTCCCGGGACAGGCGCTCCAGCCCCAGCTCGGCGAGCTTCTCATCGGTCGGCACGCCGTTCTCGTCCCAGCCCCGCAATTCGTAGAACTCAGGCAGCATCGCGTCCAGCTCGACCACGTGGCCTGCCGCGGGGCCGTCGGGCATGGGCTCCTCGAGCATGCGCTTCGGCAGCGTGTCGTCCCGGCGAGAGAACCCCGCCTCGTTCAAGTAGAGCCGCTCCAGCGTGTAGACGCGGTCCCCGGCCTCCATCAGGCTCTCCACCGTGTATCCGGCCCCGGTGGCCGCGTTGAGCATGTCCGTGAGGCGGTCGGGCATCACGTCGTAGGTCCCGTCGCACAGATACCGGATGGACAGGAAGACGCATAGCCCGGCTGCGTCAATGATGGTGAACAGATCCTCGAAGTGCTTGATGTACCAGGGCTTCCGCTCGATGCTCAGAGGGTCGATCTTCTTCGGGACGCCGAAGACCTCCATATAGGCCAGATCCCCGGCCATGTGGGAGGCGCCGACGTTCGACGTCGCATATAGAAGTCCCATCCCCTTCGAGCCGCGAGGGTCGTACCCGGGGAACTCCTGTTTCTTCGCCGTGATGGAGAGCTCCGGGTGGCCGTACTTCTCGGCCAGACGGTAGCTGCCCTCGGCGAGGAGGTCGCCGAAGCCCTCCCGATAGGCCGTCTTCTCCACCATAGCGATCACAGCGTCGCCATCTCCGAACTCGAGGGGCATGCCGACGTCCTCCTCCGGCAGGATGCCCTTCTCGTACAGCTCCATCGCGCAGGCGATGGTGACCCCCGCGGATATGGTGTCCAGCCCCAACTCGTTGCACAAGTAGTTCGCCTTGGTGAGGGCCCCCAGATCGTCGAGTCCGCAGGCGCTGCCGAGCGAGGCGATGGTCTCGTACTCGGGTCCCTCCCCCTCCCCGCCATAGTCGGTCCCCTCGAGAGTCGTCTTCCGTCCGCACGCGATGGGGCAGCCAAAGCACGGTTTGGGTCGGATGAGATACTTCTCCTTGAGCACCTTGCCCGTGATGCCGTCGACGCCCTCGAACACCCCGGTCTGGAAGTTGCGGGTGGGCAGGATGCCGATCTCATTCGTCACGATGGGCACGTAGGCGGTGCCGTACTCCCGCAGGGTGGACCCTTTCTTGACGTCGGCGGCGACCTGCCGATGGACGTCGCGGGATAGCTCCTTCATTCGGTCCGGCTCGGCCAGGGATACCCGCTGCGCGCCTCGAACGACCACCGCTTTGAGGTTCTTGCTCCCCATCACGGCTCCCACACCGGAGCGACCCGCGGCGCGATGCTTGTCGTTCATGATGCTGGCGATCTTCACCAGCTGCTCCCCAGCCGGTCCGATGCAGGCCACCCGGGCCTTCTGATCCGTTTCCTCGAGCAGGGCGTCGGTGGCCTCGGGGACGGGTCTGCCCCAGAGGTGTTCGGCCGACCGGATCTCGATCTGGGCCGGTTCGCCCTCGTCAGCGGCGTCGATCCACAGATAGACCGGGTGCTCCGCCCGACCCTCGAAGATGAACATGTCGAAGCCGGTGCGCTTCATCTCCGTGGGATAGACACCCCCCGAGTTCGAGCAGGCGATCGCTCCCGTCAGCGGCGCCTTGGTGGTGACCATGTAGCGGTTTCCCGTGGGCGCCGGGGTCCCGGTCAGCGGCCCAGCCGTGAAGAAGAGCTTATTCTCCGGCGACAGGGGATCGACGGTGGGAGGGACCTCCTCATAGAGGATCTTGATCGCCCATCCCCGACCCCCGATGAAGTCTTTGGCTATCTGAGGATCGATTTCCTCGACGGAGACTTTCTCGTTGGTCAGATCTACTCGGAGCGCTTTTCCGTGCCATCCAAACATTCTATGTTCCTCCGTGATATGTGACGTTCAACGTGTGCGGACGTAGGGTGGCTCATCCACCAGCCATAGAGGGGAAGACAGCGACGACGTCCCCATCTTCCAGGACCTGCTCCGGCGTCCCTGTCCGGCCGTTGATCAGGATGACGGCGCTGTCATCCGTCGGGACGCCGAATCCGGCCAACACGTCACCAACCCGGGTGCCGGGGCGAACCCCGAGCGTCCGAGCATCGGACTGGCTATCCGATGGCCAGTAGCGCCGAAAGGTGGCGAAGAGCTTCAGCGTGACGGACACCTGGGCCCCTCTCTCGGTCATCTTGGTCCCGAGCTACGCCTCGTAGACGATGTGTCCGGCGAGAATGGTCATGACAACTTGTGCGTGCGCGATCTGCTCCACGTCTTCTCCCTCAAGGTTCAGAATGTCCCGGTCAAGGACGACGAGATCAGCCAGTCGCCTCGGCGCGATGGTCCCCAGGTGCGTCTGTCGTCCGCTGACGAGGGCGGGGCCGAGGGTGAAGCCACGGACCGCTTCAACCCGGTAATGATAAGCGATCATCCTGGCGGTGTTGCTGGAACGGCCCACGCTAACTACCTGCTACAGCCGTCTTTGCCAAGGGCAACCGTAGGCCCTACTGCGCAAGCGTACCCGTTTCAAGATAGCGGAGCAGGCTAGAAGCACTGATATTGCCCAGTCCCAGCTTCTCCATTGTTCGCCCTTGTGCCCAGTAGTCCGTATCGTGGATCGTGGAGCAGATGTGAATGATGGCTTTAGCAGTGGGTGTGGGAACGTCTAGCAGGTTTCCCAGCGACGCCCACAAGGCCATACCGATGGGAACATCCTCTGCAATATAGCGCGTATTGACGTCAGTCGGCCCCTTGCTGCTGGCATCTGCGAAGTCCGACCAGGGCGAGTCATACCGCCACCGGTAGTGTTGCTGGTAAGGCACAGCCTCCAGGTCCAATGCCCCCAACAATGCCATTTTCTCTTCATCTAGCGCTTCGACGATCTTCCACACGGAGGGCGTAAAGCCTTCCTTATACATCCAGAATTCACCGCTGCTGTGTTCTATACGGCCAATATTGAACACGGTACCGATCGGATGCAAGAGAACGTTGGGATTGTAGAGGGCAGCCTCAAGGACATTCGCAGCAGGCACTAGCATAGGATAGGCTGCGCGCAGGGATTCTACAACGCGATCTGTCTGACAGGCAGGGAAAACCCCCAGCACCTCCCGCACTCCGGGCCCCGCATGGACATGCACGTGGGCCGGTTCCACTACCCGGCAGGCATAAGGAAGAGTCACCGCTTCGGCCGTCACTATCTCTCTCCCCCGCAGGTTCTTCGCAAAGACGAGTGACCCGCCGGAACCTGGTAAGAGGACGATTACTTGTCCCGAGCGAAGGTGGGGAGCGCATAGCTTGGCCAATCGTTCGTGTGCTAGAGCTTGTGTGGCGACAAAAACATACTCCACGTTCCGAACGGCTCTACCGATGTCAGTAGTGATCTGTTCAAGCTGAGCGAATCCTGTGCGCACGACTCCAGTGATCTCGATTCCTCCTCGTCTGCGGATGGGATCGAGATTGTGACCAAACTCGGGCAGTTCATACAGGTTCACGTGCAGGCCAAGCAGCGTCAGATCAGCTGCAATTGCGTGACCAGCGTTTCCAGCTCCTAGCACTGCTATCCGCTCAATGCTCATCAAAGCCTCCCCTCTTTCTTCCTGAGTACTGCAGCCACGTCAAGTACCGGTTCGTGAGAAAAGCAACCCGACTGAAACATCGCTCCCACATCCAGCAGCGCCGACTGACCGCCTTGGCCTCTACCTCGTCGATTGGGGAGCGGCTCTTCCTCTGTCAAGACAAACGGCCGCCTAATGGGCATCACACCCGCCATTAGGATGACCTATGGCTCGATACCTAGAGGGAAGGCGAACGGCAATGAGACGGCATCCTCTGGTTGGAGGACCAAACCTGCGTGCGTCAGTTCCGCAACCATGACACGATTTCAGCTCGGCGATCAGAGGTAGTCCATTCCCTCTTCTGGATACCTTGTGGCAATAGCGGTCAGACACATCTTTGCATCGCGGCACGTCGCTTCGACTCCGAACGGCGCCAAAGGGTCCCGGAACCACCGGGGCGGGCCCTCTTCGAATCTGAAATCTGACATTGCGACGATGTCACTGGAACAACAGGACTCCATTGGACGCCAGGAGGGGCCATTAGTGGTGATTGATCCGAGGCTTTGTCTCCAGAGATCTCGATTCGTCCACCAGTTTTACAGGTGCTGCTACGTCGGGTGATCATGTCCTGTGGGATGTCCAGCGTGCACTGGCTCCTCCTATAGAACGGACAGAAGGCGGTCATCCACTTTCGCAACCCTCCAATTCCACGATTCCGACCCCGTAATCATCACGGGCGCTCTCGACGGACACCAGACCGTTTGCGACATCTTCTCGGACCAGTTCCCGCTCGCGCAGCAACGGGTCACCATAGCCGCCACCACCAGCCATTAGGCAGATGACGGTGTCACCATATTCCAACTCGATAGATCCGATGGCCTCATCCAGTGTATATTCCTCTCCGCTTGCCCGTCGGACAATCCAGCGTCCACGCTTACCTGGTTTCCCTCCGAAAAGGCCTTGGGGTGGAATCTCTGTCTTCTGCGAAGTCCAGCTGAAGCGTACATCGTGGGCTAGAGATCTCCACGCGTAGATCTGCCCGTGCCCGCCTCGATACTGGCCTGGGCCACCAGAATCGGGCCGGAGGGACCTCTCCAGAACCAACACGGGCGCTTCGATCTCGGTCACCTCCACCGGGGGATTGGCGACGTTCGTGACGTGGCAGGCCATCGCGCTGATCCCGTCCTTGTCTGCTCGGGCGCCCAGCCCACCCTGACTTGGGCCGTCGCTCCATTTCTGGCGATGGTCCACGTCTCCACCGCGACCGTGAGTCTTGAGATTAATGCCGGTGGCGTCGTTGTAGATGCAGCCGCAGGAGTCTGCCATGACTCGCTCCGGGATAGCGGGCGCCAGCGCTCCCATGATCAAGTCGACCAAGCTATGGCAAACGACCATACGCTGAAAAGTGGCTGCTGGCAAGCGACAGTTCACCAAGCTTCCTTCGGGCGCGTGGATGGCGATGGGTCGCTGACAGCCGTCATTGTTGGGAACAGTCGGGTCGGTGAGGCAACGCAGAGTGTACAGTGTGGCTGAGTAAGTGGCCGACCAGGGAGCATTGATGGGTCCCTTAATCTGGCGGTCTGTCCCGGTATAATCTACCAGCACGTCGCTCCCCCGCACCTCGACTGCGACACTGAGTCGATACGGGCCCCCGGCCGTCCCATCCTCCAAGATTAGCTCCTCGTGCTCGTAACGTCCATCAGGAATCGTAGTCAACTCGGCTCGGGTCCGCCGCTCCGAGTAATCCATCAACTCATCTGCGCAGGCCAATAGCACGTTCTCGCCATACTTCTCAGCTAGGAGACGCAGGGCATGGGCGCCCGTGGAGCACGCCGATGCTTGGGCTAGGAGATCGCCCTGCATGTTGTAAGGTGCTCGAGTGTTGTTGAGGATCAGGTTCAGCAGCTGCTCATTGAGTCGGCCAGCCTGATAGAGCTTCACAGGCTGCAACCGGAGGCCCTCTTGCCAGATTTCCATATTCCAGGCGTTGTTGTTGGGCCACATGCCCCCTACATCACGGTGGTGAACCATGATGGTGACAAAGCCCAACAATCCGTCATTCGAGAAGGTCGGTTGTATGGAGATGATATCATTGGTGTGATGTGAGCCCCTCGAGCCTGTGCCTGCGTATGGATCATTGGTCAGGATCACATCTCCCGGTGACAGGCTGTCGACAGGGAAGTAATGATCTAGAACAGTCTCTAGAACCGGCGTCAGGGAATTGAGATGGATAGGCACATTTGCCCCCTCGGCAATGAGCCGCCCTCTCCGATCGAAAACCGCTGAAGAGCAGTCCTTACCCTCCTTCACTATTGCCGAATAGCTGGTCCGGGCGACGGTAGCTGTCATTTGTTCGGCCACCGACTCGAAAGCGTGACGTATGACTTCAACTGTTACCGGACTGAGCTTCACGGATTCCTCCCTTCGTCTCCTGACAGCGTGATTATCAGATTGCCGTACTCATCAACACGGGCACCCTGATACGGGTAAAGCAGCGTAGTCGAGCCAACCTGTTCTATCACGGCCGGACCGTCAATCTCAGCGCCGGGTTCCAACCACCGCCGCTCGTAGATCGAGGTATGGAGATGACCGTCTCCAAAGAACACGTCCCGTCTTCCTTTGCTCGGACTGGAATTCCCTCTGACGTGTACAGCCCATTTCGGCTCTGGTCCGGCTTCGACAGCACTCACGCGGTAGTTTACTACTTCGACTGGATCCCCGTCCATCGCATGCCCATAGGTACGCCGATGTACAGTGTGAAAGGTGTCGCGGATGCGCCTCAGGGCCCTGACGGTTGTCACCGGGCTGTCTACAGGGACGTTCAACTCGTGGGCCTGACCGAAGTAGCGCAAATCACAAGATCGAGAGAGATATTGACGACCTTCCGGGATGCCTTCCCGAGCGAATTGGCTGCGGGCCTGGGACTCTAGGTCTCGGAATGTTGCTGCGGCGGTGTCTGGATCCACGTCGTCGAGACCCTGGATCCGGGTAGAAACATAATCGTGACGTACGTTGGCGACGACCAACCCCAGCGCTGAAGTGTTACCGGGAAAACGGGGCACGATAACTGTGGGGATCTCGAGATCTTCCGCCAACTGTGTGGCGTGCAGAGGTCCCGCTCCGCCAAAAGCAATCAAGACGAAGTCGCGCGGGTCATAGCCCTGCTCGACCGATATCAGCTTGACGGCCCGGACCATATTAGCGTTGGCCACCTGTAGGATGCCCAGGGCAGCTTCCAAGACCGTCATGCCTAGAGGCTGACCGACCTTATCCTCAATGGCAGCTTGAGCAGCTTCAGTGTCTAGAGGCATCTCACCACCCAAATAGTATCCTGCGTCGAGCCGACCGGCGACTAGGTGCGCATCCGTGACAGTAGGCTCTGTCCCGCCCAGCCCGTAGCAGACAGGCCCTGGATGAGCTCCGGCGCTTTCGGGCCCCACCCGCAGCCTGCCGCTGCTGTCGACCAAGGCGATGCTTCCTCCGCCGGCCCCCACGATGCTCAAATCAATGGTTGGGATCTGCACTGGGTAGCCCTCCACTGTGCTTTCTGTGGTGAACTTGGGTCTACCGCCTTCAACCAGCGCCACATCGCAACTGGTGCCTCCCATGTCCAGGGTGATAGCGTTGCGATAACCGGCCAGACGGCCCACATAGGCACCCGCGATAGCACCCGCGATGGGCCCTGAGTTGGTGACGTTTACTGGTCGCTCGCACGCTGCGCCAAACGTGGCCTTGCCCCCATTGGCTTGCATCGTGTATAGGCGGCCTCTGAATCCTGCTTCGCTCATCTTCATCTCAAAGCCATTGAGGTGTTCTACCATGCCGGGGGCCACGTAAGCATTGACTACTGTAGTGGACGTCCGCTCGTATTCGCGAAAAACTGGGTTGACTTCGCAAGACAAGGAGACGTGGGCTTCTGGATATTCTTCAGCAATAAGGGCCTTGATCAGGTGCTCATGGACGGGGTTCACGTAGCTGTGGATCAAGCAAACGGCAATAGACTCGATTCCCTGAGCCTTTAGCGCGCGTACCGTAGCTCGACAGCCATCCTCATCCAGCGGCTCCAATACCCGACCTTGGAAGTTGACTCGCTCAGCTACCTCCATCCGCAAGCGCCGGGGCACCAGAGGAGCGGGCGGATCCATGCTAATGTCGTAGATATTACCAACGCGATAGGCACGCCCAATCTCCAGGACATCGCGGAAGCCTCTAGTAGTGATGAGCCCGGTCTTCACCGCTTCGTGCTGTACGATCATATTGGTGACGATGGTGGTACCGTAGACCAACTCATCCAGCTCGGTGACGTCTGCGTCAGATAGTCTCATCACTCGACTTATGCCCTTGAGGATGCCCTCCAGCGGGTCACCAGGCGTCGTCGGCACCTTCACGGTCCACATCTCACCGCTTTCGTCATCGATCAAGATGAGGTCGGTATGGGTGCCTCCGGTGTCGATGCCAAGTTTATGCCCCATAGAAGTCACCTCCTTGGCTCCGACGTGAGATGATTTGCACAACTGCAATCACCACGAAAGAAAGAGCGACCGTCAGCACGCCGACGACATTGACTTCGGGAGTCAGGGCATCACGGATGCGGGCATAGATGCGAAGAGGCAGGGTGTAGGTGCTTGGGGTCGCCCACGCCTGAGTGGCCACGAATTCCTGAAAAGATACGGTGAACGCAAACAACATCCCGGCCACTATGCCAGGAGCAATCAGCGGAAGTGTTATCTCGAAGAATGTCTGGAGCTCTCTTGCTCCTAGACTCTGCGCTGCCTCCTCGAGCTCGCGCGGAAATCCGTACAGTTGCGATGAGACGGTAATCACAACGTACGGCAGAGTTAGCAGCACGTGACCGACGACAAGATATGGATACCCCTTTGGAATACCAATTGAGTGTAATAGCAGGAGTAGTCCCATTCCGATGATGATCTGCGGGATGATCATCGGCGCCAGTACGAAAGTATTGAAGAAATCCTTACCAGGGAAGTCAGAGCGGACCAAGCCCAGAGCGCAAGGCGTTCCGATCGCCGCGCTCAGCACTGCCGTCAATCCTGCCAATGAGAGGCTGTTAAGGAGTGCACGGATCAACAAGTCATCTTGCAGGAATTCGCGATACCAACGCAGGCTGTAGCCGGGCAACGGGAACGTCATGAAGCTCTCTGGATGAAATGACATCACTACGATCACGACGATTGGCATGTAAAGAAAGGCGTAGACGAAGAGTGTGACCAGTCTGAGTAACCAGCTGCCGATCGGTAGACGGCGTCGGAATCGGCCCCTTTTCGCCGCTCGAACTGAGCGGTGTACCGTATCTAGATTACTTGTCGGGTCCATAGATATCCCCCAGAGCTACGTATTTATTCACGATCAGCAAGAGTAGGACCATGGTCACTAGAAAGACGATGGCTAAGGCAGACCCAAAAGGCCAGTTGAATGCCTCTAGGAAGCGTTTAGCGATGACGTTGGCCATCAGGTCGGCCCCCGTCCCGCCCAGTATGGCCGGCGCCAGGAAGTTACCTGCTCCCTGGATAAACACGATCACCGCGCCCGCCATTATGCCTGGCATACTTAAGGGCAGAGTCACTTCAGCGAAGGCTTCCAGGTCGTTAGCGCCTAGTGTTTTTGCTGCTTGAACTAGATCGGGGTTGATGCCGCTGAGCACGGCATAAATCGGCAGAATCGCGAATGGTAGTGCAGAGTAGGTCATGCCAATCACGACCGCCAACGGGGTGAAGAGCAACCTGAGTGGCTGACCGACAATACCAAGTCCCATCAAGACTGCGTTAATGACTCCGCGCTCCATAAGAATAAGCATCCATGAGAAGATGCGTATCAGATAGCTCGTCCAGAAAGGTACGAGGATCAGGAATATCAAGGTCGTTCTGCCTGAGCGTCGTTGCGCCAAGTAATAGGCCGTCGGATACGCAAGGACAAGTGCCATCACCGTGGTCTGGGCGCCGGCACTGAAGGATCGCAGTAGTACCCGCGCATAGACCGGCCGATTGAGGAAGCGGGCGTAGTTCTCCAGAGTAAAAGTTCGGTCCACAATCCCACCTAACTCGTGAGTCCAGAAGCTGTAAACCAAGATGAGGACAAGCGGGAGGATCAGGAAGAAGAAAAACCAGACCGCTGTGGGGCTGACGAGCAGCACGCCTTGGAGGGTTGATCGTCCACGGAGCCGCCTCAGCAGTCTGTTCCCCTGTTTGGTTTTCGTGCTCATAGCTCACCTCGCAACAACACGCAGTCTTCCGGGTCGAATGCAAGCCACACGGGAGTCTCTCTGCTCAACGGGAGCTCGTTGGTGGTGGGGCGGGTCGCCATTATCAGGTCGCCAGTCTTGAGTCTGATGAAGTACTGAATAGTGTTACCTACGTAGATGGTCCGTTCCACTGCTCCGGAGAACATCTGACCGCTGGACGGCGAGGGTCTCTGCTGGTGGATGGCTGCCCGTTCGGCGCGAATCTGAACAATGACGTTGTCTCCAGTTGAAACGTCTGCGGGGTGCGAAACGCGCACACGCAAGCCGCTTCGCGTCTTCACTTCGGTCTCCGCCTGCCTGGAGCGAGTAACGCGGCCTTCCAGGAAGTTCGACTGGCCGATAAACTCGGCCGCGAAGCGACACCGGGGCTTCTCATACACGTCTCGGGGTGTCCCGAGCTGGACGATTTGACCTCCTTCCATGACCGCGACCCGGTCGGAAAGTATGAGTGCTTCCTCTTGGTCGTGAGTCACATAGACGAAAGTGATCCCAACTTGTTCCTGGATCTGCTTCAACTCGATCCGCATGCTCTCTCTCAGTTTCAGGTCCAGGTTGGAGAGAGGTTCATCGAGCAAGAGCACTGCTGGTCTGACCACCAGCGCTCGCGCCAGGGCCACCCGCTGCTGTTGCCCTCCACTGAGTTGTCGGGGGTAGCGCCTCCCGATGTCAGGAAGGTGAACCACTTCCAGGATCTCTTGAATGCGCCGTTTGCGCTCATCTTCAGGTACCCCTCGATGCTTGAGCCCAAATGCGACGTTCTCGAACACATTCTTGTGGGGAAATAGCGCGTAGCTTTGGAACATCAGGCTCACATCGCGAGCGTATGGTGGCGCGTGGGTCACGTCCTCCTGTCGGATGAAGATTCCGCCACTCCCGGGTCGTTCCAGACCAGCAATGAGACGCAGTGTTGTCGTCTTGCCGCAACCGCTAGGACCCAGCAGCGTCAAGAATTCCCCCCGGTGAACTCTTAGAGAGACGCTGTCTACTGCCACCACGTTGCCGTACTCCTTCGTGACGTTCTTTAACTCGACATCAATCATCTCATCCACCTCCCTCTTCGTCCCCGCGCTGCGTTGAAGGGCACAGCCGTCGACGGCTGTGCCCTTCAACCGACGTCACCACCATCGACTTCCGTTCATTGGTTCAGCTTCATCTCTTCGTACCGCTCGTACCACTCTTCTTGATGCTCCAACACTGTGGCCACATCTAGCACTATGCCTGTATCAAGCAAGGCATCTCTATAAGCAGCCTTATATGGAGCATCAGCGAAGAATGCTTCGCTGTCATAAAGATCTAGCTCCAACGTAGGGACGAACCCGTAGGCCTTGGCATACTCCACCAGTACCTCGGGGCGAAGCATATAGTTGAAGAGGAGCTCCGCCGTCCGTCGCTCCGGGTCTTCACAGCCAGCAGCAATGACTGGGCCTCCTGCCCACAAAGGGCCGCCTTCCTCTGGGAACCACCAGCCGATGTCGAGCTGTCCAAGCCGGTTGGTCCCATCCTCCCCGACTCGGGTGATGGTATCAAACCAGTAGTCAGCGATCCACACCTCACGGTTCGCTAGCAGTTCGTCCAGCTGGGACGAGCTTTGCCAGTAAGCTCGGGCCAACTCGGCTTGCTCAGCCATCGTTTCGAAGACTTCGTCCACATCGCTCTCGCTTAAATCGTTGGGGTCCAGCCCTAAGTATGCGGCTGTCTGGAAGACACGATACAGCGCGTAGTCACGCAAGGCGATACGACCCGCATATTGGGGATCAAAGAGTGGATCGTAGGAATCTGGTTTCTCAGTGATCTTGTCCTTCGCATATACGAACGTGTACATGCCCATATCGACCGTCGCAACGTACGCGTTGTCATCACCAGCAACGATGACGCGCTTCTCCCATCTGTCATCGAGATTAGCATAGTTGGGCATGCTCTCCAGGCGGAAGGGCTGAAGCAGACCCTGAGAAACACCGCTATATATGCCGAAGTCGCTCAAATAGGTAGCGATGCAGTATTCACCCGGTGCCGCCCTCACATTAGCCAGCCACTCCTCCTGCTGACTATAGGTGCCGTGGCTGACTTCGATCTCAACTCCCATCTCTTCAGCGAAGGGCTTAACTACGATGTCCTCAAACTTCTTGCCCGCGTCCTCGCTTAGAGAGTCTACCCGGATGGCGGTAGCCAACTCAGGTCTGGGCTCGGGTGTGGCTGTAACCGTCACTTGCTTCTCAACCTCGACGGTGACCGGGACTTCCTTCTCGACCGTCACCTCCCTTTCGGCAGGCTCCGGGGGTGGAGCGCTGCAGGCTACACTCAGCGAACTGAGAACAAGGGCTGTCACTAGCAAACCGAAGATTTTTCTGCCGTTCATCAGTCGTCTTCCTCCCGACTCTCGTGCTGTTACACAACAACAGCAACTGTTGTGGACGTGCCCCTCTTTAACGTGGGTTGATTACATAGATCTCTCCTTCCCTTTGGGCCGCTTTACGAGGTCTTCTTCACGGCCACTTCTTACGTGCATGCAGCACGAACTGGCAAGAGGTCAACCTTGAGGAGACTCCGTGGGTAGTGCGTACTAACGCACGCAACAGACTGCTGCTGTGTAACAGCTGACAGATGAAGGTTTCCTCTTGCATGCCTCACGGAGCTTCGCGATTGAGGGTCCGGGAACCATCAGGGTTTAGACGGCGATAGCATCTCTCAGGACCCCTGGATCAATGCTCCCTCACCCCAGGGAGCGGCTCTCTCACACGCGCAGTCGCCACCGGGCGTCCCGAGGGCGCCGATGCCGGTCCCTCTCTCGCACGCCGACGCATTCCGCGGAGAACCCCTTTGCCCCGACGGGCCGGGGCGGACTTCCGTGTCTGTCGGTATCTCCTTCGTGTTCGTTGAGTCACAGCTAGATCTGAGCCGCGGACGGCCTATTCACTTTATCGAGGGTTTCCCTGCTGGTTCGTTCACATCTGCGCACCCAGCGCTAGGGAGATCTGCTTTGCCGTCTCCATAACCATGGGCGCTAGGGTCTGCTCAACCTCCTCGCGGGAGGCGCGAGCACTGGGAACGGAGATATTGATGGCGGCGATTATCCTGTTCTGAAGTCCTCGTACAGGGGCGGCCACCGAACGTATGCCGGCTTCCAACTCCTGGTCGTTGACCGCGTATCCCTGTCGTCGGACCTTGTGTAGCTCGGTCGCCAGCCCATTGAGGGTGGTGATCGTGTTAGGGCCCAGCTTTGGATAGGGGCCGGGGCCGAGAAGTTCCTCTAGTTCCTCCCTGGACAGGTCAATGAGCTGTGCCTTGCCTTGAGAGGTGCAGTAGGCCGGCAACCGGGAGCCCAGGTGAAGATCGAGGCTCAAGATCTGCCGCGTCCTGTTCCGGACCACATAGACAATGTCCGTCTGATCGCGCACCGTCATGTTGGTCGTCATACCGGAGCGAGCAGAGAGGGCCTTGAGGTAAGACTGGGCAATCTCGCGCATCTCGAGGCTGTTCAACGCGCTGAAACCGAGTCGCAAGACCTTCAAACCGGGACGGTACCGTTTTGTCTCCGGGTCTCGCTCCAGGTATCCTAGTTCCTCCAACGTATAGGTGAACCGGAAGGCCGTGCTCTTGCTCAGCTCGGCATGGTCCCCGATCTCGGTCATGCTGAGGCTGGGGGACTCTCTGGAGAACGCTTCCAGGACACGCAATCCTCGTTCCAGGGTTTCGATGCGGTACTTGCTGTCCTTATCCATAAAGGAGGTGGTGATCAGATCGACGCTGCAACGAACAGAAGCTACGACTCAAGCACCCTCGGCCACGTCGATGGGGCAGGGCTTTCCAACGACAAGGCCCAGGAACACGATGGAAGTTTCGCTGTGTAGAACCTACTTTTCTCTGATGAAACCCAGTATATCAGATATTCCCG
>CAZQXX010000071.1:0-13822 GCA_964597105.1 uncultured Anaerolineales bacterium
AGAGGAGACCGCCCAATGCGGCACAAAGGCCAAGCGCCTGAGCGCTGGATGGGACAAGCTCATTTTCTTGAGGTGCTATCCGGCTAGATGCGATTGCCCTCCACGGTCACGTTATCTAGCTTGACAGCGTCGCTTCCTCATGATACAACTACCGTCGGCGGGGCAGAGTTCCTGCCGATGAGCCGATCTATGAGTCACCTCCTTACCACTGACGATTACGTTGCATCGCTCTCACGGCGACGCCGGCGCTTGCTCGCCGGCTTGCTGATGTTGATCCTCGTCGTCAGTGTCCCCGGATGTAGCCGATCATCACCGAACGAGACCCCCGTGCCTGAGGTCTCGCGGACTATTGAGAACAAGGGCTCCGACACCCTGGTCAACCTGGCGTTGGCGTGGGCGGAGAGATACGTGGAGGTTCACCCTGACGTCCGCATTTCCGTGACCGGCGGAGGATCAGGTACGGGCATCGCGGCCCTGATCAACGGCACGGTGGATATCGCAAATGCCTCACGGGATATGAAGGAGGAGGAGGTAGAGGCAGCTGAGGCGAACGGGATCACCCCGGTGGAGTTCGTCGTCGCGAAAGACGCGATCGCCGTCGTCGTCCATCCGACCAACCCGGTCGACAGGCTCACCTTCCAACAGATCTCCGATATCTACACGGGGAAGATCACTAACTGGCAAGAGGTTGGGGGTGTAGATCGCCCCATCGTACTCCTGTCTCGCGAATCGAACTCCGGGACCCACGTGTATTTCCTTGAGAACGTGGTGCGCATGGGCCGGAAGAGCGATCTGTTCTTCTCGCCCAATACCCTGCTGATGCCTTCCTCCGAGGGGATCTCGTCTGAAGTGACCCAGAATCCGAATGCCATCGGTTACGACGGCCTGGGTTACGTCACGGAAGACCAGAAGACGGTGGCTGTGGCTGTCGACGCCGATGGACCTTACGTGCTGCCTTCGGTCGAGACGGTGAATGACGGTTCGTACCCGATCGCGCGCCCGCTGTATATGTACACTGCTGGTGAACCGACCGGGCTTATCCAGGCCTATCTGGAGTGGATAAGGGGTGACGGGCAGGACGTGGTGCCAAAGATCGGTTTTGTGCCTCTCCAGCGATAGGGATATGAGGCATCTATCTTGATCACGTGGCTCAAAC
Organism: uncultured Anaerolineales bacterium; assembly: GCA_964597105.1. Lineage (GTDB taxonomy): Bacteria > Chloroflexota > Anaerolineae > B4-G1 > B4-G1 > SKLM01. The sequence continues at coordinate 1,157 of CAZQXX010000071.1, forward strand.
CAGGAGGCTCATCTGACCGGGCATAGGGACCTCAGGAACGACAGAGCGCGATGGGTCGAATTCGCGATTGAGGGGATCATTCGCGTGTTAGGCTTCTCGGTCATCGGTTTCGTGACGCTCATTTTCGTCTTCCTGCTGCGGGAAGGCGTGCCGACTTTCCTCGAAGTACGTCTAGCGAATCTGTTCGGCACGCGGTGGTATCCCACCTTCGATCTGTTCGGTACGCTGCCGTTGATCATGGGCTCGCTCCTAGTTACAGTCACCGCTATCGCGATTGCGTTGCCTCTGGGCGTGGCGACAGCTGTCTTCGTACGGGAGGTAGCTCCGGATTGGGCGCGGGAGCTTCTCAAGCCGATGATCGAGGTTCTGGCAGGCATCCCCTCGGTCGTCCTGGGCTTCTTCGGGATGACCATCGTGGCCCCCTTCGTGCGAGAGACACTGGGCGCGCCAACTGGACTGACGGCGTTCACGGGGGCGCTGATTCTGGCGTACATGTCTCTGCCCACGATCATCAGCGTGGCCGAGGACGCGCTGGACGCCGTGCCGAAGTCCTACCGGGATGGAGCCAGGGCGATGGGGGCAACGGAATGGCAGACAATCTGGCGCGTGGTGGTGCCGGCGGGTCGCTCTGGCATCGTCACGGCGGTGATGCTGGGGTTCGGGCGCGCGATTGGGGAGACGATGGCCGTGATGTTGGTGACCGGAAACGCGGCTCGTATGCCTCTCACGTTGGATTCCCTGTTCCGACCTACCCGGACGATGACGGCCACGGTTGCTGCTGAGATGGGAGAGGTGGCCCAGGGCAGCGTGCACTATCACGTTCTCTTCGGCATCGGGCTTATCCTCTTCGTGCTGACGTTTATCATTAACCTGACCGCTGCCGTGACCATCTTTCAGAAAAGACGGCGAGGGGGGTTGCGCTGATGGATCGGCATCAGGTACAGCGGGTCGGCTTCGTTCTGCTGGCGGTGGTGACCGTTATCGTCGTGGCTCCTATTCTGCTGGTCATCGGCTCCATCGGGGTGAGAGGGATCGACGCGATCAGTTGGGAGTTCCTGACTGCCATGCCACGGGATGGGATGAGGGCCGGGGGTATATTTCCGGCGATCGTGGGGACATTGTGGCTGACGCTGGGGACGGCGGTGGTGGCTATTCCGATCGGTGTAGGGGGTGCCATCTACTTATCAGAGTACGCGCGAGACAACCTGCTAACACGGGCGATCCGACTGGCCATCATCAATCTGGCGGGGGTCCCCTCGGTCGTGTACGGGCTGTTCGGGCTTGGGCTGTTTGTCCTGTTTCTTCAGTTTGGGACGTCGATCGTGGCCGGCTCCCTCACGCTGGCCATTATGACCTTGCCCATTATCATCAGCACCGCCGAAGAGGCGCTTCGGTCGGTGCCCACCGAGTTCCGCACGGTCAGCGCCAGCCTGGGGGGGACGCGCTGGCAGGGCATCCGGCGGATCGTGCTGCCGCAAGCGATGCCGGGTATCATCACCGGTGTTATCCTCGGCTTGCTGCGGGCGGCCGGTGAGACAGCGCCTATTCTCTTCACAGTGGCGGCTTTCTTTCTGCCACGTCTCCCTCAGTCGCCTCTGGATCAGACGATGGCGCTGCCGTACCATCTGTATGTGATCAGCACCCAGGTGCCGGGCATGCCGGAGGAGATTCAGTACGGAACGGCGTTGGTACTGCTCGGGCTGGTGTTGTCACTTAACATCGTGGCCACTATCATTCGCAGCATCTATCGGAGACAGCGGGAGTGGTGAGAACGGGGCGAGCAACCCGGAGAAGACAGGGTCAGGTGTTAATGCCTATGTTCTATTCGTGTGGACCTGAGTATTGATCCTATGTCGAGCAAGAACGATCTCAAGATTCGTATCGAGAACGTCAACTACTTCTATGGCGAGACCCAGGCGCTGAAGGATGTTTCCCTCGACGTCCGGGCGAACGCTATCACGGTCCTGTTTGGGCCCGCAGGAGGAGGGAAGACCACCCTGTTGCGGCTGATTAACCGCTTGAACGACCTGGTGGACGGTACGCGGATGTCGGGGAGAATCTGGCTGGACGGACAGGACATCTACGGTCCGGACGTTGATGTACCTGCCTTGCGGCGGAGGGTGGGGATGGTGTTCGCCCTGCCGCTCCCACTGCCGGGTACGGTGAGGGAGAATGTGATCTACGGTCCGGAACTGGCCGGCGTGCGAGACCCGGCGGGGCAGGATGAGATTCTCGTACGCAGTCTGAAACGAGCCGCCCTATGGGATGAGGTCAAGGATCGCCTGGACGACTCAGCGAGTGCGCTCTCCGGCGGACAGCAGCAGCGGCTGTGCATCGCCCGGAGCCTGGCCTTGGAGCCTGACGTTCTCCTCCTGGACGAACCCACGTCCGGGCTGGACCCAATCTCCACGGCGAAGGTCGAGGCGACGCTGGAGGAGCTGAAGGCAGACTACACAATCGTCATCGTCCCCCACAGCATTCAGCAGGCAGGGCGCCTGGCCGATTGTGCGGCGTTCTTTCTGATGGGTGAGATGGTCGAATACCGCCCCGGCGAGGAGATCTTCGTCAACCCGCGTGAGAAGCGGACCGAGGACTACATCACCGGCCGATTTGGATAGGTTTCGTCCCCATGGAGAAGATCCGAGTAGAGCACGTCAACTTCTACTACGGCGATAACCAGGCCCTGAAGGATATCTCGATGACGATCAGGGATCGCGAGATTACGGCTCTGATAGGGCCTTCGGGTAGTGGCAAGTCGACGTTCTTGCGGTGTCTCAATCGAATGAATGAGACAATCCCAGACACGCGGCTGGAGGGAAACGTACTGCTGGATGGTCAGGATGTGTATGGGCCCGGGATGGATGTGGTGGACCTTCGTCGGCGGATAGGGATGGTCTTTCAGCGTCCCAATCCGTTTCCGCAATCGATCTATGATAATGTGGCCTTCGGCCCTCGTATACTGGGGTTTGATAGAGAGCAGAACCTGGATGAACTCGTGGAGGAGAGCTTGCGCGACGCGGCTCTATGGGACGAGGTGCGCGACGATCTCCAACAGGATGCCCTGGGTCTATCGCTTGGAGAGCAGCAACGGTTGTGCATCGCGCGTGCTATCGCGATCAGGCCGGAGGTGATCCTAATGGATGAGCCATGTTCGGCACTCGATCCCATTGCGACACTCCAGATCGAGGAGTTGATGCGGGAACTGAAGGAGAACTACTGTATTTTCATCGTGACGCATAACATGCAGCAAGCGGCACGGGTCTCGGATAGAAGCGGCCTGTTCTGGTTGGGAGAGCTCGTGGAGTTCGACGATACGGAGAAGATATTCACGAATCCGACTCAGAAACGAACAGAAGATTACATCACGGGGCGGGCAGGATGATGTCCCGGATTCTGGTGGCGTGATCCAGGTAGGGAGGGCAGCGTGATTCGTGCAAGCTTCGACAGGGAACTAGAGCGGCTGATGGATGAGGTTCTGACATTGGGGAGCAGGGTGGAGGACGCTTTGGTTGATGCTGTGGAAATCCTGAAGAGACAGGATCATGAGGCTGCCAGGCAGCTTATTGCCAGCGATCGAGAGATCAATGAGAAACGGTACGATATCGAGTCTGAAGCCTTGACCTTGATCGCGACGCAACAGCCAATGGCCAGGGACTTGAGGATGATCGCTGCTGTGTTGGACCTGTCGTCGGAATTGGAGAGAATCGGCGACTACGCCAAAGGGATAGCGAAGATCAACCTGCTGATCGGCGAGGAACCGCTGATGAAACCCCTCATTGATCTCCCAGAGATGGCCTCGAAGGCCGCTGATATGCTCGATGAGGCGCTGGGGGCATTCGCGCGGCAGGATGTGGAGACGGCGCGAGCTATTCCCCTTCGCGACGATGAGGTCGATGATCTGTATGACCAGATCTACCGGGAGTTGATCACGCTGATCATGGAGAAGCCCGGCTGGATACAACAGGCCAACTACCTGTTGTGGGCGGCCCATAATCTTGAGCGCGCGGCTGATCGGGTGACGAATATCTGCGAGCGCGTCGTCTTCACGGTCACCGGAGAGCTGACGGAGCTCAACGCGGACGAGGGACGGCGGGTCGGCGTCGAAGCTCTGGAGTAGACCGCGGCCCGTGCATGGGGTGGGGGCGTTGCTGCCAGTGATGGCGACGTAGCTGGCCAAGACGTCCGGGCCGATAGCGGAGTGGGGAGAGGGAGCCATCCGGTGTGGTGCAGATTCAGTGGGGGAGTCGGGACTTGGAAGCTGAACAACTAACCGTTGCGCTGGGTCAGATGGATATAGCGCTCGGGCGCCCGGAACGGAATCTGGCCCAGGCGCGCCAGTTCGCTGCCCAGGCGCGGGAGGCCAGTGCTGATATCCTTCTCTTGCCCGAGCTGTGGCTGCACGGGTATGATCTTGAACGGGCGGATGAGTGGGCCGCCTCGCTTGGCGAAGGCGGCTTCGTGGACATGGCCTCCATGGCGTCCGAGTTTGGAATTCACCTGGCAGGCTCCATACTGGAGCGACACGCTGATGGCATCTCCAATACCTTGGTCGTCTACGATCCCGAGGGTGAGCTTCTGGGGTCGTACCGGAAGGTACATCTTTTTCGCCTGATGGATGAGCCCCGCTATTTGGTGCCGGGCGACCGTGCGACGGTATGCCCCACGCCGTGGGGTCCGACGGGGCTGGGCATATGCTACGATCTGCGTTTCCCGGAGCTGTTTCGCACGATGGCGCTGGCTGGCGCCAAGCTTCTGGTGATCCCTGCGCAGTGGCCCGTGAAGCGCCTGGAGGCCTGGCTGTTGCTGGCTCGCGCCCGAGCCGTGGAGAATGAACTGATCGTGGCTGCCTGTAACCGGGTGGGACAAAATGAGGACGTGATCTTCCCCGGTCGCTCGGTCGTGGTGGACCCGTGGGGGCATGTCCTGGTGAAGGGGGATGACCAGGAGCGCTTACTGATTGCCCGGGTGGACTTGCGCGAGATCGAGAAGGCGCGGCGGTACCTGACGGTCTACAAAGACCGTCGCCCCGATGCCTACGTGGTTCGGTGAGGAACATGGACTACGAAGGGATCCTCAAGAGCGTCGTATCCATTGCCCATGAGGCTGGTGGTATCATCGCTCGACGGTTTCCTCGCAGCGCCCTTGATCACGTCGGTTTCAAGGGAGCGGTGAACCCCGTGACAGAGACGGATACTGGGGTTGAAGGCCTGATTCGCAGCCGTCTGGAGGACTGGTTTCCAGACCATCGGATATTGGCCGAGGAGAGCGGTGGTGACGAGTGGCGCGAAGAGGGCCCACCTATCTGGCTGATCGATCCTCTGGATGGAACGAACAACTTCGCCCACGGATTTCCCCACATCGGCGTCTCCTTGGCGTTGGTCGAGGAACAGCAGCCGGTCGTGGGCGTGATCTACGACCCGCTCCGGGATGAGACCTTTGCCGCGACCGCGGGTGGAGGAGCGTTCCTGAACGGGGAGGCAATCCGGGTCACCGACGTCGAGCAACTGTCCGCGAGTTTCCTGGCGACTGGCTTCCCCTACGACCGGCGCACCGCGCCGGACAACAATGTGGAGCGGCTGGATCATTTCCTCCGCCGCAGCCAGGGTGTGCGACGGGCCGGGGCGGCTGTCCTCGATCTCTGCTACGTTGCCTGTGGGCGGTTCGATGGCTTCTGGGAGATCCGTCTACATCCCTGGGATGTGGCAGCCGGCATTCTCATCGTACGGGAAGCCGGTGGAGAGGCGACGAACTTCGGTGGGGGCCGTGACTGCGTCTCCGGGCGAGAGATCATTGCCTCTAACGGTCGCATCCACCGGCAGATGCTGGGGGTGATTCGTGAAGGCGGGAATGCGCCCCTTCCGGATCGCATAGAAAAGGCCGGGTCCTGACGCCGCCGCCGCTCCCGTCGATTCCTGCAGCCAGTTGCCATCAACCCGCATAGGACGACGACGGGTAACTCACAGAATGCTGGGCACCTTGAGCCCAGGGCGGTTTGAGGTGGATGGGACAGAGACGAGCGGCGAGCTTGACACCACAAAGCGAAGCATCGTTCACTGGCGCAAATCGCAAGTCCATGGCACAATACTGGATCGGAGCCACCCGGCTCCGTGTTTCACGTGTAGCGTCGGATGGAAGCACAATGGCTGATGACTTGGCGCTCCCGCGGACCTAGACTAGGGTCATGTATCCCCACCCCTTCAGTGGCGAGTAGCCGCCCGGGGGAGCTGACCAAGACGGAGAACGCGAAGCTGAATCATCGCAGAATTGAGTTAGTCCGTAAGTAAGGAGAGGACACTATGGCACAACTGACGGAGATTCGTTGGCATGGTCGAGGGGGGCAGGGGGTGGTAACTGCCGGCGAACTGCTGGCCGAGACCGCGCTGGACAGCGGCAGGTACTTCCAGGCCTTCCCGGACTACGGGCCAGAGCGTATGGGCGCGCCTATTCGAGCGTTCACGCGCCTCAGCACAGACCCGATCACGATCCATTCGCAGATCGAGGAGCCCGACGTTGTGCTCGTGCTCGATCCCACTCTGTTGGGCGCAGTGGCGGTGACCGAAGGGCTCAAGGAGGATGGTGTTCTGGTGGTGAACAGCGGGATGAGTCCAGCCGAGGTGCGTGAGAAGCTGGACTTCCATCGTGGGGAAGTCTTTACTGTGGATGCGAGCCACATCGCGATTGAGGAGATGGGGCGGGAGATCACCAACACCCCGATGCTGGGAGCGTTCGCGGCAGCGACGGGCCTTGTCGATGTCGACGCCCTCGCTGATGAGATCCGGGAGTGGTTCGGCGGGAAGCTTTCGCAGACGGCTGTTGATGCCAACGTCCGTGCCATGAAGCGTGCGGCTGAGGAAGTCGAGCAAGGGTAATAGACGGTGAGCTGGGGAGCGCATGAGTGACACTGCGTTCTGTGGTTCTTGAACTAGAGATTTGAAGGAGTACATCTTATGTCAGAGTTGAAGGGATGGAAAGAGATCCCCATTGGTGGGATGATCCTGGAAGCGGGCAACGCAGTCGAGTATGATACGGGCGATTGGAGGGCCTTCCGACCGGTGTTCGGTGAGGCCGAATGCATCAATTGCTTCCAGTGCTGGCTCAACTGCCCCGACTCCAGCATTCTGGTCGATACCGAGAACGAGGAGATGGTCGGTTTTGACCTGGAGCACTGCAAGGGCTGCGGCATCTGCGCCGCGGTCTGCCCGGTGAATACCCGGGTGATGAAGAAAGCCGACGAGGAGTTGGAGAAGGACGATTCCCGTCTCTGCATCCGGATGATTGAGGAAGGGAAGTTCCAGGAGGTAGGCGATGAGTAAGTTTGAAGCCTTGACGGGGAACGCGGCCGTCGCCAACGGCATGCGCCAGATCAACCCGGACGTGGTGGCTGCCTATCCCATCACGCCTCAGACGGCTACTGTTCAGACCTTCTCCGAGTATGTGAACGACGGGCTGGTCGATACGGAGTTCGTCACCGTCGAGAGTGAGCACAGCGCTATGAGCGCCTGCGTGGGGGCCTCCGCAGCTGGAGCGCGGGTGATGACCGCCACCTCGGCGAACGGCCTGGCGCTGATGTGGGAGATTGTCTACATCGCTGCCTCGAGTCGCTGTCCCATCGTCATGAGCCTGGTCAACCGTGCCCTGTCTGGCCCCATCAACATTCACCCCGATCACTCGGACGTGATGGGCATCCGGGACAGCGGGTGGATCATCCTGATGTCCGAGAGTGGCCAGGAAGCGTACGACAACATCATTCAGGCCGTACGAATCGGTGAGCACCCCGACGTGCTGCTACCTGTGGCGGTCTGCCAGGATGGATTCATCACTGGCCATGGGTTGGAGCGAGTTGAGGTCTACGAGGACGACGTTGTGAAGGATTTCGTCGGGACGTATGAGCCTCAGTGGCCGCTGCTTGACCTGGAGAACCCCAAGACTTATGGCCCGCTCGACTTCTACGACTACTACTATGAGCACAAGCGCCAGCAGGTCCAGGCCATGGAGAACGCCAAGCCTGTGATCCTGGAGGTGTCCAAGGAGTTCAACGAGCGATTTGGCCGCAACTACGGTCTCTTCGAGGCCTATCGGCTGGATGACGCCGAGGTTGGCGTCGTCGTCGCCAACTCGACGGCGGGTACAGCCAAGACGGTCGTCGACGATCTTCGAGATCAGGGGATCAAAGCCGGACTGCTTAAGATTCGGCTTTTCCGCCCCTTCCCGGGCGAGGAGCTGGCTCGAGCACTGAGCCATCTCGACGTGGTGGCCGTCATGGATCGCTCCATCTCCTTCGGGGCTATGGAGAACGCCGGCCCTCTCTACCTTGAGTTGCTGGCTGCGCTGGCTGCCTACGACGTGCGCGTGCCTATGATGGACTACGTGTACGGCCTGGGTGGGCGCGACACCCTTCCCCATGAGATTGAGCGGGTCTACCGCGATGCCCTGGACGTGGCCGAGACCGGCCAGATAGAGCGCAAGGTGACCTACCTGAGCGTGCGAGAGTGAGGAGCTTACTATGGCAACTAGATTAGCACCTAAAGAGCTGATGAAGAAGCCGGAGCGCCTAGCACCGGGCCATCGACTCTGTGCCGGCTGCGGCGCTTCGATAGTTGTGCGTCAGATGATGGCGGCTATCGATGATCCTGTCGTGCTGGCCAACGCCACTGGCTGTTTGGAGGTGGCCACGACCATTTATCCCTATACCGCATGGCGTGTGCCGTGGATCCACAATGCGTTCGAGAACGCGGCCTCGACGATCAGCGGCGTGGAGGCGGCCTACAAGTCTATGGTCCAGCAGGGGAAGATCGAGGATGAGAACGTCAAGTTCATCGCCTTCGGCGGTGATGGTGGTACCTACGACATAGGGTTGCAGGCACTCTCCGGCGCGGTGGAGCGCGGGCATCAGTTCCTGTACGTCTGCTACGACAACGGCGCCTACATGAACACCGGCATCCAGCGCTCCAGCGCCACGCCGTTTGGCGCGCACACCACCACTTCTCCGGCGGGTACGAAGATTCCTGGGAAACAGCAGTTCCGTAAGGATCTGACCCGCATTATGGCCGCCCACGATCTCCCCTACGTGGCGCAGGCATCCCCCAGTAAGTGGCGTGACCTAATGGAGAAGACGCGTAAGGCGGTCAACGCCGATGGGCCGGCGTTTATGAACGTATTGTCGTCCTGCAATCGCGGCTGGCGACACGCGACGGACGAGACGATCGAGATCACGCAGCTGGCGGTGGACACGTGTTACTGGCCGCTTTACGAGGTCGAGGATGGTGAGTGGACGCTGAGCTACAAGCCGCGAGAGAAGCTGCCCGTCGAGGAGTGGCTGAAGCGGCAGGGTCGATTCCGCCATCTGTTCAAGCCGCAGAATCGGCATATGATCGATAAGATGCAGGCGGAGGTCGACCGGCGCTGGGAGAAGCTGCTGGAACAATGCGGCGAGGCCTAAGGCCCGATTGCTGATCATCAAATCGCCCCGTGGCGGACAAGTCACGGGGCGATACTGTGTCAGAGTGGGAACTGATCTTGGTGATGACCGAACAGACCGCGGATAACGTCGACTCCGGTGTCGGGTTGCCAATGGCTCGTGTGGTGAGTACCTGGTGGCCGCTGGCGCTCAGTTGGCTGCTGATGGCTGCCGAAGGCCCTGCGCTGAGCGCCGTCGTGGCACGGCTGGCTGACCCAGAGATCAACCTCGCGGCCTTCGGCGGCATCGTCTATCCCCTGGCGCTGATCATCGAGGCGCCGATCATCATGCTCCTGTCGGCCTCGACAGCCCTCAGCAAGGACTGGGACTCCTACCGGAAGCTTAGGCGGTTCATGATGTGGATGGGGGGGATCCTGACCGCCGTGCACATCCTGGTGGCGTTCACACCTCTATATGACGTCGTGGTCGTCCAGCTGATCGGTCCCCCGGCGGAGATCGTCGAACCGGCCCGCGTCGGGCTGATGATCACGGTGCCGTGGACGTGGGCGATCGCTTACCGCCGCTTCAAGCAGGGGGTGCTGATCCGCTTTGGTCACGCGCGGGCAGTGGGGTTGGGGACGTTCGTGCGGCTGGGTGCAGACGGCCTCGTGCTGGCGGTGGGTTATCTGATAGGGACGATCCCCGGGGTGGTCGTGGCGGCATCCGCTCTCGTGGCAGGGGTGATGAGCGAAGCGATCTATGCCGGGCTCCGCACACGACCTGTGGTGGAGCGCCAGCTGAAGGACGCGGCGCCCATTGCGGAACCGCTCACAGTGTGGGCGTTCGTCGATTTCTACACGCCTCTGGCGATGACCTCGCTGCTCCGTCTTCTGGCGGAACCGTTGAGCAGCGCAGCCCTTAGTCGAATGCCACGGGCGCTCGATTCGCTGGCCGTCTGGTCCGTCGTCACTGGCTTCGTCTTCCTGCTGCGGAGCGTCGGGGTGGCGTACAGTGAGGTGGTCATCGCTTTGCTGGACGAACCGCGATCTTCGCAGGCCCTGCGGCGTTTTATGATCATCCTCACCAGCGTAGTGACCGTATTGCCACTGATCGTGGCGGCGACGCCGCTGGCGATGGTATGGTTCGAGCGCGTGTCAGGATTGCGACCGGACCTAGCTTTGCTTTCGCGCCGCGGCCTCTGGCTGGCGTTACTGATGCCTGCTGTGGCCGTGCTTCAGAGTTGGTATCAGGGGTTGATCGTGCACAGTCGGCGTACTCGGGGCATCACGGAGTCGGTGGTGATCTATCTCCTGACGAGCGGATTGGTTCTCTGGGGTGGTGTTGTGTGGGGGCGGATCACCGGACTCTACGTAGGTCTGGCGGCGGTCAGTATCGGGAGGTTGGTGCAGACAGGATGGCTATGGTACCGGAGCCGGTCGGCTGAGAGACAGGTTGAGGAGCGGGATGAGGCCGTCGCTGTGTTCGAACAGGCCGACGTGACTACCCCGTAGATCGGTTGCCGCGACGAAGCACTGAGGGTCGTCGACGGAAATCGGCGTGCGAAACCAGAAACAGCACATCCCTCCCCCCTGTGTATCCCGGGGTATGATCCTTACTCAGTAGCCAGGATCACATCGGCACACGGATCTCCACACTCCTCCACAACGTCGAAGACCGCGTCGATGTGCGGCTCCACGGTGACCAGCCGGCGTCCGTCCTCCAGGTACAGAGTTACCTGCCGGGAGTGGAGTTGGAACACCTGCTCGACTCGGCCAGACAGGATGATCTCCCGCGCCTCGTCCCAGGAGATGTCTGATTCGGGTGTCTCGGGGAGGGCGTTGTCGACCTTGAGCGTGAAGGTATCGCTGACGCCGTTGACGTCGACCGTGTATGTTCCGGCCGGTCGTCCGTAGACGTCGAGGGAGACACGTTCCTCGAAGGGCTCGAGTACCTGAGCGCAGATTGTGTCAGTGGGCCGGACTGTCGTGATCTCAATCACGAAGGTGTCTGTCTCGGTATCGAAGCTCCGGCGGATCTCATCTATGGCGGTGCACCCGTCGCGCAAGTGTCCTCGGGCGACGAGGGTGACCTGAACGGGAAACGACTCCATCACGAGGATCTCGATCTCCTCCACCACCGCAGTTCCGTGAGTTACCGCGTCATCAGGTGGCGTCGCGGGATCCTCTGCTGGCCTCTGATCGGCATCGACTGACGGCAGAGCACAACCCGTCAGCACGAGCGTTAAGAGCAGCATGCTGACCGTAAGCGTCTGAAAGAAACGTGAGCGAAACATCGTTCCGACCTCCTTGTCCTGGTTCGATCCGTATTCCGTCGGGACATGAATTGAGCTTGTCCCACTTCACAGCTCTTGCTTCACATATATAGACGTCAAATGGTCGGAGGAAGTTCCGCTCAGTAAACCGGTCCCCGTTGACGGCGAGGGGCTAATCAGGCAGGGAGTCGACTTCGTGCGATGGAGTGGATCTTGTCGCTCTTGTCGCTCTCCACAGTCCATTCCCTTCAGCCAGGTCGACCGGCGGGCGAGAGAGGTATCAGGGTGGCGGGCGCTGTGCCTCGAGAGTAGAGGAGGGGGGCAGGCGACCACGACGGTGAGCGGATGGAACGACAGTAGACGTGCTGACTCAGCAGACCGGCGGATGGCCCGTCATAGTCTGGCGCTTGTTCGGGGGATGCTCCAGCTGAGAGGCCTCCGTTGGCGCGAGGTGCGAGCGGGCCGAGCAAACAGATATGACAGGAGCCGCGGGGCACGTGATGGGTCTTGGAAGTAAGCTTGAGGTGCGTGGAACGATGGGCTGGTGGAGGTCGACGCCATCATTGCCGTAGTTTGTCCTGTCGACGACTTCAGCGTGGGCCTCAGCTGCCGTAGCGGTCGTATATCTCCCATCTGACGGGGCAAGAACAGATGTGGGAATACCCGAAGCCCATGCCGTACGGACAGTGGTTCGCCGCTTCGTTCTCCACGAACAGAACCCCTCGCACCGAGCTGCGGACAGCGCAGCGCGGAGCCCCCTGATCCGAGAGGCAAGCAAACTCCCGCGAGCACCTATCCGTTTTCCGACGTGTCTCTTCAGCTACGTCTCTGGCCATCTCAGTACCCTCCCTGAGGCTGAGGCTTCGTTCTTCCGCGGTATGTCACCCCATCCTGACAGGTGCTGCTTGACGGTCGTGCATGGTCCATTTTGGGACGCGTGCCTGCTAACAGAGTATATCATAAACGGAGCCGGTTGTCTGTCGTAAAGGTTTGATAC
>CAZQXX010000072.1:0-3931 GCA_964597105.1 uncultured Anaerolineales bacterium
CGCTCATCTGCCCTATGCTGCTCAAGCTGTGCGTAGCGCCCGAAAGGGCGCCCGGCACTCCGACCTCCGAACATATCACCAACCCCACCTCGCGTCAAGCTCACCCCGGCCGATATCCCAAATCCGAGGACATTTCCCAAACGGTATCCCAAATAGACCCTATTGACAAATTCCCTGAAAGGCAGTATAATGATCATGATCAGGCAGCCGCTCAGAACACCAGCGCGCAAGAGAGGAGCCGTCATGCTCGAACGATGCCCAACTTATCAGACCGACCTTGCCTTCGCCAGGGACCTGAGATGTTTGTTCCCTAGAAAAAACACATTTCGAAAACAAACAACCTCATGGGACGGCGCCCCACTTGAGCTCCCAAATCGGCTTCGCAGTGGGGCAGCCGCCCCCAGAGCTCCCTTCTTAGCTCCGTCATCCCCCACTGGCCGCCGCGACCCTCTGGAACAAACCCAAACAAACGTTACCTTACACGAGGATCAAAGGTCGCGGATCCAGCGGCGCCCGCCTCGGCCCTCCCTTTGGCGTTCCCCGTCTCCTGTGCTACAATACACGCCCGTGAACCAATCACCAATCAACCCTAGGGAGTAAGGAGATATGCGAGTCCTGTCCTACGATCGTGAACTCTGCACGGCCTGTGGCACCTGTGAGGAGGTCTGCTCCGAGACCTTCTTCCGCGAGGTCGACGCGGAGAAGTCGAAGATTCGGATACGCGGCACCGAGGACGCTCCCCGGGCCGCGTTCTGCAACCAGTGCGGTGAGTGCATTGATGCCTGTCCCACCGTCGCCCTCTACCGCGACAAGCGCGGCATCGTGCGCCTCCGCCAGGAGCTCTGCGTCGGCTGCCTGTCCTGCGTCGGCTTCTGTCCCTACGCCGTGATGTTCTGGCACCCGGATGAGCTCGTGCCCTTCAAATGCATCGCTTGCGGCATCTGTGCACGTGAGTGCCCCGAGGGTGCTCTCGACATGGTCGAGGTCGACGAGCCCCTCCCCTTTGGGCGGTAGTTTGAGTCAGTTAGGAAGGAGAGATTGAAGCAAATGGCAGAGAAAGCAAGAACCACCCGTCGCGTCCTGGGCGAGTTCTCCTATGATCCGTCGTCTGTCGAGCGTGGGTACACCGGTCAGACCCTCTACGTCAACGTCTCCGATGGCACCATAGAGGCCCGCCCGGTCACCGACGTCATGAAGGAGCAGTTCGTCGGTGGGCGCGGGTTCGGCCTGTACCGCATGTGGTACGGTGTCGAGGACGACACCCGCTGGGACGATCCGGAGAACGAGATCGTCATCTCCTCCGGCCCCTGTGGCGGCACCACCCAGTACCCCGGGTCCGGCAAATCTATCGTCGTCTCCATCTCCCCCCTCACCGACATCCCCATCGACAGCAACGTCGGTGGCCACTTCGGCCCGCTCCTCAAGTTCGCCGGTTGGGACGCTCTCGAGCTCCAGGGGAAGGCGGAGGACGACGTCATCGTCATCATCGACGGCCCCTCCGGTCGCGTGACCGTCGAGGAGGCCCCCGACGTCCCCGTCGATTCTCACCTGGTCGGCCATTGGCTCATCGACGAGCTGGCCGAGACCGATGAGGATCGCTACTACTCCTCCGTCATCGCCGCCGGCACCGGGGCCGAGCACAGCCGCTTCGGCTGTCTCAACTTCAGTTTCTACGATCGCCACCGGGAGGCGCCTCGCTTCAAGCAGGCGGGGCGGGGTGGCATCGGCACCGTCTTCCGGGACAAGCGCATCAAGGCCGTCGTCGTCAAGAGCGGCCCGGTCCGCGGCGACTCAAACGCGCCCGCCGACCGCGCGCGCATCTCGAAGATCGGCTCGAAGCTCCACCGCGAGATCTACAAGCACGATGATGACCAGAACCAGATGCGGAAGGGCGGTACGTCCTATCTCGTCAGCATCATGAACGACTACGACCTCCTCCCTGTCCACAACTTCCGCTATGGCAAACACCCGGAGGCGCACAAGATCGCCGGGGACGTCTGGCAGGATCTCTTCACCCAGGGCATCCCGGATGGCTGCTGGTACGGGTGCACCATGGCCTGTTCCCACGCCGTCGACAAGTATGAGCTCCGCACCGGTCCCTACAAGGGGGATAGCGTCATCGTCGATGGGCCGGAGTACGAGACCATCGCCGGCGTCGGCGCCTGCTGTGGCATTTTCGAGCCCTGGGCCATTCTCGAGATCAACTTCTACTGCGACACCTACGGGCTCGATACCATCTCCTTCGGGACAGGGATGGCCTTCGTAATGGAGTGCTTCGAGGCCGGTGTGCTCGACGAGGAGAAGACCGGTGGCCTCGATCTCCACTTCGGCAACGCCGAGGCCGCCATTGAGGTGCTCCACCAGGTGGCCCGCAACGAGGGCTTCGGCAAGATTTTCGGCCAGGGCTCGCACCGGATGAAGGACGTCTTCGTCGAGCGGTTCGGGGCCGATCGCGAGTTCCTCGAGGATATCGCCATGGAGGCCAAGGGCCTCGAGTACTCCGAGTACGTGACCAAGGAGTCCCTGGCCCAGCAGGGTGGCTACGGCCTCACCAACAAGGGGCCCCAGCACGATGAGGCCTGGCTCATCTTCATGGACCAGATCAGCAACCTCCTCCCCACCTTCGAGGACAAGGCTGAGGCGCTCCACTACTTCCCCATGTTCCGCACCTGGTTCGGCCTCTGCGGATTCTGCAAGCTCCCCTGGAACGACGTGGTCCCGCCGGACAACGCCGAGACCGACGAGCCGCAGAAGATCCCCGCGCACGTGCGCAACTACGTCGAGCTCTTCGCCGGCGTGACCGGGCGCGAGGTCACCGAGGACGACCTCATCGAGCAGTCGGAGACCGTCTATAACTTCCAGCGCGTGTTCAACATCCGCCTCGGCAAGGGGCTGCGCGAGCACGACGCCATCCCCTACCGCTCCATGGGGCCCGTCACCGTCGAGGAGTACGAGTCCCGCGCCGAGCGGTACGACACGCAACTGCGTGACGATCTCGGCCTCGATCCTGAGGCGATGACGACCGAGGAGAAGATGGCCGCCCTGCGGGAACATCGGGAGGAGCAGTACGAGAGGCTCATAGACGCCGTCTACGAGCGGCGTGGCTGGACGGAGAACGGCGTGCCCACGCCGGAGAAGCTCCAGAGCCTGGGCATCGATTTCCCGGAGGTCCTCACCGTCGTCGAGCGCCATCTGTAAGCTTCTAGCTGAAGGGCCACTCAAGCCGGAGCGCCCCAAGGGGTGGGTCCTCCGGCCGGTGGCCCTTCAGCCGTGGCCCATCCGACCGTGGGCCGTCAGCCCACAGCCCGCGCATCCGCGGACCTGAGCACTGCCCCATCGCCTGCTCCCCACGGATCCGCGCTGTGTGGGTTGGCGCAAGCCCAACAGCCGGGGGTGCCTGACATAGTGGCCGACGGAACCACCATGATCCGTGTTAACCGAAGAACCGACGTCGAGTGGGAGGAAGGCATGACCGTCTCCGATCTGCTGGAGCGGCTCAACTACACCTATCCCCACATCATCGTCAAGATCGACGACCAGCTCGTGCGCCGCGAGCACTACGACACGCGCACCGTCCCCGACGGCGCCGATGTGCGCGTCATCCACCTCATCGCCGGGGGATAGCTTGCAGCGAGACGGACGCCTCAGGGACCTCTCCCGGCGCATGCGCGCCGCCGGGATGGACGTGGTGCTGCTCCTCCATCCCCGTGACGTCCTCTACTACGCCGGCACGTCCCGTCCGGCCAGCTTGCTCGTCGCTTTGTCTCCAGATCCGTCCGCTGCCCCCGAGGCCACCCTTTTCGCACGGCGTGCCCTCGACCACGTCCGTCGCGAGGCCACCGTCGAGCGTGTGGAGCCGATGCAGGGGTTCTCCAGCGTGACCGAAGCCGTCGCCGATCTCGGCCTGACCCGCGGCGTCCTGGGTGTCGCC
>CAZQXX010000072.1:4031-11710 GCA_964597105.1 uncultured Anaerolineales bacterium
CGGGGAGGTGGGGTATTCCTGATGAGTGGCCCGAATCTCACCGTCCGCGGCGGCCACGGTCTGGTGGTGACCGGCGCGGGCCTGAGTGCTGGGGCTCCCTACGGCCCCTCCCGGCGCACCCTCTGCCCGGGTGACCTCATCGTCCTCGATACCGGGACCACGCGCGACGGCTATACCGCGGACGAGTCCCGCACCTTCGTCGTCGGCCAACCGAATCCGGCGCAGCGGGCGCTTTTCGCCGTCACCCAGGACGCCGAGGAGGCTGCCCTCGAGGCGCTCCGTCCCGGCGTGCCCGTCGGCGATGTCTACGCAGCCGTCGACGCCGTCATTGAGGCCGGCGCCGGGCCTGGTTTCCCCGCCGGTAGCCTGACCCTGCCCGGCTTCGTCGGCCACGGCATCGGCCTGGAGCTCGACGAGCCGCCCGTGTTGTGGCCCAAGGACGATACCGTTCTACGGGAGGGCATAGTCCTCGCCGTCGAGATCGAGGTCAGCGCGCCGGGGCGGGGTATCATGACCAAACTGGAGGACACCGTCGTTGTCCGCTCTGGGGCCTGCGAGGTGCTGACCCACGCCCCGCGCGCCTTGATCGCCTGCGACGTCGAGCCGTAGTGGGGCCCATCCGCCACACCCACTCAAGAAAGGAGCGTTCTATGTCATACCGTATCATCATCGGCGCCGGTCCCGTCACGATGGAGGCCGAGCTGAACGACACCCCGACCGCCCAGCAGATCTGGGAGGAGCTCCCCATCGTCGGCCGCGCCAACACCTGGGGCGACGAGATCTACTTCGAGATCCCCGTGGCTCTGGAGGAGGCTCCTGACGCCCGGGCCGACGTCGAGGTGGGCGAGCTCGGCTACTGGCCCGCGGGCAAAGCCTTCTGCATCTTCTTCGGCCCCACGCCAGCGAGCACCGGCGACGCGCCTCGCGCCGCCAGCCCCGTCAACGTCGTGGGCCGCGTGCTCGGCGATCCGTCTGCGTTCCGCCGGGTCACCTCGGGCGCGACGGTGACCCTGGAGCGGTCTGACGCTGCGTGAAGCCGCCTCTGCCCCGCGCTGAGGCCAGAGTGCTTCGAGGCCGTTGATTTGCCGGTGTGGCCCTGAAGCGCTATACTAACGGGTCGGAAGATCAAGCCGCAGCTGATTCCAGGAGGTTCTATTGACACAAGCGTTGTTGGAGGTTGAGAATCTGTCCGTCGAGCGGCCGGGCGCTGAGGTTCTGAGGAACGTCGAGCTGGCCGTGGAGCCCGCCGAGGTGCACGCGCTGTTGGGCCTCAATGGGTCTGGCAAGACCAGCCTGGCCCTGACGCTCATAGGCTCTGAGGGATACGAGCCCAAGCAGGGACGCATTCTCTTCGACGGGGATGACATCACCGGCATGTCCGTGACCGACCGTGCCCGCCGTGGCCTGACCCTGGCCTGGCAAGCGCCTGCTCGGTTTGAAGGACTCGTCGTTGCCGACTACATCGCCCTGGGCATGGACGACCCCAGCCGGGACAAGATAGAGGAGGCCCTCAGGGCTGTGGCTCTCGCGCCGCAGGCCTACCTCGGCCGCGCCGTCGACACGTCGCTCTCCGGCGGTGAGCGCAAGCGTATCGAGCTGGCCGCCGTTTACGCGATGCAGCCGCATCTTGCCATTCTCGACGAGCCTGATTCGGGGATCGACGTGTTATGTATGGAGGATGTCGTGGCCCTTGTGCGTCGTATGGCCGATGAGGGAACCTCGGTTCTTCTGATCACCCATCGCGACGAGATGACGAGTGTAGCCGACCGGGCCTCTCTGATGTGTGGTGGGTCCGTGGTTGCCACCGGGACGCCCGACGAGGTGCGCGATTACTTCGCCCGTCGCTGCCGTCCCCACGGAGATCTCCTCGGCAGCCAGCCCTGGGGTGAGGAGGCCGGCGGCACGTATCAGCGTGTGATCGCCGAAGGAGTCTGCGATGAGTGAGCACGCCGCCACGTCCGTCAAGCAATCCCTTCTCGAGGACCGCGGCCCCGGCTGGGCCCGCGAGTTCGAGGCTATGCTCGACGCCTACGAGCAGGCCGGCGGTAGGCCCGGCGTGCTCCAGACGCCCCGGGTGTCGAGTGCCGTCATCAGCGCGAACAAGGTGCTGGCGGTCAATGAGATCGAGGGCATCACCATAGACGCGCAGGAGCACGAGCACGGTGTCCGCGCCCGCATCACCGTCGCGCCGGGCACGAAGGTCGAGCATCCGGTCCATCTCTGCTTTGGGATGACCGCCGAGGAGGGGCTCCAGGAGATCGACTCTGAGTTCGAGATCGGGGAGGGGGCCGAGGTCGGTTTCCTTGCCCACTGCACCTTCCCCAACGCCGTCCAGCTCAAGCACGTGATGGACGCCCGCATCCACGTGGGGCCGAACGCCACCATGCGCTACAGCGAGGCCCACTACCACGGACCTGAGGGCGGCGTAGAGGTGCTCCCCACCACCCACGCCGTCGTCGACGAGGGCGGGCGTCTGGAGACCGAGTTCAACCTGACGAAAGGTCGCGTGGGTCGCATGGCGATCCAGTTTGAGGCCGACGTGGCTGCGCGCGGCGTGGCCGAGCTGATTGCCAAGGCCTACGGCTCTGCCGACGACGACATCCGCGTGGAGGAGACGGTGCGCCTCAACGGGGAGGGGGCCCGCGGGCTCACGAGGACCCGCGTCGCCGTCCGCGACCGGGCCAAGAGTGAGATCTACACCACCGCCGAGGGGAACGCCCCCGGCGCCACCGGCCATATGGACTGCACCGAGATCGTCCGGGGCAGGGCTGAGGCGCGGAACGTCCCCATCGTCGTCGTCCGGGACGACCGGGCCCGGGTCACCCACGAGGCGGCCATCGGAAGTGTCGGCAGGAAGGAGCTGGAGACCCTGATGGCCCGTGGATTGGGCGAAGAAGAGGCCGTCGACATCATCATCCGCGGCATGCTTCGAGCGTAGCTTACACTGAAGCACGAGTCTCGCGTCCGATGAACGTGATTCGCTCATTCTGGTGGTGCTAGGGGTTGCAAAAGGGCGCGGGTGTGTCATAATCTCACGCGCCGTCCGGGCGGAGATGTGGTGATTAGGCCTCGGGTTCGGTCTCCGCTTATCGTTCGTGGGAGATCGATGCGGGCAATGGAGGAATGGAGGCTGAGACGTCGAATGACTACGCTATTGGCAATCGATAGACGCAGGGCTCTGGGTCTCTGGCTGGCCCTCCTCGCGTTGATTGTGTCCACCTGGGCTGTCCCGGCCTACGCTCAGAGTGGGCCTTCCGTGCGCATGGTCTACTTCTACGCCAACGATTGTGGTCACTGCAAGACCGTCGTGGACGAGGTCTTGAAGCCGCTCCAGACCGAGTACGGCGAGCGCCTGGAGATCAAGATGATCGAGATCTCTGACCCCGAGAGCTACGAGCTCTTCGTCCAGGCTGAAGAGGCCTTTGAGATCGCTCCTGAGAATCGCGGGATCCCTACCCTCATCATCGACGGCGAGGCCCTCGTCGGTGAGGACGAAGTCCGCGAGCGGCTTCCGTGCCTGCTGGATACCTGTCTTGCCGCGGGGGGCACCTCCTGGCCCGATATCCCCGGCCTCGGGGACGTCACGAGCGAGTCGCCCGGAGAATTCGGGGCCGACTTCCCTTTGGGCGGTGACACGGAGCCCTGCGGGCCCGAGGAGGAGGCTGCCTGCGAGGGACCCCCACCGATCTGGATGGCCTATTTCTACCAGGTGGGCTGTCAGTCGTGCAGCCGGGCCGAGTACGACATCCAATACGCCAAGAGCAAGTACCCTCAGCTCGTCGTCAGGGAGTTTGACGTTCAGGAGGACGCCGCACTGGCCGAGTGGCTCGGCGAGCGCCTCGATGTGCCCGAGCAGAAGCGGCTTGCCACCCCGGCCCTCTTCGTCGGTGACGACTACCTGATCGGCGAGGACATCACGACCGACGCTGTGATCGATCTGGTCGAGTCCTACGCCCCCACTGGCGCCGAGCGCTTCTGGGATGAGTTCGACCCCCAACAGGCCAGCCAGGGCCTCATTGAGCGGTTCCGTTCCTTCGGCCCGTTCACCGTGATCTTGGCCGGGTTGGTCGATGGCCTCAATCCGTGTGCCTTTGCCACCATCGTCTTCTTCGTTTCCTATCTCACCCTCAGCGGCCGCAGCGGGAGGGAGATACTCGCGGTCGGCGCAGCCTTCACCCTCGGTGTCTTCCTCGCCTATCTCGGCGTAGGCCTCGGCTTCTACAAGGTCCTCGGCATGCTGGGGGACGTTCTGACCAGGCTTGGGCGCTGGGTGTACGGCTTCACGGCCGTCCTCTGTGCGGGACTGGCCATCTTCAGCTTCGTCGATTTCATGAAGGCCCGGCGCGGCGACATCGGGGACATGAGCCTCAACCTGCCGCACAATCTGCGGAAGCGCATCAACGCCGTCATCCGGAAAGGGCGGGGGGCTCAGACGTACGTCTGGGGAGCCCTCGCTACCGGCGTGGTCGTCTCCTTCCTAGAGCTGGCATGCACGGGACAGGTCTATCTTCCCACCATCATCTTCGTCACCAGCGTTCCCGAGCTTCGCGTCCAGGCCGTTCTCTATTTGGTGCTCTACAATTTGCTTTTCGTGCTTCCCCTGGTCGTGGTCTTCATCCTCGCCTATTTCGGCACCACGTCTCAGGATCTGACCCGTTTCTTGAAGCAGAACGCGGCCACGGTCAAGCTGGGCATGGTGCTTCTGTTCTCATCCCTCGCCCTGTGGCTCGGTCTGTCCCTCGTCTGACGGGCTATCTGAAGAGCCGGAGAGTCGCAAGATTGTCACGTCTTTCTGGCCCTCACGAGGCGCCTGTCGGCGATCGTTGAGAGCCCTTGGCGCCGGTCAATTCGCTCGTGAGATTCAGGGTGGTCCGGGTCGGGGCGAGCTTGCTCCCGCGAATGGTGCGGGAGTCCTGTGGTGCAAACCGCTGCCTGTGGTATCATTGGCGTCGATAGTCGACATTGAATAGGATGAATCTGCCGAGAAGGAGTGTGCTCCCGATATGAAGAACATCGCAGTGATTGGCGTTGGCTACGTCGGAGTGGTGACCGGTGTCTGCCTGTCGGATCTTGGGAACCGGGTCACCTGCGTCGACATCGACGAGAAGAAGATCGAGAGGCTGAATCAGGGCGAGATGCCCATCTACGAGCCGGGGCTCGAGGATCTTGTCGAGCGGAACGTCAAGGCGGGCCGTCTCAGCTTCACGACGTCCTACGCCGAGGGGTTGGAGGACGCCGAGTTCGTGTTCATCGCTGTGGGTACTCCCGAGGGCGTCGATGGAGAGGCGGACCTCCGTTACGTGCGTATGGCGGCCCGGTCCATCGCCGAGGAGATGGATCACCCCATGGTCATCGTCAACAAGGCCACGGTTCCCGTGGGCACCGGTGACTGGGTGGCCGACCTCATCCGCCAGTATCGGAACGGGGAGATCAACTTCGCCGTCGTCTCGAACCCCGAGTTCCTGCGCGAGGGGTCGGCGATCAGCGACTTCCTCCACCCCGATCGCGTCGTCCTGGGATCATTGGATCGTGACGCTGCCGAGAAGGTTGCCCAGCTCTACCTCCCGCTTCGCACCACGATCATGATCACCGATCTGCGGACGGCCGAGATGATCAAGTACGCATCGAACGCCTTCCTGGCCACCCGCATCTCTTTCATCAACGAGATTGCCAACATCTGCGAGGCTCTCGGTGCCGACGTCAAAGAGGTCGCCACCGGGATGGGCTACGATGAGCGCATCGGCCACGGGTATCTGGACGCTGGCGTCGGCTACGGTGGCAGTTGCTTCCCTAAGGACGTCAAGGCCCTCACCTACATGGCCGAGATCAAGGGACGGCATCCTCAGTTACTCCGGGCCGTGATGGACATCAATGACGACCAGCGCCGACAGGTCGTCCGCAAGCTTGACCAGGCGCTCGGCGGCCTCCGGGGCAAGACCATCGGCTTGCTGGGATTGGCGTTCAAACCCAACACTGACGATATGCGCGAGTCGCCCGCGGTCTACATCGCTCGCATGCTCGCCTCCGCCGGGGCGAACGTGCGCGGTTATGACCCGGTGGCCGAGGAGGTGGCTCGGCGCGTGCTGCCCAAGATGGCGCTCTCAGATGATGCCTACGACCTCGCCGAGGGCTGCGACGCGCTGGTGGTGATCACGGACTGGAACGAGTTCAAGAACCTCGACCTGGCTCGGATCCACGACCTTATGCGTGGCAAAGTGATCATCGATGGCCGCAACATCTACGAGCCGGAGCAGATGAGAGAGCTCGGCTTCTACTACCGTGGCATTGGCCGGGGTTATGAGGCATCGTAGCCGTGCAGGAGACGGTATCTTGGAGGCATTCTACTTGGAGGCATCCTGAGTGAGTGAGTCTCGCAGCTCGACCGATCCTTTCCTCCAGACGGAGCTGTCTAACGGCCTGTCCGTTATCGTCCAGGAGGCTCATACCGCGCCGGTGGCCAGCTTCTGGGTCTGGTATCGGGTGGGCAGCCGAAATGAGCATCTGGGCATGACGGGCATCTCACACTGGGTTGAACATATGATCTTCAAGGGCACCCCCGCCTTTCCCAAAGGTGCCGCCGAGAGGGAGATCGCTCGGCAGGGGGGGGTCTTCAACGGGGCCACCTCCTACGACTTCACGACCTACTTCGCGACGCTGCCCACGGATCGCATCGAGCTCTCCCTCCGCATCGAGGCCGATCGGATGGTAAACGCCGTGTTCGATCCCGATGAGGTGGAGGCAGAGCGCTCGGTCATCATCAGCGAGCGTCAGGGGGCCGAGAACAGTCCCGAGTTCCTTCTCGACGAGGAGTTGATGGGCGCGGCGCTCCGGGTCCATCCCTATCGCAGCTCCACCCTGGGCTACATGTGTGACCTGGAGACGATCAGCCGCGCGCAGCTCTACCATCACTACCATACCTATTACGCGCCTAATAATGCCCTGGCGGTCGCCGTCGGCGATTTCGACGCGGATGACATGCTGACTCTGATCGATAACCACTTCGGCACGCTGGCCGAGGGGGATCCCGTCCCCCCTGTGACCGCCGTCGAGCCGCCCCAGCGGGGCGAGCGACGCGTGGAGGTCCGCCGGGAGGGATTCATCCCCTATCTCAAGGTGGCGTTCCGCACGCCCAGCGTGCGCGACCCTGACTTCTTCGCGATGGCTGTCCTCAACGCGATCCTCACCGGAGCGAGCGCCATGACGTTCCGCGGAGGAGGGTTGACGAACAAGAGCTGTCGTCTCTACCGTGCCCTCGTAGCATCGGGGCTGGCCGTCGACGTCTCTGGCATGCTCCTTCCCACGATCGACCCGTTCCCTTACACTCTGTCCGCCGTTGTCCACCCTGAGCGCTCGCTTGAAGAGGCGGAGGAGGTCCTACAGACCGAGCTTATGCGCGTGTCTAATGACTCGGTGGAGCAGCGAGAGGTGGACAAGGCGATCAAGCAGGCGACGGCCCAGTTTGCCTATTCGAGCGAGTCCGTGACTGGCCAGGCGATGTGGCTCGGCTTTAGCGAGATCTTCGCTGATCATACCTGGGCCGAGACCTACCTCGATAACCTGAGCGCCGTCACCGTCGACGACGTCAGGCGCGTGGCCGGAGAGTATCTTCAACGCGATAACCGCACCGTGGGATGGTACGTGCCGGCCAACAGCGAGGCCGAGCCCTCATCCCGTTGAGC
>CAZQXX010000072.1:11810-13790 GCA_964597105.1 uncultured Anaerolineales bacterium
ACGACATCTTATGAGGTAACTATGTCCATCCCTGGACCGAATGACATCACGCGCCACGTGCTGCCCAATGGCATCGGTCTCCTTGTGCGGGAGAATCGGACCAGTCCATCGGCCGTTCTCACCGGTATGCTCCAGGTTGGCGCCTACGATGAGAGCCCCGAGCAGGCGGGGCTGGCCGGCGTCACCGCCGATGCCCTGATGCGCGGCACGGCGCATCGCTCCTTCGATCAGATCTACGAGGAGTTGGAGGCGGTTGGGGCCAGCCTCGGGATCAGCGGTGGGACGCACGCCACCGGTTTCGGCGGGAAGAGCCTGGGCGAGGACCTGCCTCTCCTCCTCGATCTGCTGTCCGACGTTCTCCGCCGCTCGTCCTTCCCGCCTGAGGAGGTGGAGAAGGTTCGCGGCGAGATTCTGGCCGATCTGGCCGAGCGGGCCCACGACACGGGGAGGATGGCAGGCCTGACCTTCTACGAGCTGGCGTATCCCCAGGGCCATCCGTATGCGGTCAGTGCCAGCGGATACCCGGAGACGATCGCCGCCCTCGAGCGGGATGATCTGGTCGCTTTCTACGAGGGCGGCTACGGGCCGCAGGGCATGATCCTCGTTGTGGTGGGCGCCGTGGACACCGATGCAGTGCTGTCTCAGGTCGAGGAGGCCTTCGGCGATTGGGAGGGTCAGACGTACGACCGCGACCCGCTGCCCGACGTGGAGCGCATCACCGATGTGCGCCGGCGCCACGTACCTATTCCCGACAAGACCCAGTCGAACATCGTCCTTGGCTACCCCGGACCGCCTCGCACGCATCCCGGCTACCTCGATGCCCGTATGTGCAACACCATCCTCGGTGTCTTTGGCCTCATGGGCCGCCTGGGGGAGAACGTGCGGGATGAGCAAGGACTCGCCTACTCTTCGTATAGCCGGCTCAGCGGTGGGCCTGGCCCGGGCCCCTGGCGCATCATGGCCGGGGTCAACCCGGCTAACGTCGACCGGGCCGTCGAGAGCATTCGGGCGGAGATTCGTCGCATCTGCGAGGAGCCGGTGGGCGAGGATGAGCTGCGGGATAGCCAGGACTACCTGACGGGTAGTATGCCCCTCCATCTGGAGACGAATAGCGGCGTCGCGGGTACTATCCTCAGTATGGAGCGCTACGACCTCGGGCTCGACTATCTTCACCGCTACGAGGATCTGATTCGGGCCATCACCCCGGCGCGCGTCCAGACCGCGGCCCGGCGCTGGCTCGACCCCGACGCCTATGCCCTTGCGATCTCCGGCCCGCTGGAGAGTGAGTAGAGAGGCTTCCCCGGGGCCGGGGAGGAGGGCGTGGACGTGCTGACCAGCGGTGTTGACCTGATTAGAATCTCCCGAGTCGAGCGTGTCGTGGAACGGTACGGCGACCGCTTTCTGAATCGTGTCTTCACCCCGGCTGAGATCCTCTACTCGCGTCGCCGTCCCGCAGAGCTGGCCGCGCGATTTGCGGCCAAGGAGGCCGTTGCCAAGGCCCTGGGGGTCGGTATGCGTATGATGGCTCCTGAGGGGATTGGCTGGCAGGAGGCCGAGATCGTGGGCGATCATCGGGGCAAGCCCCTCGTCAGGCTCCACGGTCGCGCCGCCGCGCGCGGTGAGGAGTTGGGGTTATCAGAGTGGGCCGTCAGCCTGTCTCACACCGACGATCACGCCATTGCCTTCGTCGTCGCTCAGTAAGCTCTCCCTCTCGTCCCGCTCCTCGTTTCCATCTACCGCTCCCACTCTTGTCTGGCAGCACCCTCTGTGGTACACTGGTTTCAGGATGGCACACAGGCATCACACCTGCGTCCGATCAGCGGCGTGTTGCTCAGGCTGATCGTCGCGCCTGGCTATCTTTGAGAGATGATCCGCCCTCCCTGGTCCGGCCGTTGACCGGTCATTGGGCGGAAGCACGCTACACGGACAATAACGTATAACAACGGAAGGAATCCCCGCATCATGAGCGAGAAGAAAGGC
>CAZQXX010000073.1:0-13692 GCA_964597105.1 uncultured Anaerolineales bacterium
CCGGGCTCGTAATCGAAGACCGCCTGGGTCTCCTGCCCGATGGCGCGGAAGACGGTACCGACCGGCAGATCCGCCGGACAGTCGCTTGTGCACATCCCACAGCCGACGCACGAGAGCACCATATGGTTCAAGCGTGTCAGATGGAAGAGCATCGTGTCGGCCGGCATGCGATACGCACCCTTCCGCCGTGCCCAGTTCGCGTACTGCATTGGCTCGTGGTCAAACACCTCGCTCTTGAACAGGCACGTCTTGCAGTAGCAGATCGGGCAGACTGTCATGCAGTTATGACAACGGATGCAAGCAGCCAAGACGCCCTCCGTGCCCTCCTCATCGAGCCGCTCCCGGATCTCGGCGAAGCGCGCGTCTCGGACCTCGATGCGCGCATCGACAACCTCGTCAATCACCTGGGAACGGTCCGTCTCGATCTCCGAGGCTTCCAGGCCCAGCGCCTGGCCCAGCTCATCGGACAATGAGACCGGAATGCCCTCCCTTACGTCAGCCCCAAGCAACTCAAACACGATGTCAGCGCCTTGGACCTGGGGTTTCTCGCACATCTGACACCCGTCACGGAAGGTGAACCCCTCCTCCGCGACCAGCTCCCCGCTGCGGGCGGTCGCCAGATAGGCTGCCATGTCGACGCCACCGTCGCTTCTCATCGCCGTATAGACGCTCACGTCGTAGGTCCCCAGGCAGTCGATGCCAATGGTGACCAGATCGTCCAGGCTGGCTTGCTGGAGCTTGACCAACTCCGTCAGCGCCCGCAACTCGCAGGACCGCAACACGACCCCGACGCGCTCTCTGGGCTCGCGGACGGAGACGCGACCGGCCAGCGGTGCGGCATTCAGCCCCATCACGGGAGCCAGTGGATTCGCCTCGTCCAACAGATCCGGATCTGAGACCAGGGCAGGCGTTACAGCCCCACCCGGAGCCTCCATCGGCACCAGGAGCGCGTCCACCACGCCGGCCTCCAGGAGCTGCTTCAGAAAGCCCTGTATCGCAGCCAGCGCGTCCTCATTCTCAACTGGAATCAAAGTTCTCATTGCATTTCCCTCCGCAAACCGAGATCTCGAAGAAGCCCGGCCTCCTAGACAGCCCACTCCCTGGTCATCGGGTTAGGCCCTTTCTCCCTCAAGAACTCGGTCATCTCCGTGACCGTATCGGCGAATCGCTGCCCCTCCGAAGCGGAGATCCAGCGCAGCCAGACGCGATCCTCGTCGATGCCCGCGTTCTTAAGGATCTCCTTGAGCGCAACCACGCGCCGACGGGCCTTGTAGTTTCCCGACTGATAGTGACAGTCGCCCGGATGGCAGCCGCCGACCAGAACGCCGTCGGCACCATCAAGCAACGGCTTGAGCACGTACGTGGGATCCACCGACCCGGAGCACATCAAGCGGATGATCCGCACGTTGGGCGGATACTGAATGCGCGACGTGCCCGCCAGGTCAGCACCGGTGTACGTGCACCAGTTACAGAGGAAAGCTACAATCTTAGGCTCGAACTGCTCCTCACTCATTAACCTCTCTCCTCAATATCGTCCTAAACAAGGTCTCAGAAAACAGAGAACCCCTACCCTACCAGCGCATCCACCTGGGCCAGCACCTGCTCGGTCGTGAAGTGCTGCATTCGAATAGCGCTGGATGGACATGTAGCAGCACAAGCGCCGCAACCCTCGCAAAGCACCGCATTGATCCGTGACACGCCCCACAGCCTGTCGAGCGCCGGTGCATCATAAGGACAGACCTCCACACACATACCGCACCCGGCGCAGAGGTCTTTGTTCACAACCGCTGTGGCCGATTCAACGGGCACAGAACCACGGATCGACGGGATCAGCGCCGAGGACGCCGCTGCCTTAGCCTGTGCGACGGTGTCGGGGATGTCTTTCGGACCCTGACAACAGCCAGCGAGAAAGACGCCTGCCATGGCTGTGTCCACCGGCCGCAACTTGGGATGTGCCTCCAGGAAGAATCCGTCGGCAGAGCGCGGCAGCTTCAGCAGCTGCGAAACCCTGCTGGTGTTCTCTCGGGGCTCCATGCCGACAGCGAGCACCACCAGGTCCGCCTCGAAGTCGATCGCGTGTCCAAGCAGGGTGTCCTCCGCTACCAGCACGACCCGGTCGGGGTCATCCGGCTTACGGTAGATCTCGGAGACGTTGCCCCGCCGGTACCGGACCCCCGTACTGCGGGCGTCGTCGTAGAACTCTTCCGCCCCCTTGCCGATTGTTCTTACGTCGATGTAGAAGACCGTCACCTCGGCATCAGGAAGCATGTCCCGCACCAGTCGCGACTGCTTCGCCGTGTACATGCAGCAGACCCGCGAGCAGTGGGGATTGCCCAGCTGTATGTCCCGCGACCCGACGCACTGGATGAACGCCACGCGCTCCGGCGTGCGTCCATTCACTGTCAGATCACCCTCGGCAAGGCGCTCCTCCATCTCCAGAGACGTGATCACGTTGGGGTAATCGCAGTAGCCGAACTCCGGCTTACGGTCAGGGTCAAAGACGTCGTAGCCTGTCGCCACGATAATCGAGCCGACCTTGACGGACTCGTTTTCTAGCTCACCCGCTTCCGGATCTGCCGACTTGCCGACTGTCACCTCGAAGTTTCCGACGTACCCATCAACTGCCGTCACTTCATTGTTGAGGAAGACGGTGATATTCGGATGGTTCTGGACACGCTCAATCATCGGGGGCAGCAGGTCCGACACCGACTCCAGCGTGGGGAACGTGCGGTTGAGCTCCGCCACCCGCCCGCCGAGGTGATCCTCCTTCTCCACGAGGTAGGCCGGTAGGCCTGTATCTGCAACGTCCAGCGCCGCAATCATACCGGCGATCCCACCGCCAATGACGAGCACCCCCGGCGTGACATCGACCTCCCGGTCACCCAGGGCCTCAAGGCGGGCAGCCTTGGCTACCCCAGAAGCCACCAGTGACTTGGCCTTCGCAGTTCCTTTCTCTTTGTCTTTATGAACCCACGAACATTGCTCGCGAATGTTGGCTATCTGCACCTGGTACGGGTTCGCGCCCACCTGCTGTGCCGCCGCCCGAAACGTGGGCTCATGCATGCGTGGGGAACAACAGGCTACCACGACGCGGTTCAATTCCTGCTCCGGAATATCCTGCTTGATCAACTCCTGCCCTGGATCCGAACACATATAGGTATAATCGCGCGCGACAACAACACCGGGCAGATCCGCCGCAGACTCGGCGACGTCTTCTACGTCCACCGTCGCGGCGATGTTCACGCCGCAGTGGCAAACATACACACCGATACGGGGTTCTTTCTCCATAATCTCACTCACTTGAACCAGGACCCAAGCCCTCGGGCGCGCAGCGTCTGGCGCTCCGCGTCCGGACGCTTACTCCTCCGCATCGTCCTTCGAGGCCAGATCGACGAGCTCCATAATGTCCATCACCCGTAACTGCTCGTCCAACCCCCTTACCTTAACCGCGTCCTCGAGGGTCAACAGGCAGAAGGGACACGCCACGGCAAGAATCTCCGCCCCCGTCCCGGCGGCCTCCTCGACACGC
The DNA here is from genome assembly GCA_964597105.1 of uncultured Anaerolineales bacterium. Lineage (GTDB taxonomy): Bacteria > Chloroflexota > Anaerolineae > B4-G1 > B4-G1 > SKLM01. Next base: position 3,530 of record CAZQXX010000073.1, read on the forward strand.
TGGAAGGCCAGCCGCTCCTCCAGATTCGTCCCCTCGACCCACATTCGACCTCCGCCTCCTTCGCAGCAGAGACTGCGCTCGCGGTTCCGGTCCATCTCCACGAGCTTAACCCCGGGGATGGCCTCCAGGATCGCGCGGGGCTCGTCGTAGATCTGATTCTGCTTCCCCAAGAAGCATGGATCGTGGTACGTGACGATCTTCTCCTCACCGTCTTCATCCACAACGCTTCCGGGGAACGTCAACTCGCCCTTCTCGATCAGGTCAGCCAGCAGCTGTGTGTAGTGGACGACCTCCATCCCATCAAGTCCATACTCGTTCTTGAAGGTGTTGAAACAGTGAGGCGATGTCGTCACCACCTCACGAGCGCCAACACTCCGGATCAGCTCCCCGTTCTCCTCCACGAGCATCTCAAACAGGCCCGTCTCACCCATCCGGCGCACCTCGTTGCCACAGCAGGACTCCTCAGTGCCCAGCGTGCCGACATCCAATCCCGCCTTCTCAAAGGTCCTCATGAGGGCACGCGCAACGGGCTGCACCCGCTGGTCGTAGGACGGGATACAGCCGACGAAATAGAGCAGGTCGCATCCGTCCTTAGCCGCTTGCTTCGCCCGCTCCAGACTCTCCTCGATCCCTTCGGCCCACATCTCCCGGTCCTGACGGGCCATGCCGCTGGGATTCCCCTGGCGGAAGATACCCATCAGGGCTGTGCCAACAGTCTCCGGAACGCGACCGCTCTCTACCAGCTCACCCCGCAGAGAGATGATGAGCTCGGCTGGCTCCACGTCCTTCGGGCAACGTTCGACGCAGGTGAAGCACGCCGTGCAGTCCCACAGCTCCTTATGTGCATCCACGTCCATATTCGAATCGACCAGCATATGGTAGATCAACGTACGGATGTTGAGCGTCGTCTTCCGCGCGACCGGGCATCCCCCGGTGCACTTACCACACTGAATGCAGCCGAAGAGCTCCAACTGCTCGGCCATTTTTGCTGTCTTCAATGCCATGTCGTTCTCCTCTAACCTAAGCGGGCACGGCTTCCCTGGCCAGGAACAACACCCTCAGCGCAGAGGAAGCAGCGGCCTTCGCCTGAGCAACCGCATCTGGGATATCCTTGGGGCTCTGGCAACACCCCGCCACAAAGACGTTTTCCACGTTCGTATCCACCGGGCGCAGCTTCAGGTCCGCCTCCTGGAAGAATCCGTCCGGAGACCGCTCCAACCCCAGCAGTTCAGCCACATCGGGGACGTCAACCCGCGGCACAATGGCCGTCGCCAGAATCACCAGATCGGCCTCAACCTCAATAGGTTCTCCCAGCGTGGTGTCCTCGGCCAGCACGACCAGTTTGTCACCCCGTCGGTAGATCTCGGAGGGCTCACCCCGCCGATAGGTCACTCGCTCATGCCTGACCCGATCGTAAAACTCCTCGTATCCCTTGCCGAAGGCGCGCACGTCCATGTAGAAGACGGTGATGTTGGCATCGGGGACCTTGTCGCGGACCAGGTGGGCGTGCTTCGCGGTATACATGCAGCAGACCCGCGAGCAGTAAGGGACACCGGTGTGGGGGTCTCGAGAACCCACGCACTTGATGAGCACGACATCCTCAGGCTTCCTGTCGCCGATGACGATGTTGCCCCGCTTGTCTCTTTCAGGAAGGCGAATCTCGCCCTTCGTAGGCCCGGAGGCGTCAGAGAGCCTCTCAAACTCCAGTCCCGTCATAACCTCCGGGTAGACGCCATAGGCGTACTCCGGCTTGGTATGCGGATCAATAAGGTCGAAGCCCGTGGCCACGATGATGGTCCGTACGTCCAGGTTGACGGTCTCCTCCTCCTGCTCGAAATCGATGGCGTCTGCCGGGCACGCATCCTTACACTTGAACGTCCGACCGCACGTCCCCCGGGTCAAGTAGAGGCAGGTATCGGGATCGATCGTGTACACAAGCGGCACCGCCTGTGGAAACGGCGCGTAGATCGCCGACCGATTGGTGATGCCCTCGTCGAACTCGCTCGGGATGCGCCCTTTCATGCGGCAGGCCTCGGCGCAGTCGCCGCACCCCTTGCAGATGTCGGCGTGGACGTAGCGGGGTTTCTTTCGCACCCGGACGTGGAAGACGTCGCCATCCCTGTCGACCGATTCGACCTCGGAATACGTCATCAACTCGATGTTGGGATGCTGATCTGCGTCGACCATCTTGGGAGTCAGGATGCAGGAGGAACAATCCAGGGTCGGAAACGTCTTATCCAATTGGGCCATACGCCCGCCAATAGACGGCTCGCGCTCGACCAGATAGACGGGGAACCCTGCATCCGCGATGTCAAGCGCAGCCTGAATTCCGACGATGCCGCCCCCGATGACCAGCGCTGCTGGTTTCTCTCTTTCCATAATTCACACTCTTCTCATCGTCCACCTCCGCAACGTGGAGGTGACCGCCTATGTCCGATCAGACCTAGCTTCCCAACGTCACACTATCGAGCATCCTGTACACACTCGGTAGGGTCGCACCCTGCCGCCGCGTGGCTTTGTTCGGGCAGGCGACGATACACGCACCACATCCCTGACAGAGGACCTCGATGACCTCCGCCGTGTGGGCCCCCGGCTCAAGCACTCGGGCACCATACGGGCAGATCTCGACGCACTGTCCGCACGCCGTGCACAGACGCTCACTCACCCGAACCGGCGCCACCGGAGCCTCCAGCGTCTGCTGCTTGAGCAGCGCGGCCGCACGCATCGCGGCTCCCTGAGCCTGCACAATCGTCTCGTCAGCGAAGCGGGGGGAGTGCGCAAGCCCACACATAAAGACGCCGCGCTTCGTGAAGTCCAGGGGACGCATCTTCGGATACTCCTCCTGGAAGAACCCGTTCTTGTCCAGCGGCACCTCGAGCATATGCGCCAGCGGCTCCACGTCATTCGGATCAATGCCTGTGCTCAGCACCAACAGCCCGGCCCGAAGCTGTAATTCCTCACCTGTGACAGGCTCCCGGAGGCGAATGCGCAGATCGCCGTCAACTCCCGTGACGCGGGGTTTCTCCGGCAGCTCATAGCGAAGGAAGATCACACCCTTCTGGCGGGCCTCCTCGTAGTAGTCCTCACGGAAGCCATAGGTGCGCATCTCTCGATAGAGGACGAACACACGACTGTCAGGATTCTGCTCCTTGATGCGAAGTGCGTTGGTGACCGCCTTCGTACAACAAATCCGGCTACAATAGGGCCGCTCGGGCTCCCGCGATTCCACACACTGGATCATCACCACGTCCGAGGGGATATCCTCGCCCCCGTCGAGCAGCTTCTCCAGTCCTCTCTGGGTGACGACGCGAGAGTCCTCCCCGTAGAGATACTCGGTTGGGGTGACCTCATGGCCGCCGGTGGCGACAATCACTGCACCGTGAGTCAGGACGTCCGTCTCCCCCTCCTGCAGGACCAGCGTCGTCTCATACTGGCCGACCCACCCGGTGATATCGTCGACCTCCGCCTCCCGGTGAACGTGGATACGCTCGTGCCCTTCCACCTCATCGACCAGGGAGGTCGTGAAGGCGACCGGATCCTCACCGGTGATCAGGTAATGCAGCTCTCGGAGCTCCCCCCCAAGATCACCCGATTGCTCCACCAGATCCACCTCGTGCCCTATCTCGGCTAGCTGAAGAGCGGCAGTCATACCTGCCAGGCCGCCGCCGATCACCAACACTCGTTGCGACAGCTCTCGACCCTCGAGATCGACCGCCTGATCCAATCGAGCGCCAGCCACAGCCATCCGCAACAGCTCTTTCGCCTTTACGGTAGCGTCCTTGCCGTTCCCCTGATGAACCCAGGCCACCTCGCCGCGCAGGTTGACGCGATCCAACAGGCCGGAGTTCAGGCCCGCGTCACGCATCACGCCCTCAAAAGCTGACTGATACTCCCTGGCCGGACAGCCTGCAATCACCAAGCGGTTGAGCTCCGCTTCCTCAATAGCGTCGGCGATTTGCTCACGACCGCTCAACAGGCACGCGTTATCCATCGTCTGGACCAGTGCCACGTCCTGCAGACCATCCACGTACTCACGAAGGTTCTCCAAATCGACCACGGAGCCGATCTCTCCGCGACAATCGCAGAGGAACACTCCCACGCGCGGCCATTCCAGTCCTACGTTCCGCTCCTCGGGCGCGTGCGCGATCTCGTCTCCGGTCGCGTCAGCCGCCCGCCCCACCAGGCGAGCCGCCCTGGCGGCGACGGCCGAGGCCTCCACGACCGTCTCCGGGATATCCTTCGGCTCGCGGAAGGCGCCGCTGACCAGGATGCCGGGCCGTGAGCTCTCCGTGGGGTGGAGCGTGTCGGTGACGCCAAAGCCGTACCGATTCAGGCCCACTCCCAGCGCCTTCCCCAGGTCCTGGAATCCTTTCGGGGGCTCGAAGCCGACCGAAAGCACAACCATATCGAAGTCCTCTTCCTGGACCGTCCCGTCCTCGCCTACGAAGTTCAATTGCAGATCGCCCGTCTGCTTGTACTCATGGATCGACGAGACCATCGCCCGGCGATAATCGACCCCCGGCGTCGCCTCCACCTGGTCGAAGTACTCGTCGAAGTCCTTGCCGTGGGCGCGGATGTCCATGAAGAAGACCGTGACCTCGAGCTCGGGGTCGAGTTCCTTGGCGACCTGCACTTGCTTGGCCGTGTACATACAACACACCGACGAGCAGTACCCCCGGTCAATCGACGGGTCACGCGACCCCACACACTGGATGAAGGCGAGTCGCCTCGGCATCTCTCCGTCCGACGGGCGAACGATATCGGCCCCCGTCGAGCCCGAGAGGCTTACCATACGCTCAAACTGAATGCTGGAGAGGACGTTGTCGTAATAGCCGAAACCGTATTCGCCCTTGATACTGGCGTCGAACGGCTCGTACCCGGGGCTCATGACCACGGCCCCCACCTCGACCTGCTCCCGACTCTCCGTCATGTCCAGATCAATCGCGTCGGTCGGGCATGCCGCCACGCACTCACCGCAGCGCGTGCAGGTGTCCATATCGATGACGTAGGTCGGCGGAATCGCACGAACCGGCGGCTGGTAGATCGCCTTCTGCTTGGCGATGTCCCCCTCGTATTGGTGAGGACGCTCGATGGGACAGACCTCAGCGCAACGCCCACAGTTGGTGCAGAGCTCGACGTCCACGTAACGTGGTTTGCGGCGCACGGTGACGCTGAAGTCGCCCGGCTCACCTGTGACCGCCTCCACCTCAGAATACGGCAGGATCTCGATGTTTCGATGCAGATCGCACTCAATGGTAGGGCAGTAGGCCGCCCTCCCCGGCAACATCAGACAGATACCACAGGAGTCCGTGGGGAAGGTCCGGTCCAGCAGGTGCATTGAGCCACCGATGCCTGGCGCACTGTCCAGCAGGTAAACCGGGTATCCAGCCTCCGCGAGAAGCAGCGCTGACTGCATCCCTCCGATTCCCGCCCCGACGACCAAGACGGCATCGCTGCTCAGAGACGTTGTTTCAGTCCTGGGAGATCCGTTATTGTCGCTCATAAGTCCTCTCGCGCCTTATGTCCTCTAAAGAAGCCCTCGTTCTCGTAGTAGCGGGCGGGGATCCACAGTGTGTTTGCCCAGCCACTTCTCAACCTTGGGCAGTCCCATAGCCAGGGCCATCAGCTCGGTGAAGTAAAATACCGGCACTTTCTCCTTCGCCGTCTGTCGCGTGTCGAGGTTGATCTCGCACATCCCACACGCAGAGACCATGCAGTCCGCTCCGGCCTCAACCGCCCCCTCGGCGATCTTAGTCGACAACTCGGCCACTATGTCGCCACGCGAGAGAGTCATGCTGGCACCGCAGCAGTCCACCTTGTAGGACCAGTCGACGATCTCGGCTCCCAGCAGGGCCATCAACCGATCCATGGTCATCGGATGCTCGGGGTCGTCCCAGCCGGTCAACTCCGGTGGGCGAACCAGCACGCAGCCATAGTAGGATGCCACCTTCAGCCCCTTGAGAGGTTTGGTCACTTTCTCCTCGAGCTCGTCCTCGTCCAGATCATTGCTCAGCACCTCGAGCAGGTGGCGAGAGCGCGCCTTCCCCTCATACCGGAAGTTCAGGATCCGCTCCATCTTCTCTCGCCAGGCTTCGTCCTCGCGCATCCTGATATCGGCATCGCGGCAATGCTGATAGCAGGCAGGACACGGAATGACGATATCAAGTCCGGCCTCCTGCGCCAGCGCGACGTTGCGTCCGGGGAGGGCGAGGCCAAGCTCGTGGTCCAGGCTGTGAGCCGAGGAAGCGCCACAGCAATTCCAGTCGTCGAGCTCGATCAATTCGATTCCCAGGGCCTCGCAAACGGCCTCTGTGGAGCGGCCGAACTCGACAGCCGTCGTCTCGGACGTGCAACCAGGATAGTACGAATATCTCATCCTTGTACTCACCCGCTCACCTCCGTGCCCTCAGATGACGCAGCAGCCTCCTCATAGAGAGCCCTGATCTCCTCTAGCCCCTTGATCCGCTCTGGGAGGAATGAGAGCTTCCCACTCATGACCAGGTTAGCACCCAGCTTCATGTCATCGAGGAGCCCTTTGAAGAAGACCGGATACTCCGCCAGCAGCTCGCGAGTTTTGAACTCAGCCAGCATGGTGACCTCGTGCATCCGTCCCCACATCCTGATGCTGTCGAGGAATGACTGATGCAGGGAGTAGATGGCGGTCTCCGGCGCGTACTCCTCGTCCAACGCCATCTGGCGCAGCACGTCCATCACCGGCGCCAGCCGAATCTGGTTGGGGCACCGCGTGCCGCACGCCTCGCACCCGATGCACATCCAGATCGCCTTGCTGCTGAGCACCCGTTCCCGCTGTCCCAGCTGGATCATGCGCAACAATTGGGCCGGTTTGTAGTCCATCACGAAAGCCGTCGGGCAGCCGGCCGTGCACTTCTGACAGTAATAGCAGCTTCGAACGTCCTCGCCGCTTTGTTCCGCTACCACATCGCCGAAGGCCAGGTCGGTCCCCACAGCCAGCGCTTCGCCGCTAAGTGCCATTCCTTCCTCCATGGATTATGTTATCCCTCTCAAGCGGCCTAAGGGCAAGCCAGCGGCCCGAGGGCAGGCAGTCGCCCATCGAGGCTCAAAGTGGTCAACTCTGACTATACGAATTATATCGAGACGCATAGTAACCGTCAAATTAACGATATTATTCTACCAAATCGATGCCACACCCGCCCAGCCCGCTCTCCGGCAAGGATGCGTCCCCTGCTCGCACGTGGAACGTGCCTAGAAAACGCCGGAGTTGTCGACCAGCCAGAACACCAGGATCGCCATGTCCAGCGTCTCTCCGCTGTCGGTGATAAAGTAGTCCTCCAGCGTCACCTCGTGTCGGAAACCCAGGTTCTCGAAGGCTTTTACCACCTGAGGTTGGGTCAGCACCACCTCCGCGTACAGCTGCTGCAGCCCCACGCGCCGTGCGACATCGATCAAACAGCGGAGCATCAGCGTCCCTATGCCCTGACGGCGGTAGTCCTTGTCGAGGAAGATGCGCACCCAGGCCAGGTGACGATGAAAATGCTCCCCGAAGTGGAGCGTCGCTTCTCCCACCATCTTCCCATTCACGACAGCCACGAGAGGAAAGACAGTCTTCAAGTCGAGATCACGCACCCACCGTTTCACCACCTCCGGATCACCGGCATCGCTCCGGAAATACTGTAGATCCTGGTCAGACGCCCGGGCAAAGAGAGCTACGAGACCCTCCTCATCCTCCTCCGTCAATGGGCGCAGCAGGAGCCGTTCGCCAGAGGGTAGCATCTTCAACTTGCGGTAATTCGCGATCTGCTTCCACACGTCCGACATAGTCTACCTCCCTCACTCCCTCAACCGCAACCCGGTATGGCCACCGAACCGCTGGATCCTTCCCATCCCTGACATCGCCAACACTACCCGATCACTATGTCCGCCGTCGCAGAATCTGGTCCGGTGTCCAGTTGCGTATCCGACGCGCCGTGTTCGGAGATGGCTCCTTCTCGACGAGGATGACCTCGTAGCCGGAGTTGGCGATGTCCGGCGCAGCCCACATCCCGCCCATTCCGGCACGAATGGCCACGGCTCGTCGTCTCACTGGAAGATCTCCCTCAATGCCGAGTCGAAGCCCCGGGAGACTGACAGATCGATCGTAAACGCTAGCTCTTCGCCCACCAGCTAGTCTGTCGCCTGCTCATCCAGCCGGTCAAGCAGCGGCCTCGGGTCCACGTAATGATCCTCAAAACCCCAGCTCTCCTCCGGCAGATCCAGTGCCACAGCCATCAACTGAGTGAAATACACCACGGGAATCTCCGCCCCGGTGCGACTCACCTCGGTCTTCCGCTGTGGGTAATCGAGGTTGAATTGACACAGGGGACATGCAGTGACGACGACGTCCGCACCATGCTCCCCGGCCGAAACGGTGATCTCCTTGGAGAGCGTCTCCGGAACCTCCGGCTCTTTCACCATCAGATAGGAACCGCAGCACTCCACGTTGTACGGGAAATCGATCGGCTCGGCGCCAAGCGCTCGCAGGAGGTCGTGCAGAATCCGGGGATCCTCCGGGTCGTCCAGACCGATCTCCTCAAAGGGTCGCAGCAGCAGACACCCATAGTAGGGCGCGGCCTTGAGGCCCGTTAGGGGCCGTTTCACCTCTTTGGCGAGTTTCCTCCAGCCCAGGTCATCGCGAAGGATCTCCAGGAGGTGCGCCACGTAGACGTCACCCTCGTACTCCTGCTCCGTGAACCAATTGATGCGCTCCAGCATCTCCTCGTCCCGCTCCAGCAACGCCTGCGAGCGGCGCAGCACGTTGAAGCAGACGGCACACAGGGTAGCCACGCGCTCCCCTGCCTGCTGCGCCTGGTAGAGAATGCGTGTCGGCGCAATGAGCGCCATAGAGTCATCCAACATCAGCGGGAAGGTCGCCCCGCAGCACTGCCACTCGGGCAACTCCTCCAGTCCCAGCCCGAGGGCCTCCGCCACCGCCCTCCCCGAGCGGTCGTAGTTCTTCCCCTTCGTCGACAGGGTACAGCCTGGAAAATAATGAATGCCCATTAACTAGCTCCAAGACCTGGCGTCATATGCTCCGGGAACGGTCCACCTACTTCATATACTTGCGGCAGCCACCGATGATCGCGAGCTGGGGCAGCTCCTGCAGGAGCTCCTCAGGAAGATCGGTGAGATCCAGCTTGGCGACACCTTTTCGCAGCGCGATCTGCCGTAGCGCCTCCATCAATCGAGGCAGATCCACACCCTTGGGACAACGGGCGGAACAAGTGAGGCAAGAGGCACAGATCCAGATGGTATTCGTCTCCAGCACCTCCTCCATTCCAAGCTGAGCCATACGGATGACCTGGCTGGGGAGGATATCCATCATCGCCACGACCGGACACCCCGCACTACATTTGCCGCATTGGTTGCAGGCGAGGAGATCCTGTCCGCTGACCTCCTCCACCTGATGCACGAAGCGTCCGCGCACCTTCTGTACCGACAACTCAGTTCTCATAACCCCTCCAGGAACGCTGCTTCGTCCCTCCGTCCCGGATGTCCCCGCAAGCGTCCTCAGTCGACCAGTCCGGCCGAGCGTTTCGCCGAGAGCAACGTGTTCCGGAGCAGCATCGCGATCGTCATCGGCCCGGTCCCGCCCGGCACGGGCGTGACGTAGTCGGCGACTTGTTTGACCTCATCGAAATCGACGTTGCCCATCACCCGATACCCCTTCTCCGCGGTCTCATCCTTCACCCGGCTCCACCCGACGTCGATCACGGCAGCGCCTGGCTTGACCCAATCGCCCTTCACCATCCCCGGCTCATCAATGGCGGCGACCAGAATGTCTGCGCGCCTGCTGATGCCCGGCAGATCCTCGGTATGAGGATGACAAATATCTAGCGTGGCCCCTCTATGGAGGAGCAATAGCGCCGTCGGTAGGCCGACGATATTGCTCGGGCCGAGCACGACGGCCTCCTTCCCCTTGATCGGCACGCCGTATCGGTCGAGCAGTTCGATGCAACCCAGAGGCATACATGGCGCGAAGGTCGGTTCCACATCCTGCAGGGCCAGCCGGGCGATGTTTAGCGGATGGAAGCCATCCACGTCTTTCTCCAGCGCGATCGCGGCCAACGCTTCGTCTTCGTCGAGATGGTCTGGCAGGGGAAGCTGCAACAGGATACCGTGAACCTCTGGATCAGCGTTGAGGGCCT
>CAZQXX010000074.1:0-13687 GCA_964597105.1 uncultured Anaerolineales bacterium
TTGTGATATCGCCCTCTGCTGAGTGCCTCTTCGGCATTCACGTAGCTTCTACCGGGGATGCTCGACGGAACCTCCGGAAGCCTGCTCACATGCGATTGCCCTGGCAGGTCACGTTTTTCGACTTGACACGCCGCCGCAAATAATATATAATATATGAGAATGAACCCTCTCCCCACGCGATACAGCGACTGCCGCTCTTGCGGTATGGATCGCCCCGTGGGGCACTGCGGCGAAGCTGCTCCCATTCAAAGGAGGCGTTAGGATGCGACCCCATCTCAAGCTTCTCAGCGATGATCTCATCAAACAGATCACCGATGAGGGGCTTGCCCTGCTCATGGATCCCGGTGTCCGGGTGCACAATACGGAAGCGCTGAATCTCCTGGCAGACGCCGGAGCCGACGTGGATTTCGAGGCCCAGGTGGCCCGCATCCCCGATGGCATCGTGCGAAAGGCGTTGGAGACGGCCCCGTCCGAGTTCGATCTCTACGATCTGGACGGTGAACCGGTGGTGCATTACGGCGGCGACAGCGTCCAGTTCGATCCCGGATCAGCCGCCATCACTATCCTCGACAGCGAGACGCAGGATCAGCGAGCCCCCGTGACGGAGGACTTCGTCACGTTCGTCAAGCTGGTCGAGACGCTGCCCCAGTTGGACGCCCAAAGCACGGCCCTGATCTGCACCGACGTGCCCGAGGAGATAGGCGACCTCTACCGCCTGTATCTGGCCCTCATCACCATGAGGAAGCCCATCGTCACCGGGGCCTTCCGAAAGGACACGTGGTGGACGATGAAGGACATGCTCGCCGCGGTGGCAGGCGGCGAGGAGGCGCTGGCGGAGCGGCCTATTGCCATTTTCGACGTCTGTCCCTCCCCTCCCCTGTTGTGGAGCGACCTGACCTGCCAAAACATGATCGACTGTGCACGACACGGCATCCCGTCGGAGCTGGTCTCTATGCCCCTGGCCGGCGCGACGGCGCCCGTCACCATCGCGGGCGCGGTGGTTCAGCACACGGCCGAGTGCATGAGCGGCGTCACGATCTGCCAGCTGGCCAGCGAAGGCGCGCCCATCGTCTGGGGTGGCTCACCGGCGGCCTTCGATATGCGCGAGGGAACGACGCCGATGGGCGCGGTGGGCACGTGGATGATCGACACGTCCTACACCGAGGTCGGGAAGACACTCGGTATGCCCACCCACGCGTACCTAGGCATGAGCGACGCCAAGGTCGTGGACGCTCAGTGCGGGCTGGAGTCGGCCGGCGGCACGCTGATGGCCGCCCTAGCCGGGGTGAATATGGTGTCCGGCGCGGGGATGATGGACTTCGAGAGCTGCCAGAGCTACGAGAAGCTGGTCATCGACGCCGAGATCATCGGGATGGCGAAGCGCCTCATCGCCGGCGTGGAGGCTCGCGACGAGCCCATCGCGCTGGGGTTGATGCGGAAGCTGGGCCATCGCGCGGACTACCTGGGACAGCTCCACACGGCGAAGTGGTTCAGCGAAGAGCAGTACATCCCCTCGGCCGTCATCGACCGCGGCTCGCTGGACGCCTGGAAGAAGAAGGGGCGCCAGACGGCGTGGGATCGCGCGCGGGCTCGGGTGGCCGAGCTTCTGAGCACGTATGAACCGTCCCCGATGTCTGACCAGTTGCGCGACGAGCTGCGCGAGATCACGCTCGCAGCGGCGCGGACGTTCGGAATGGATGAGTTGCCGCCATTGCCCGAGGATTAGGAGCAAGGAGAGAGACAGTGCCAAAGGACATCTTAACCAGCATCACCCGCAGTTTGGTGGATTGTGAGCCGGATGGGACGGCAGAGCTGACCCGTGACGCTCTCGAGCAGGGACTGGAACCGCTGACCATCATCAACCAGGGCCTGGTACCCGGCATGGAGACGGTGGGGCAGAAGTTCCAGGCGGGTGAGTACTTCCTGCCCCAGATGGTGATCGCGGCCAACGCCATGCAGCAGGCCATGGCCTTTCTGGAACCGGAGCTCCAGGCGCGTCAGGAGACCGTCGACGCGCCGGGCGTCTTCGTTATCGGGACCGTGAAAGGCGACATCCACGAGATCGGCAAGTCGCTGGTCGCCACGATGATGTCGGCCAGCGGTTTCGAGGTACACGATCTCGGCACCGACGTCGCCCCCGAAGCCTTCGTCGAGAAGGTCAAGGAGGAGAACGCCGACCTAGTGGGGCTCTCGGCCCTCCTGACGACCACCATGACGGCCCAGCGAGAGGTGCTGGAGGCCCTGGAAGAAGCCGGGATCCGCGATCGGGTGCGGGTGATATTAGGTGGCGCACCCGTGACGCAGGAGTGGGCGGACTCGATCGGTGCCGATGGGTATGCCGAGGACGTCGTCGGAGCCGTTGCCCTCGCCAGGCGCCTGTTGAGCTGACCGCGTAACGAGTGGAGTGCGGAAGGGGAAGAACGCTGCTCGACCAGACCGAGAAACTGGCAGAACAGACGGGGCCGCTAAAGAAGCGATCGCTGAAGCGCGAGGTCTTCGACGTGCTCCAACGTCGGATCATCGCCGGCGCGTACTCGCCGGGTCGATGGCTCAGGCAATCGGAGATAGCGGAGGAGCTGGAGGTGAGCCTCACGCCAGTCCGGGAGGCCCTCGACCAGTTGGTCGCCGACGGTTTGGCGCAGCGCGTCCCCTACCGCGGCGTGCGCGTGCCCACGTTTACGGGCGAGGAGATCGCCGACGCGTACGCGGTGCGGGTGATGATCGAGGTGCCGGTGGCCGGCGCGGCCGCGTGGAACATCTCCCCCAAGCAGGGGGAGCTGTTGCTCGACCTGATCCATCGAACCGAGGACTTGCACAAACCCGACGACATGGTCGAGTACCGGCACCTCAACTGGCGCATTCACCGATCCATCGCCAGAGCGGCGGGCAACCCGTTCCTGGCGCGACTGCACGGGATCGCGATGAACCGCTTTCCCGACTGGATGCTGTACGAGAACCTGCTCCAGAAGCCGGATGAACTGCGGGCGGGCCTCGGGAGGGAGTATGAAGAGCACCTGGTCCTCGCCCGGGCCGTCGTCGGCGGGCAGCCCGAAACGGCCGCCGGGGCGGCTCTCCGGCATCTCCACGGCATCCGCCAGGAGATCACGGCGTCGCTGGGCGTCCCGGAGGATGTGCTAAAGAAGCGGGAAGAGGAGATTCGCTCGCTCGGGTAAAGGCGTCCTGGCGACCCCGGCCTGAAGCGGGGGGCGCCCAGGCCTCAGTCGAGATGATCGACGCCGACGCCCGCGGTCGGAAGGAGACGATGACTCTGAAGACAAGCCATGTATGACCCGTTGACGGTCGGGCCACATCTCAGTGTGTTGAGCGCCGAGCAGATCGCGCGCATTCACCGCAACTCCCTGCACGTCCTCTCCTCGGTGGGCGTGCGACTCGACTCTCGCCGTGCGAGAGACGCGTTCGAGGACGCCCTCGGGCGGGGTGCAGTGGACGACCGTACGGTGCACCTGTCGCCGGATCTGGTGGAGTGGGCCATCGAGGTAGCTCCATCGACGGTGGACGTCTGTGACCGATGCGGGGAACGCGCGTTCCAGCTCGGGCAATCAGATACCCGATTCGGGATCGGCGTCACCAATCTCTTCTACCAGGATCCTCGCACCGACGAGGTCGTGCCGTACGATCGCGCTCGTATGGCCGCTTCGGTCCGCCTGGGACACACGCTGGACAGCTTCGACCTGGTGTCGACCGTCGGCGTCCTGCAGGACACATCCCCCGACGAGGCCGATCTCTACGCCACACTGGAGATGGTGGGGAACACGACGAAACCGCTCGTGTTGTTGGTCTCGGAGCCGGACGCGTTTCCCCGGGTGCTCGACATGCTGGAGGCACTCTGCGGCAATCTCTCCCGCAAGCCCTTTGTCCTGCCCTACGTGAACCCGATCACGCCGTTGGTGCTGAACCGCGGCACCGTGGAGAAGATGTCCACCGCCGCCCGGCGAGGCCTGCCGATCATTTACTCGAGCTACGGCATGGCCGGGACATCGACCCCCATCACACCGGCGGGCAGCCTGACGGTCTTGAACGCGGAGCTGCTGGCCGGCCTGACGCTGAGCCAGCTGATGGCGGAGGGAACTCCCGTCGTCCTGGGCATTCTGCCGATGGCGTTCGACATGAAGGCGATGATACCCGTCTTCGACGCCTCATCCTTCCTGCTCAACGTAGCCTGCGCGGAGATGATGGCCCATTACGGGATTCCCCACTGCGGCACGTCCGGCAGCGGTGATGGCTGGAGCGCCGACCTGGTGGCAGGCGGCACGATGTGGACCAATCACCTGACCAGCGTGCTGGGACGGGTTGGGCTGTGTCCCTTCGTGGGAAGCAACTTCGGCAGCAAGGTCTTCTCGCCCCACGCGGCTGTCTATGCTGACGACGTGATCGCTCAGGTGAGGCGGCTGGCCCGCGGATTCGAGCTGTCGAGTGAGACCGTGGCCCTGGACGAGGTGAGACGAGTGGGGCCCGGCGGCGATTTCCTGGCCTCGGAGCGGACATTCCAGCTCTTCCGAGATGCGGTCTTCCGCAGCGACATCTTCCCCACCCTCGACCTGGAGACATGGCGAGAGCGGGGCTCGCCGAGGGCAGAGGATCTCCTGCGGCGTCGGACAGAGGAGCTGCTGGAGAACCCGAGGGTGCCGAAGGATCACGCTGAACTGATGGCGCGCGGCGAGGCATTCATCGCGGCGTCCGCCGACTGATCGACGTCTATTCCCCCGGGCTTTACCGGTCCGGGTTCGACATAGGGTATGGTGGACAAGGAGGTGGCATCTCAGGACCAACCGTGGAGAGACACCGTAGTTTGAGACGTATTACTCAGGTCAGGTTAGATGTGCAAAAAGGAGGCGAATCGATGTCAAGCAGACGTAGAAATGCCAGCCTGGTGATGATCACCCTGCTCGTGCTGGCAAGTCTCATCTTGACCGCTTGCGGCACGCCGGAGCAACCGACGGAGGAGCCGCCCCAGGAACCGACAACCGCGGCCTCGGAACCCACCGAAGAGGAGCCGACGGCGACGGCGGAAGCCACGGAGCCGCCCGCACCAGAACCTACGGAGCCCCCGGAACCGAAGCGCGCTACCATGACGAGCACCGAGGGCGATCCCGAATCCCTGAACCCCCTCTACGCCTACTCCTGGATCTCAGAGTTGGTGTTCGACCTCACACTGCTGCCCCTCTGGAACATCGACAACGAGGGCGAGTACCACATGGAACTGGCGACCGAGTTACCCACCGTCGACAGCGAACTGATCTCCGAGGACAACACGACGATCACCATTCCTCTCCGAGAGGACGCGGTCTGGTCGGACGGGGAGCCCGTCACCGCCCACGATGCGGCGTTCACGTATGAGATGATCATGGACGAGGCCAACGGCGTCGCCAGCCGGTATCCCTGGGACACCTACGTGGCCGACGTCACAGCGGTCGACGATCATACAATCGAGATTCAACTGACGGATCCCTATCCAGACTGGTCGACCAGCCTGTTCGTGGGCATCTCTCGGATTATCCCAGAACACATCCTGCGCCCGGTGTACGAGGAAGAGGGCACGCTGGATGGCGCCGACTGGAACGCGATGCCGACGGTGGGCAGCGGGCCGTTCACGCTCACGGAGTACCAATCCGCCAGTCACCTGATCTTTGAAGCAAGCGACAGCTATTGGCGCGGGCGACCGAATCTCGACACGCTCTACCTGCGCCTCGTGGATGACAGAGCCGCGCAGCTGGCAGCGCTTGAGTCCGGAGAGAGCGACATTGGCAGCTACATCGTCGGCTCCGAGGTCCCCAGGATCGAGGCCATGGGCAACATGGATATCCACACAGCCGCCAACGGCTACCAGGTCACCATCTACCTCAACCTGGACCCGGACACCGCGCACATGGCGATGACCAACCCGGACGTGCGGCGAGCGCTGGCGCTGGCGATCGACCGCCAGCTGATCATCGACGAGCTGTACAACGGGCTCTACGAGGTACCCGCCACCTACTGGCACGGCACGCAATATCAGGACCCCGACCTGGAGCCGTATCCCTTCGATCCGGACCAGGCCAGGACGCTTCTGACGGACGCCGGCTGGGTCGACGACAACGGCGACGGCGTGCGCGAGAAGGATGGACAGGATCTCGTGCTCCGCTACGTGTACGTATCGGGGGACGAGACCACCGATACGATGATCGTGACGATGCAGCAGATGCTGGCTGACGTCGGGATACAGATGGAGATTCAGGGGGGCACCACGGAGGTGCTCTGGGCCTCCTACGAGGAGTCGGGGCCGCTGGCCACCGGGCAGTACGAGATGACCCACTGGTCAGACGGGATGTGGTACTATCCCAGCCCGGACACGAGCTACTTCCTGTGCGATCAGATCCCCTCCGAGGACAATCCGTGGGGCTACAACTGGTTCGGTATCTGCGACCCGGAGCTGGATGAGCTGTTCCAGGAGCAGGCCGTCACGATGGATCGTGAGAGACGGACGGAGATATTCCACGAGATCAGCCGCCTGATGTACGAGCAGACGCTCATCATTCCGGTGCGCATGGATCCCGACGTGTGGGCCGTCAACCAGCGGCTCACGAACGTCGAGTTCTCCGGTGTGGACCCGCTGATGTTCGCATACCAGTGGGACGTGGCGCAGTAGAGCATCCATGAAGCAAGACGGCGTGGGGCGGGATTCCCCCCGCGCCGTCTCCTTTGAGAAGGCACGGACGCTATGGGACAATATGTGATACGGCGCCTCCTTCAGGCGATTCCGCTCCTGATACTTGTCAGCCTGATGCTGTTCATTCTTGCCTCCAACCTGGGAGATCCACTGGCCGCCTTCGGCGGCGTGCGCCGCCGCTTGCCGGCAAAGGATCGAGAGCGTCTCACGCGCAAGCTGGGCCTCGACCAACCGGTTCCTGTTCAGTATGCGATATGGCTGGTCGGGAACGATTGGATGAGGATCGACACCGATGGCGATGGCGTCGCCGATGAACGCGGCACCCGCCGCGGGGTGCTGAGAGGTGACTTCGGGACGTCCTTCACGGAGAACCGCCCCGCGCTCCGGGTGATCTGGGAGCGCATTCCCAATACGCTGCTGTTGATGGGGGCGTCGGAGGTGATCGTCATCGTGTTCTCACTGGTGATCGGCATCTACTCGGCCATGCGCCAGTATTCCCTGGTGGATAGCATCGTCACCACGCTGTCCTTTGTCGGTTATTCGATGCCCATCTTCTGGCTGGCCCTCATGCTGATCTACGTCTTCGCGGTGAACTTTCGCCGCTGGGGGTTGCCCTATTTCCCCGTGGTGGGCATGTACGACCTGGAGAAGGGCAAGACGGTGGGCCAAGTCCTGTGGCACATGGTCCTTCCGGTGGCCTCGATGTCGATCGTCAGCGTGGCCGGTTACAGCCGGTACGTACGGTCGCAGATGCTGGAGGTCATCAACCAGGACTACATACGCACGGCGCGGGCTAAGGGCCTGCCGCGGCAGATGATCCTGTTTGCCCACGCGTTGAAGAACGCCGCACTCCCCCTGGTCACCATCATCGGCATGGATCTGCCCCTCCTCCTCGGAGGGTCGGTGGTCACCGAAGCGATCTTCGGGTGGCCGGGCATGGGGCGGCTCTACTTCAACGCGACGAAGAAGGCTGACATCCCCGTCATCATGGGCATCCTGGTGATCATCTCTGTGCTGGTGGTCCTCTTCCAGATCGTCACCGACCTCGTCTACGCCTTCCTGGATCCACGGATACGCTACGACTAGAATCGACGGGAGACCTGTGACGACATCCGAAGCGACAGCGCGCACGTGGCAACAAGAACCAGACCGACGTCCTCTGACGCCGGCCCAGATGGCTTTCCGCCGCTTCATAAGGCACAGAATGGCGTTGATCGGCGCGGGCCTCTTGCTGGCTTTGATCCTCTACGTCACGGTGGGGTCCGCCTTCTACTCCGAAGCGGATGCGAACCGGGTTGATCTCCGGGCCCGCCTGTCGCCGCCCTCTCTCGAGCATCCCTTTGGCACCGATCTGGCCGGGAGGGATATCCTGTCGCGCACCATCTACGGCGGTCAGATATCGGTCCTCATCGGCCTGCTGGCCGTCATCGTTTCGGTGGTCGTCGGCGTCGTCATCGGCGCCGTGGCGGGGTTCTACGGCGGGTGGGTGGATGCCGTCCTCATGCGTTTCACGGAGGCCGTGTTCAACATCCCCCAGCTGTTCCTCCTGATCGTGCTGGCCAAGTTCTTCGGGGCAGGGGTGCCAACGTTCACCGTGATGGGACGCACGTTCAGCGGCAGCGTGGTGATTATCATCGCCGTCATCGGGCTGACCAGCTGGATGTATCTGGCCCGCATCGTACGCTCGAATTTCCTCTCGCTCAAGGAGCAGGATTTCGTGAAGGCAGCGCGCTGTACAGGCGCCCGTGACCTCTCGATCATCATGGGTCACATTCTGCCGAACACGATGGCACCGATCATCGTCTCCGCCACGCTTCAGGTGGCGAACGCGATCCTGGCGGAGGCCTACATCAGCTTCCTGGGGATGGGCGTGCAGCCCCCCACGGCCACGTGGGGGAACATGCTGAACGAGGCATACAACCATCTGGAAGGCGCCCCGTGGATGTGGTTCTTCCCGGGCACCCTCATCCTGATCATCGTCCTCGCCATCAACTTCCTGGGGGACGGACTGCGGGATGCCTTTGACCCGCACTCCCTGGCTCAGATTGACTAGGAGAGATTCTTGGGTCCACTTCTCGAGGTGAACGACCTGGTCGTTCGTTTTCGTACCGTGGCCGGAACGGTGCACGCCGTCAACAACGCCTCCTTCACCGTCGACCGGGGGGAGACGCTTGGATTGGTGGGGGAAAGCGGATGCGGCAAGAGCGTCAGCGTCCTCTCCGTCATGCGCCTCATCCAGGAGCCACCGGGGGAGATCGTATCAGGCGAAGTTCTATACGAAGGTCGGGATCTGCTGCAACTCAGCGAGCAGGAGATGACGGAGATCCGGGGCAGCGACATCGCCATGGTGTTTCAGGATCCTATGTCATCCCTCAATCCGGTTCTGACCATCGGCCGGCAGATCAGCGAGACGATGACGGTCCATCTAGGGATCACGTGGCAGGAGGCGCAGGAGCGGGCGCTGGAGCTGCTGGAGCTCGTGGGCATCCCAGAGGCCGCCGCTCGGTACGATGACTACCCCCACCAGTTTTCCGGTGGGATGCGCCAACGGGTGATGATCGCCTCGGCCCTCGCCTGCTCCCCCTCCCTCCTCATCGCGGACGAGCCGACCACGGCTCTGGACGTCACGGTACAGGCTCAGATCCTCGAGCTGGTACAGGACCTGAGGGACCAGCTGGAGATGGCCATCATCTGGATCACGCACAATCTGGCGGTGGTCGCCGAGCTCGCCGATCGGGTGGCCGTTATGTACGCGGGCTTCGTGGTCGAGGAAGCCGACGTGTTCACCCTGTTCTCCAGCCCTCTCCATCCATACACCATCTCCCTGCTCAAGTCGGTCCCTCGCGTGGATCAGGTCGTCGGTGACGAGCTGTTCGCCATACCCGGGTCGCCCCCCGACTGCCTCCGCTTGCCGCCGGGGTGCGCCTTTGCACCACGATGCTCCTTCGCGGTGGAGAAGTGCCGCAAGGAGCCGCCGCCGCTCGAACCGGCTGATGATGAGACGCACCGCGTGGCGTGCTGGGTGAATGTCGAGAACGGGAGGGAGCGGTGAGCCAGGACCGGGCGCTGGTCGAGGTCAGGGATCTCAAGAAGCATTTTCCCGTGACCCGCGGGTTGCTGATTCGCCGGCAGGTGGGCGCCGTTCGAGCGGTGGATGGCGTTTCGTTCGACATTCACCGGGGCGAGACGCTGGGGCTGGTGGGGGAAAGCGGATGCGGCAAGACAACGACGGGCAACACCATCCTTCAGCTCCTCCGACCGACGTCAGGGGAGGTACGCTTCGACGGCGTCGACCTCACCCGGCAGCACGGCGAGGATCTGCGCCAAATGCGCCGGCGGATGCAGATGATCTTCCAGGACCCGTATTCCTCGCTCAATCCCCGCTGGACCGTGGCGCGTATCATCGGTGAGCCGATGCGCGTACATCGGCTCTGCAGCAAGAAGAAGCGGATCGAGCGCGTCAAGGAGCTGTTGCAGCTCGTCCAGATCAATCCCGTCCATCTCAACCGCTATCCGCACGAGTTCTCCGGAGGGCAACGGCAGCGGATCGGCGTGGCCCGAGCGCTGGCCTCGGACCCGGAGTTCGTCGTGTGTGACGAACCGGTGTCGGCACTCGACGTCTCCATCCAGGCGCAGGTCGTCAACCTGCTGGAGAGACTGCAGGACAGGCTGAGCCTCACCTACCTCTTCATCGCCCACGACCTGGGGATGGTACGACACATTTGCGACCGCGTAGCCGTCATGTATTGCGGCGTGATCGTCGAGCTGGCCGACCGCGATGAGCTCTACGAGAACCCGCTGCACCCATACGCTCAAGCGCTGCTTTCCGCAGTGCCTATTCCCGATCCCGTGAAAACGCGCGCGCAGCAGCGGATCGTTCTCCCCGGCGACCCTCCAAGCCCGGAAGCGCCGCCGGCAGGGTGCCGATTCCACACCCGGTGCCGCCTGTCCGAGGAGGCGTGCACGCACGAACCCCCGCCGCTGCGCGAAGTCGCTCCCGGGCACCACGTGGCATGCCACCTGATCTGATCGGCTTGTGCCCATAGACGAGGAATATCCTATGCCCTGTCTTGACCTGGAGACTCTCTTAGACATCCCCCACATCGATCCGTACAGAGGGTTCGACATCTCTCCCGACGGGACGTCCGTCGCGTTCTCCGGGAACCGGACGGGACAGTGGGAGATTTACGAAGCGTCTCTCGACGACACGGGAGACTGCCGGCAACTGACGGAGGGCCCGGGTGCGAAGTTCGGCGCGCGGTACGCACCCGACGGCACACGCATCGCATACGTCCTTGACAGGGACGGCAGTGAGTCCTACGACGCCTGCATCGTCAAGCGCGCAACGCGGCAGCACACCAATCTGACGACAGGCCTACAGGGTGCGCTTCAGCCCAACCTGAGCTGGTCCCCGGACAGCGCCAAGTTGGCCTTCATCTCCCAAGAGTCGGGCCGCTTCAACACCTACATCATGCCAGTTGACGGTGGCTCCGAGCGCCTGGTGCTCGCCCTGCCCCACCCCGACTGGGATGTCCGCTGGTCCCCTGACGGGCGCCACCTGGCAGTATGCTCCGAGACCACGAGCCAGGACTACGGCATCTTCATCGTGCCCGCCACAGGTGGAGAGTGGGTTCAACTCGCCGGAGAGGGCGAGCCCATCAATGCTCAGGAGCCGGACTGGGCACCCGACGGGACTCGCCTGGCCTTCACCTCCGATCTGAGAGGCAGCTACGACATCGGGATCTACGATCTGAAGAGCGGTGAGGTTTCCTGGGTCACCCACAGCGAGTGCGACGACACGACGCCGTGCTGGGGTCCGCGCGGAGACCAGCTGGCGTTCGTGCGCCGCGAACGAACGTCGACGTCGCTGGGCGTCGCAGCCGGTGGGGATACGCGGACGTATCAGGTCTCGCCCGGCATCCATACCCTGCCTCGCTTCACGCCCGACGGCGAGCACCTGGCGTTCGTGTTCGACAATCCTCGCTGTCCGCCGGATCTGTGGGTGCTCTCGCTGGTCGACGGCGAGGCGCACCGAGTGACGGACTCCGCACTGGACGGCCTCAGCCCCGAACGCTTCACCATGCCAGACGAGGTGTCCTACCCGGCGATGGACGGCGAGTGCGTCCCCGCCCTCCTCTATCGCCCCCCCGGGGGCAGTGGTCCAGGCCCCGCTGTCATCGTGGTCCACGGGGGGCCGAACTGGCTGTCACAGGTCACGTGGTCACCGGAGATTCAGCACTATGTGAGCAGGGGATGGCTCGTCCTGGCACCCAACTACCGCGGCTCCATCGGCTACGGTCGGCCCTGGCAGCTGGCCAACCGGTACGATCTGGGAGGGATCGATACCCGGGACGTGGTGGCGGGCGCGGACTACCTCGTCCGGGAGGGGCTCGCGGACCCGGACAGGATCGCCATTACCGGCCGGAGCCACGGGGGCTACCTGACGATGACGTGCCTCACTCAATACCCGGACCGTTGGGCGGGCGGTTCGGCCGTGGTCCCCTTCCTCAACTGGTTTACGTCACATCGGAACGCGCGGCGCGATCTGCAGCACTGGGACATCGAGAATATGGGCGATCCGAAGGAGAACTGGGACCTGTGGTATGAGCGCTCCCCTTTCTTCTTCCTGGACCGAGTGCAGGCACCGGTGCAACTCATCTGCGGTGGCAACGATCCGCGCTGTCCGGCGAGCGAGTCGATCCAGGCCCGCGACGTCCTCCAGGAGCTGGGCAAGGAGGTTGAACTCGTCCTGTACCGCCACGAGGGGCATGAATTCCTGAAGAACCGGAACGTCATCGACGCCGAGAGGAAGCGGGCGGCCTTCCTGGGTCGAGTGCTGGACGCCTGACACCCGTAGCGCAAGGAGTGACACGAATGATGAGTCTGACCGTCTTGACGACCGAGGACGTGGAGGCAATCCACCGGAGTACGCTGCGCTTGCTGGACGAGACGGGGGTGGCGCTGACCGAGCCAGCAGCCCGGGAGATTCTCACCGCAGCGGGCGCCACGACGGACGGCGACATGATCCACCTGCCCCCGGAGCTCGTGGAGGACGCCCTGGCCGACTGTCCCGGTCAGGTGCGCATTCGCGGTCGATCGGGGCAGGAGGAGACCCTCGGCGACGGGAAGACCCGCTGGCACAACGTCGGCGGCGCGCGGGAGGTCTTCGATCCCAAGAGCGGCGAGTCGCGGCCGGCGACACTACAGGACGTGCGTGACTCGACTCGCGTGCTTGATGCGCTGGATGGCGTGACCACCATCAGCCCCTTCTTCACCCCGCAGGATGTCCCGGGCCAGGTGATGGCACTCGCCATGTACCGCCACAGCCTGCCGTACACCACCAAACCCCTGCAGGGCCCGGGCGTCCACACGGCCGCGGAGGTCGAATGCGCGGTCGAGATGGCCGCCGTCGTCGGACCACCCGAGGAGATGCTCTCGCTGAGCGTCTCTGCCGTGAGCCCGCTTACCTTCCCGGACGATGTGGCCAGGGCCATCCTCGCCGTGGCCCGGATGAACATCCCGTTCGCGCCGCTCCCCTGTCCGACGGGAGGCACGACGGCTCCCTTCTCGATGGCGGGGGCGTTGACCCAGCAGAACGCCGAGGTACTCGCCTCGATCGTGCTGGCACAGCTCGTGCGCCCGGGGCTGCCCGTGGTCTACTGCGGCCGCCTGTCGATGATGGAGCCGCGGACCGGCGCCTCGGTCTGGAGCGGGGTCGAGCTGGGCCTGGTGTCGGCCGCCACGGTCCAGATTGGCCACCGCTACGGGCTCCCGGTCAACGTGTACGGGTTCACCACCAACGCCAACACCATCGATGTCCAGAGCGGCCACGAGCGGGCGCTCAACGCCGCCATTCCCGCCCTCGCCGGCGCCGATGAGCTGTCGGGCGTCGGAGAGATGGGGGCCGGCGTGATGGGCTCATACGCTCAGATGGTCTACGACGACGAGATCATCGCCACAATCGGCCGCCTTCAGCGTGGGTTTGTCGTCGACGAGGACGCCCTTGCCAGCGATCTGATC
>CAZQXX010000075.1:0-7986 GCA_964597105.1 uncultured Anaerolineales bacterium
GTGTCGGGCGTCGCCACGTCCCGCTCGGCGTACACGATGCCCTTGCCGTAGAAACGCCCCTCCTGCAGGGCCTCCCGCAGGGAGAACCCGGGCAGGTCGCCGGCGAGGGACGCCACGTGGAGGTCGAAGACGCTCAGCCCGTAGGCCCGGTCGACGAGCTCCATGGAGGCGGTGTAGCGGGGATTGACCTCCACCAGCGACGGCTCGGGTCGACCGTCTGGGTCTCGGGCCACGACGACGTCGATCCCGTTCAGCCCCCGCAGCCCGAACCGCCGGGTGAGCCCTGCGGCCATTTTCTCCACGCCGTCGAGTACGGTCTCTAGCTTGTCGTCGGAGCCGAGGGCCAGCGGGAGGATATTGCCGCACCAGGCGTATCCCCGGGCGCCCAGCGCCTCCCGTCCGATGAGCTGCTCCGTCACGCCGAGGAGCACGCTGTGCGTCCCGTCGGCGACGAAGGCGGCCGAGGCCGGACGCCCCGCCACGTGCCGTTGCAGCACGTGATCCCCGTCCAGCCGTTCGCCCTCCCACTCCCGGATGGCGTGCCCGCCGCCGCTGCGGACCGGCTTGCGCAACCAGCGGGCTGCCGAATCCGCCTCTCCCTCCTCGCCGGGCAGGAGCGTGGTGGGGTGGGGGATACCCTCGGCGTCGCAGACCGCCCGCAGCGTGGCCCAGTCCCTCACCTTTCGGAGCACGTGGGGCGAGTTGCCCAGGAGCGTCCCCCGCTGCGTCAGGGCCTCCACGACCTCCGGATGGTTCTCCAGGTTGGCGGCGTAGACCACGGCGTCGAAGTCGAGGTCCCGGCTGGCCTCGAGCAAGGCCTCGGCACTGAAGGGGAGGTCGAGGTCCCGCTGGAGGGCGACGTTCCGCACCAGCGCGCGCTGGTCGCGATCGCCGAAGTAGTCGAGCGTCAGCACGTCATATCCGCCCTTCACCGCGGACTCGGCGATCGCTCGCGTGCTGTAACCGACGATGAGAATGCGCACCCGGTCAGGATCTCTTTCTAGGCCAGAAGCTCCTTCGCCGTCGCGTACACCTCCTCGGCGTCGAGGATCAGATCGTTCTGCTCGAACAGGCGGGCGACGCTGGCATGGTGGACCTTCATCTTGAAGTCACCGATGCCGATGGCTCCGTAGATGATCTTACCATGCTTCTCCTTCCCCTTCCAGTGCACCTTGATGCCCTCGATGCCCAGTGGCGGCACGGCGTTCACGTCGCCCAGCACCTGGAGCGTCGGATGGTCGACCCAGACCGACTCGGGCAGGAGCATCACTCCCGCTGCCCCGGCGCAGAGGACGCCGTGGGCGCCGTCCAGCGCCTCCCGGACCCCCTCCTCATTGGCGGCACCGACACCGGTGACCTGGACGTCGAACCGCTCGCCGATGGACGCCGCAGCCTCCTCCGCCCGCTCCTGGCTGCGCGACGTCAGCGTGACCTGCGCCCCCTCCTGGGCGAACAGGGCCGCAGCGCGGATGCCCACCGGACCGGTCCCGGCGAGGATCGTTACCTTTTTCCCCACCAGGTCGACCGACGAGAGCATCTTCGCCACCGCCGCTGTGGCCGTGGTGTTGCAGCCGTTGGCGTCGAGCATCACCGACACCTTCAGCGGGCCGATGAACGAATCCCGAGCGACGTCGAGCATCTCCTCGCCGACGGCCACGTCGGACCCGCCGATGAACACGGCCGAGTTATTCAGGTGCTCGGGGCCCCGGGTGAAGATTGCGCCGTAGACCAGATCCTGCACGTCCTCCGGCGTCACGCCCGCGTACTGGAGCACCCGGCCGGCGCCCGAGTCGTAGGCGGCGATGGCGTCGAAGACGCTGGCGAACGGATCGCTATCGAGCTGTATCAAGATCTTCTTCATGGTGACACCTCCCTTATCGCTTCTACGTGGATACCTTCCTGAGTGGCGGTCTGCTCTCCTACCGCGCATTGCTCGACCAGTCGTTTGAGCGCAGTAAGCGGCATCCCCACGCCGGCCCGCTCAAACCGCGCGTGGGCCGACCGGAGATCATCGTACTCGGCCTTGACCGAGACGACCTGATCCTGTCCGTCCCGGACCTCCTTGACCCGCACCAGAGCCTGGACGGGGGACCCATCGGCGCCGACGGTGAGCTGCATGCGGCGAATGCGGTACTCGAAGCGGATGTGGCGGGACTCCACCACCCGCATACCAATCGTCCCCACCTCCGAGACGAGGAAGCTGCCCAGCTCGTCCAGATGGTCCTCCGGTGCGTCGATGAAGAGAATGTACTCCAGTCGCCCTTTCTTCGTGACCGACTGAATGGCATGGACGTTGTCGGCTCCCCGGGCGAGAAGTCCGTCGATGACGTGGGGCAGCAGCTCGCCCGAGATGTCATCGACGTTGACGAGAATTAGCATGTCGAAACCCACTTCCTGATAGGGTTCGGGCAGAGGGGACGGCGCCCCCTCTGCCCTGCCGGCAGCTTCGACCTGGAGACGCTACCCTTCCAGATCCTCCATAATGCGGACGGCGAGGCGTGCCACCTCCCGCGCCGTCGCCTTCGCGCCGGGGATGGAGCAGGTGATGTTGGCGCCCTTCTCTGCCTTCTTCCCCGCGTCCTTCCAATTGTACTTGCCCATCGCCGCCGCAACCACCGCCGGAACGACCGCGTCGATGGTGCAGCATCCCACGTACATCAGCTCCTGGGACACGGCCGCGGCCACGGTGATCGGCAGCGATAGCTCGCTCTTCTTGTTGAGCACCGCATCCGGGATCACCTCGTGGCTGAGGCCCTCGAACACGAACTCCTCTCCGTCGACCGTCACCACCGCGTCGACGTCGGCGTCGAAGCCCCAGAACGACTGGGCGAAGGGGTGCTCGCGCCGCGCGCCACCCTCGAGCTTCGTGAAGTGGATCGTGATGTCTTTGCCGAAGAACCCGCTCAGGATCTTCCCCGCGTTCTCCTCGACCTTCTCCTTCCGCCTCTGGTCGAGGACGCCGCAGATATCCTCGAGGGTCTTGCCGGCGCTGAGCTCATCGTAGGCGTACTTGGCGCGCCAATGGAGCGCGTTGGCGCGGATGCCGTCGGTCCCCTGAATGATCGCCTTCGTGACCGGGCCCCGGCGTACCTGCTCCGCCTTGCGCGTGATCGTGTTGGTGGAGAAGGCGGCGATCTCCGGATCGATCCACTGGGTCGTCTTGACCTCGTGGATGATGTCCGACGTCGCGTCCACGTCGCCGCCGTTGTCGATCAGCGCGTTCATGGCGATGACGCCGTCGGCAGCCAGATGGGCCAGGGGAGGATTGACCGGTCCGCCGCCGAATCCGGCCCCGATCATGGGGCTCTCGGCGAAGGCGGCCAGCATCTCGTTGACCGTCATCATGCCGATCACGGTGGGCGCGCCCACGTCCTTCAGCACCATCCCCATCCCGCCGATGAAGGAGGCCGTGTCGTATTCCTTTCCGGTGCCGCGCAGGTGGAGCGTCTCGGGCAGGCCGGCGGCCTCGGCGGCTCCCTTGCCGGCCAGATACGCCGTCCCCTGGACGAAGAACTCGCCGTACTCCGGGCCGATCATGCCGTCGGGGTTCACGACCTCGAGAACAGCAGCCGCGGCGAGCATCGCACACATCACGGGGCTCGGCATAATCCCCGCCCCGCGGTAGGCCTTCATCATCCCCTCGACGGCGACCTTTGTGCCCTTCAGGCACAGGTCGGGATAGACCATGTCCTCACCGAGGGCGCTGTGCCCCATGGGGGCGCCGCCGGCCACGAAGGCGGGCACGTTCGCGCCGTCGATGCGCACCACATCGCCGTCCATCATCGCGTTATACAGGGCCTGCACGGCGGCGAAGCCGGAGAGCTTGTTCGTCAGCTTCGACGTGGGGATGGCCGCCACACCGGCGCGACCGTTGCCGGCTTTCATCCGTGCCATAGCGCCCAGCTTCCGGTTGCCCGCAGGCACGCCAGCTCGGGCCTCTGTGCCGGCGATGAGGAGGAGCGTGGCGGTGATGACCGCCGCGTTCTCCGGCAGTGCCCCGGCCTCCATGGCCGCCTTCACCCCGACCTCGACGACGTGATCCACCGGCAGCTTCGCCAGGTTTGCGTCGCTGAGCTTGATGTCCCGCCCCTGCAGGATCTCCCACGTCATCGCGTTCGCAGCGCACAGGGCGGCTATGTTCAACATGCCGTGTCCCATCGTCAGGGCCTCAATGCGATCGCTGGTGGTGTACTCCGGGCGCGAACTTGCCGCCATAATCGTTGCTAGGATTTCCTTTTCCATCTTGTGTCACCTCCTCGTCTCTTGTGGAGACGGCTCGATTGGCTCGGATTAGCTACGTCGTCGCGTGAGTGTGATCCAGGGCCGCTGCGCCCCGGTGAGAGCTGGCCTTGCCGCTGATGCACCTCCTTCGGTAACAAAAAAGCCGAGCCACAGAGATCACTCTCGGCAGCTCGGCTGTACCAGGGCAGATCGTACACAACCTCGCAGTCCCATCCGCAGGGTAGCCCCACTCATCAGGTGGAGTGGCTAATTGGTAAGATTCCGGGAACATTGGTGCGCTCGCGTCTGATACTGAGGTCATCCTACAACAGAATCACAACTATGTCAAGTTTGCACATAGTTGCTGCGGCTTTATCACGTCTACGCTCAAGGTGACCGGTGGTCTCACGTTCCGGCCTTCTCCGCGAGCTCCCGCGCCACCGTCTCGATCTCGCCGGGGTGGGCGAGCACCGTGATCCCATCCATCCCTCGCAGCTGCCCCACGTTGTCCAGGTCGATCTGCCGGGTGGTGATGGTGATCTGCTCTCCCTTGGGGCCCTCCGTCAGCTGGCTGCCCGGTTTCTGGTCGACGGGATAGACGTACACCGGCGTCCCCCCCTTGACCGTCTGGGCGACGCAGTTGCTGATGAGGCTGTCGGCGATGCCGTGGGCGATCTTGGCGCTCGTGTTCCCCGTCAGCGGCGAGACGAAGAACAGGTCGTACTCGCCCAGCTGGAGCGGGCCGGCGACGAAGGGGACGTTCGGCCCGCGCTCCGACTTCACCCGGCCGAAGCTGACGGTGAGTTCGTCCCACAGGTTGTACCACTTGACCACCAGCTCGCCGTCCTTCGAGAGCAGGACGGTCACCTCGGCCTCCAGCTCCCGCGCCACCGTCTTCATGGCCTCCATCGAGGCGGCCAGATAATCCCCGGCACCGGTGATGCCCCAGGCGATCTTCAGTGTCTTCGCCATACTCACGTTGCCTTCACAATTCGGGCCACCGCGACGAGCCGCCGCACCGTCCGGCGGACGCTCCCCATGCCGACCTCGTCCGCCTCGGCGCCCTCCGCCCCCTCGTCGTGGGACCAGACGGTTCCGCCCAGGTTGGCGCCGAAGGGCCCGCCGCTGATGGGGATCATCTGGTTCGCCAGGTAAAAGGCGTGGATGGCCATGATAGCCGGCTCCTGCCCGCCCACCCGGTCGCCCCCCGTGGCGATGGCCGCCCCCGGCTTGTTCTTGAACGCGTCGATGTCCCGGGCCACCACCGCGCGGCAGCGGTCGAGCACCGCCTTCAACTGGCCGGAGAGGGTTCCCTGGTAGACGGGCGTGCCCAGCAGCCAGGCGTCGGCCGCCTCCATACTCGGGTACATCTGCGCGACGTCGTCCTCGAAGACGCACCCTTCCTGCTTGCGCACGCAGTAGTCGCAGTGGATGCAGAACTTGATGTCCTTCCCGCGCACGGAGATGAACTCGGTCTCGACCTCGCCCAGAGACTCGGCGTAGGCCAGACCCTCCTGCACGGCGAACGCCGTCGCCCCCTTGCGCGGACTTCCGGAGATCCCCAGCAGTCTGATCGGCGTCATACCATCATCCCTTTAGCTGACCACGCCTTCCTCGAGTGGGGGTTTCGGCCCCTCGAAGCAGTCATAGTGGTAGGCGACGTTCGTCTCTTCATCGACCAGGACGTGATCGCCCTGCTCGAACCCCTCACCGCACTCGGGGCAGGTGGTGTCGACCCACGTTGCCTGCCAGCCCCGGTCGTGGCCGTACTCATCCTCACTCGATACGACACAGCTGATACACGGCGACATCCCATCCTCCTGACTCGAAATTCCTCTCAGCCCCCGGAGTGGTGCACCCCTGTTGAACGAGCCCCGGAGCGTGTCCCATATAAGGGGGGAGCCCAGGGAGGAGCGACCATGATGCTCTCCCTGAGCTCCCCTTCTACGGAAACCGTCTAGGTCCAGCCTGCGCTAGGCTAGACCGCCTTGTGCCACTCGCAGTAGCCCTGATCGCCCTTGAGGCGACCGGTGACCATCGGCGCGTTCCGCTTCACCAGCGTGCAGATGGCGCAGTCCTTGCAGCCGCGCACCGGGGCGCCCGGCTTGTCCGGGTAGAGCGCCACGGCGTTCGTCATCAGCGTGGCCGTCACGCACTCGGGCGTCATGTAGCAGGGGAAGTCGGCCATGTGCATCAGCGCCGCGAAGCGCTGGGTGATGGCGCAGGCCGGGTACGTGTACCGCTGCGGGTTCATCACGACCTCGTGGTTGTCCACGGGGCTGAGATCGACTTCGATCCCCTTGATCTTCCGGCCGCTGCCGCGAGGCTTCGGCTCCAGGATCGACTCACCGCGCATCAGGATGTCGATGGTGTCGACGTTGTGCAGCTCGTCCGCCTCACCGCGATCCGGGTGCATCGACACGTAGTTGTAGAAGCGCTTGTTGAACAGGTCGATGACCATCGGGACCGTGAAGCTATCCAGCCAGAGGATGTAGGCCGCCGCGCAGGCCGGGGCGCCGGTCGCCACCGACAGCACGTCCCACACGCTCTTGTAAGCATCCTGCTTCACGCCGCGGCGCATCGTGTTCTCGAACACGCCCATGACCGCCTCGTAGATGCCGAAGGACATGTCGTCCTTGAACATGTTGTAGGCGGACTGGGCGATGTGGTGGCCGATGTCGCCCACGCAGTAGGCCGGCACCGCGGTGATGTTCGCGGGATGGACGCCCGCG
This sequence comes from uncultured Anaerolineales bacterium, assembly GCA_964597105.1. Classification (GTDB taxonomy): domain Bacteria; phylum Chloroflexota; class Anaerolineae; order B4-G1; family B4-G1; genus SKLM01. The sequence continues at coordinate 6,954 of CAZQXX010000075.1, forward strand.
TCCATCGCCGCCGCGACGTACGGTCGCATCGCCTCCTTGTAGGCGGCCATGTACTTGCGGGTGTCGAACGACGTATGGCCCCCGTGCCCACCCAGGTTATGGGTGTCCATCAGCTCGGCCTGGGCCTCCACCGGCTCACGGTAGATGTGCTGGATCTGGTCGACCTCGGCCTGCTCCGCCTCGGCCGCCGTCTTCCCGCTCTCCATCGCGGCGCGGAACGCGCCGCCGAAGCCGTAGGACGTGTTCATACCCCAGGACTTGGCGGCGAGGATTGTCTGCTTATGCTCCTTCGGGATGTCCATCTCCCGGAGGATGCGGTTGACCGTGTTCGGTACCGACCCGACGGAGAAAGCGAAGTCGACCACGCACGTCATGCCGTACATGCCGCCGTAGCGGCGCACCGCGTCCAGCCCGATCAGGGCCTTGTTCTCGGCGATGGCGTCGATGAACTTCCACATCGACTCCTTGAAGTCCGGGTCCTCCTCGTAGAGGATCTCCAGGATCGGCGGGGTCTGATAGTGCTCCACGAAGGGATCGTCCTCGGGGCGAATCGTGTCGGTCAGCTCCATGAGGGTGTCATAGTGCGTATTCACCGACTCGATGTGGAGGTCGAAGACCTCCGGCGACTGGCCCTCTCCGGGCTCCATCGCGTTCACAGCATCGACGTAGGGCTGGGCGTCGGCGATCTTGAACGTCCCGCCGCGCTTCTCCCGAATCACGCCCAACACCGACTTTGCGGCACCAATAGCTTCGTCGACCATCTTTCCGTACAGAGACATCTTGGCTTTTCCCTCCAAAGGTTAGCGTCTAATTCTGATACTCCGGATACGTGTTATTCGACGAGTTGGACCAGCAACCGACCTGAATGCGTCCTCTGACCCGGTGCGTTCGTTCGTACGCATCACCTCCTTGTCTCCAGTGACTGATGGTGTGGACCTGCATCCGACGTCGTCGGTACCTCACGTCTGTCGCGCGCTGCTCGTGTCCGGCGCGCGATGCCTCGGCAAGGGCACGTCTCTGATCTGACGGCGGC
>CAZQXX010000075.1:8086-13649 GCA_964597105.1 uncultured Anaerolineales bacterium
CCAATTTGTTCGATGATGTTGTCGCGTAAAGCCGGGCAGGGTGCCCGTTTCTGCATCTCGTGCTACGTGTGGTGCGACGATACCGTTCGGGGGAGACGGACGACCTTCGATTGGATCCGGGGCGAATGCACCGGCGGTCGATTGCTGGCCGTCTATGCATCCCCTAAACGAAAAACGCCGAATCTCTCGATTCGGCAGTTCAGCTGGAAGAAGAACGGATTCTCGCCCAGCCTCACGGTCCCATCCGCAGGGTAGCCTGTCTTAGGTTGTGACACTATTCTATAACAAGAATGGGAATATGTCAAGAAATTGGTGGCGATGGCGGACAAGGGGACCAGGGGACACGGAGAGGGGGAGAAGCGGCGTCAACGCAGAGGCGCGGAGGGGCAGAGGCGCGGAGAAGGACGGACAGGGAGAAAAGGGGACACGGGGAAGGGGAGGAGGGAGAAAGGAGAACGGAGGGACGCTGGACGACGGACGATGGACGTTCAGACGATTGTGCTATGGATTTGCGCAGCTCCGGACCGTCCCGGAGCTGCTTCGACGACTTCCTCGTAGACCGCTTGTGGAATGGTGATGGTGCCGAACAGGGCGGGGAGGAGGGGAAGCCGGTTGAGCTTCGAAAGCGCAATCAGAGGCGCGGCGTTGGAGACGGCGATCAACCCCGTAGCTCCGCTTCAAGGTCATTGACGGCAGCGAATTCGGAGTCGAGCTCTTCGTCCGTGAAATCGATGACCGCGACGTCGCTGTCGGAGAGGAAGTCGACGAACTCCCAGCGGGTCATGCCCGCGAGGCGCGCTGCCTTGCCCAGAGACAGAATGCGATCTCGATAATAGCGCAGGGCTAGCAGGCGGCGAGACTCCTCCTCCAGGGTTTCTCGGAACAGCCCCCGAGCACGTAAGGTGAGGTAGACGTCCTCTGGCACTTGAGTCTCCAGCACGACTGTGCGGGACTTCATGACTGGATCCTTTCAGATAATGTTCTCGAGGCGACAAGTGAATTGTACTCTGATTGGCACAGATCAACCAGCCCGCCTGCGTCGGAAGGTTTGATTTATGCACGCAAGGGGCTTGTTCCAGTCCGGTGGCGGGAGGATGGCGGGACGCGAGAGGGGAAAGGGGGGGCTAGGTCTCCTCGAGGTCGCTCTCCCCGAACGCCAGTGCCACGGCCTTGTCGGTGACCGAGCCGTAGGCGAGAGTCAGGGCAGCCAGGAACGCCTCGGGGCGCTCCGAAAACGAGGGTGGCCCCAGTCGCTTCAAGAGGACCGTCTCCACCGTCGGCGGCGCGATGGTGACGTGGACATCCGCAAGACTCTCCCGCGGCGCCCAGAAGTCGGAGAGCGCGTCCTCCAATGGCTCCGGTTCCTCCTCCGGTTCAAGGGGCTGATCGGCCGACGTGGCGGCGACGCGGCGCTCCCGCAGGGCCTCCACCACCTGCTCGCGGGTGCGGCCGCGCAGGGTGAATGTGTGGAAGGGGTCGCGGTCGAAGGCCTCCGCCAGGAGGTAGTAGACGGCGGCGATGTGCTTGCAGGGGTTGGCCCAATCGGGGCAGGAGCAGCTCATCGTGACGTCCGCGCTGGTGGGCAACAGGGAGGCGCCGACCGCGCTGAACACGTCCTCTATCTCCGGCGGCATCGTGCCGCCCAGGAGCTGAGCGGCGAAGAAGGCCTGGGCGGCCAGCGCGTCGATCGCCCGCTCCCACTGGGCGTCGCTCAGGGGCGCGATCTCGATCCGCACCGCGTAGGGCGTGCGGCGCGAGCCCTGCACGCGGGCCGTGATCAGCCCCGGCGCCAGGTCGATGTTCATCACCTGCCCCTTGCGGGCGTACGTGCGGCCGCGCCCCAGGCGCTTGGAATTGCCGAAGGACTCCAGGACCCCGATCCAGCGCTGCGACCACCAGTGCTCGCCGAACTGTCCCCGCTGCGTCTGAGCCTTGATCCCGTCCTCGACCGGGATCGGCCGGGAGGGTGGGAAGTAACCCCAGTAGTCTCTGCTCATCGTCCTCTCTGCCTCCTCACGGGAGACCGGCGCGGGCGGAACCCCCAGGAACGGCCTCTCGCTATCCCCTCCTGATGCTCGATGATCATGGCCTAATCCCCCAGCGCCTCCGCGCTCAATGTGACGATCTCCCGGATCTGGTTGGTATCGAGCTCCGTCAGCCAGGCCTCACTCGTGCCGATGACGCTCTCCGCCAGGGCTTTCTTGCTCTCAATCAGGTCGTCGATGCGCTCCTCCAGCGTGCCGATGCAGACGAACTTGTGGGCCCACACGTCCTTCGTCTGCCCGATGCGGAAGGCGCGGTCGGTGGCCTGATCCTCCACGGCCGGGTTCCACCAGCGGTCGAAGTGGAAGACGTGGTTGGCGCGGGTCAGGTTGAGGCCCAGGCCGCCAGCCCGGAGGGAAAGGATGAAGACCGGTGGGCCGTGCGACTCCTCCTGGAACCGGGCGACCATCCGATCGCGCTCCTCGGCGCGCGTGCCGCCGTGGAGGAAGAGCATCTCGCCTCCGAACCGCTCCCGCAGGTATCGGTGGAGGAGCGTGCCCATCTCGGTGTACTGGGTGAAGACGAGGGCCCGCTCGCCCACGGAGAGCACTTCATCCAGCATCTCCTCAAGGCGCGCCAGCTTCCCGGAGCGGTCCGACAGCGCTGAGCCATCCTTCAGGAAGTGGGCCGGATGATTGCAGATCTGCTTCAGCTTGGTCAGCATCGAGAGCACCAGGCCCTTGCGCTGAATGCCCTCGGATTCCTCCACCTGCGCCATGGCGTCCTCGACCGCGGCCTGGTAGAGGGTGGCCTGCTCGGACGTGAGGGTGCAGTAGACCTTGTTCTCCACCTTATCCGGCAGATCCTGGATGATGGAGGGGTCGGTCTTGACCCGCCGCAGGACGAAGGGCTGTACCAGCTTCCGCAATCGCGCCGCTGCCTCCTCATCCTGATACCGCTCGATGGGTCGGGAGAAGCGCTCGCGGAACGCCTTCTGGGAGCCGAGATAGCCGGGATTGAGGAACTCCATGATCGACCACAGCTCCGAGAGGCGGTTCTCGACCGGCGTGCCGGTGAGGGCAACCCGGTACCCGGCCTCCAGGCGGCGGATGGCCCGGGTTCGCTTGGCGGCCGGGTTCTTGATGTTCTGCGCCTCATCCACCACGATCCCCCGCCAGGCGACGTCCCGCAGCGTCTCCTCGTCCCGGCGGGCCAGGGCATAGGTGGTGATGATCACGTGGTGCTGGGGCGCCATTTCGGCAAAGGGATCTCCCGAGAGACGGTCGCCGCCGTGGTGGACCAGGACGTCGAGCGCCGGTGCGAAGCGGCGAATCTCCCGTCGCCAGTTGCCGAGCACCGACGTGGGGCAGACGACGAGGACGGGCCGGGCGGCTTGGCCGTTCTCCAGGTCCCGGATGAAGAGGGCGATGGCCTGAATCGTCTTCCCCAGGCCCATGTCGTCGGCCAGACAGGCCCCCAACCCCCAGCGACGCAGGAAGTCGAGCCAGGAGAACCCGCGCACCTGGTAGGGACGGAGCTGACCCTCGAACCCCGGCGGCTGGGGCAGCTCCGTCAAGGGCTCGCCACCGCTCAGCCCCTGGAGCAGATCGTCCACCCAGCCCTCCGCCTCGACGTCGACGATGGGCAGGCCGCCGACCTCTCCCTCTTCGACGAGCCCCACCTGGAGCGCCTCGCGCAGCCGCATCTCCTCCCCGGCCGCCTGCTCCTCCCAGAAGCGGATGGCCGCCTCGATCTGCTCTGACTGGAGCTCGACCCATTCGCCGCGCAGTCGAACCAGGGGTGACTTCAGCGCGGCCAGGCTGGCGAAGGCCTCGGGGTCGAGGGTCTCGCCGCCGAGGGCCAGCTGCCACCGGAAACGGACCAGGGCGTCGAGGTTCAGGGAGCCCTTCCCGTCGGCGGGGGAGACCGTGGCCCGGACGCCCAGCTGCTTGCGGCGATCCTTCCGCCACCACTGAGGCACCAGCACGCCGAAGCCCGTGTGCTCCAGCACGGGCGCCGCCTGCCGCAGGAAGGCGTAGGCCTCCTCCGTGCTCAGGTGGCAGCACTCCGGATGGGGCGCGCGCAGGCTCTCCTCCAGAGGGGGGAACAGGGCCGCTGCCTTTCCCAGCCCGGCCAGAAGTCCCTCCTGCGGGTTCTCGAAGCGGCGGTCGAGGTAGCGGAGGGTGGAGTCTTTCTGGCGCCAGACGAGACTGGCGGGCACCAGGAGGCTAGGATCGTCCCGGGCCTGGAGGAGGAACCGCAAGGTCCAGCCGTCCGTCGGCACCTGGAGCGGCAGGGTGGGCGAGGCGTCGTCGACGGTCGGAGATTCGGGCGATTCGAGGCGAAAGCAGATGCGGAAGGGCGCGTCGGTGCCGCCCATCAGCCCTTCCAGCCAGCGGGTGACCCCGGCGTGGAGCTGCTCCAGATCCTCGGCGGGGGCATCGACCAGGGCCTGATTGGAGGGGGCGAAGAGGGCCGTGAGCCAGCGGCGCAGCGGTAGGGTGTCGCGGCGAGCGACGATGGAGGGGAGCGGGGGCGCCCAGCGGCGCACGGCCGCGTCCATCAGCGCACCCAGGAAGTCCTTGAGCAGCGCCCGGGCCGTGGGCGGATCGTCCGCTTCGGCGTCATCTCGACGGGCGACCACCGCTCGTCCCACCGGCGGCATCGCGCGGGCCAGCTGCTCCACGCGCCGCAGATCCTCCGGCTGATCGAACACCGGCACCCAGGCCGCGCGGAAGGAGTCGCCCTGGCGGATCAGCGTGGGACCGAACTGCTGGCGAGCCAACAGCTCCAGGACCACCTTGGCCGCCAGCGACCAGATCCCGGCATCGGGGCCGAGGGCCAGATGGGGCGCCACATCCTCTGGTCGCGGAAGATCGTTCAGGAAGGTCAATGCCGACCAGGGGGAAAGCGCCAGGCCGTCCACCTGCCAGCGGCCGAGGGATTCTGGCGGCGTGTCTGGCTCGGCGGAGCGCCGGTCGCGAATGAGCTGGGGGCTCGCCTGAGGGCGGCCATCGATGGCCGGGAGCCGCGCCACGGCCGAGATCTCCCTAACGTCGGCCGGGATGCCGTCGGGCAGGACGTTGCGCAGGGCATCGCGCAGGACAGAAGGGGGCACGTGGAAGGGATGGCTCTGGGGGTCGGGGTCGGACAGCCCTTCTCCCTCTGCCCATAGAAGAAGCTGTCCCGCCGCGCCGGGCAGCCAGGCGGCGTGGAGCACACGCTGCCCCGGCAGCAGGGGAAAGGGATCGCGTGGAGCTCGATCCACGTCCTCCGTCTCCTCGGCGGGGCGATGGTCCCGTTCCCAGAGCGCCAGCTGCTTCTGCACCTGCTCCAGGGAGACGGGGCCCATGCCGTAGATGCTCAGAAGCTCCACCTCGTCGCGCTGCATCAGATCCTCGGGCGTCGTCAGCCCCTCGCGCACGAGGGCGTTGCGCACCCGGGTGGGGAGGTCCAGCAGGTCAATGGGGTAGATGGTTTGCTCGTCGGTCACGGTTCTCCATGCGGCGCCAGAGGCGCGAACGTGTGTCCGGCACAGCTGCTTGCGCGTGCGACATGTGATTGTAGCACACTCGGAACG
>CAZQXX010000076.1:0-3256 GCA_964597105.1 uncultured Anaerolineales bacterium
GTCATAAAAACGGTGGTGCACTTTATGAAAATCCCATGAAGAAAGGCGGCCTGCCCCCCGGGGGGCAGGCCGCCTTCAAAGCTGAGCGCTGAGGGGACGAATGATGCTGTCCCCTCGGGATCCCGACAGACGCTACAGACCGGGCTTGAGAGCTGTCAGCTCTCCTCTGGACAAGTGAGCATATACCCGACGCCCTGGCTCGTTAGGATGTACTCTGGGTTGGATGGATCCGCCTCGAGTTTGCAGCGCAGATAACGTATGTAGGCTCGGAGATAGTCCAGGTCATCCCGATACTCGGGGCCCCATACCTTTGCTAGTAAGTCGCCGTGCGTCATCACACAGTTGGTGTTCATCGCCAGCTGGCGAAGCAGAGCATACTCCGTCGGGGTGAGCGAGACACGCTCGCCAGCCACTTTGACCGTGTGCCGGGCGAAATCGATCTCCCATTCACCGCAGGTCTTCGTTGCCCTGGTCCTCTCCTCCGGATACCGAGTGCGCCGCAGGACGGCCTTGACCCGGGCTACAAGCTCCTTGGCGTTGAACGGCTTGGTGAGGTAATCGTCGGCCCCGGCCTCAAAGCCCTGCAAGACGTCCTCGTGCCTGGCCTTCGCCGTGAGCATAATCACTCCCACGTCAGAGAACTCACGGATGCGCTCGCAGACCTCATAGCCATCAGGTCCGTTTGGAAGCCGGACGTCCAGCAATACGAGATCTGGCTGCTCCAGGGCCACCGCCTCGACCCCGGACTCGCCGCTCATAGCGGCGACTACGTCGTAGCCTACGGCTTTCAGCACCGCACGGACGAGCTGCACAACCCGCGGTTCGTCGTCTATGATCAAGACTTTCTCATTCATCTTCTGGGGTCAATTCCTTTTATCGAGTCGGTGTTTCTGACCCGCCCTGACTTATGCCTTCGAGGGGGAGCGTGAAATAGAACGTGCTGCCTTGTCCAACCTTGCTCTCTGCCCAGATGCGGCCTCCGTGGGCCTCCACGATCGTGCGACAGATGGGCAATCCCAACCCTGAACCGACCACATGATGTCCGAGGCCAGACTCGACTCGGAAGAACTTATCAAACAGACGATTGAGATGCTCTGGAGATATGCCAACTCCCTGGTCGGCCACAGTGACAATCACTTCATCCTGTGTGGACTCACCTCTCAGGATAACCAAGCCGCCATCCGGTGAGTACTTCACCGCATTGTCCAGGAGATTTCTCAGCACCTGCCTGATGCGATCTGGATCAGCATCGACGACGGGGAAGCCTGCTGGGAAGTCGACCATGAATCGATGATCGTCCGTTCGGTGCGCTATCTCGTCGATGGTTTCCTCCGACAGCCTTGATAGCACAACTGGCTGGGGCTCGAGCTTCAACAGTCCAGCGTCGATAATCGACGATTCAAGAAGGTCGTGGACCAGGGATTCGAGCGTGTCACATTCTTCATCGATGATCTCCAGGAATTCCCGCTGGGCTGCCGGATCGAAGGAGGCTTCCTGCATGAGAAGGGCAGTTGAGTAGCCCTTGATTGACGTGAGTGGGGTGCGCATCTCGTGGGCCAGGATGGAGAGCAATTCCCCCTTGAGACGATTCGCTTCATCAATCGCCCGTGTCTCTTGCAGCCTTTGCCTGAGACGCGCATTCTGAACAGCCAAGGCAATGAGGTCGACCACGGCGTGCAAGAATGGCAGGTCCGATTGGACGAAGCTCCTGGGCTTCGCCAGATTCTCGAGCATCAGGACCCCTACCTTGTTCTCGCCTGCGAACAGGGGAACGCAGACGGCGCTCTGAGGCCAACGATCACCTATGATGGCCTCCCTGAATGCACGGGCGTTCTCGGGGGTGAGACTCCTCCTTGACCTGGCTAGATCTCTCGGAGTTGGGTAAAGCTGGGGCTCACCGGTTTGGAAGGTCTTTCCACACGTCGCCTCGCCGATGGCAAGACGGGTGTGCTGCAGGCGAGAAAGATCATAGCCGTGCGCTGCTCTGACGGCCAATGCCTCATCATCAGGATTATAGATCATCAGCACCGCTGCCTGCACAGCCTCCAGCGTTTCCACAAGGCTGTTGACAGATCGCGTTAACATCGTGTCGAGATCCTGTCTGGTGGCAAAAATCCCTGCGAGCTCGAAGAGCACGGATAGCCGGGGATCCTCGCCGAGTATTGAGCTTGTCCCTGATTCAGCGTCCGCCACGGATATCGGCTCGGACTGCCCCGGTGCTCGGGTTTGCTCAGACGGTCTCATAGGCTACTCCTTGCCTGACTGGTATATCTCCGATCAACATCTCGCTCACGCGGAAGATAGCTCCAGGATGGGGACCTCGCCTGGTGGCGCGATGACTTGAGACGAAGGATACCCCTCGTGCCATCCATTGTCAACTGTAGCCGCCAGCTCGGGTGGTAAAGACAGCGGGCTGCGATCCGACTGGTTCTGTTGGCCTGGGCTGAGTGGGACTGCAATGCCGAAGACGTGCTTCGAAGAGCCGAGTGTCAGAGGGGTTGAGGACCTCAATCCTGCGCGCATGCGGTCTCAGTCCAGTCCATTTCCAAGAAGGCCGCGTGCGGTGTTGACGCGCCGTCCTTGCCAAGGACGTTCTCTTCAGTACAATTCGCTCATATTCTGCTGCGCAACCTACCTGGAGTCAACGATGAGTGAGAATCTGGATCAGACCTGCATTAACACCCTCCGCACGCTGGCGATGGACGCTGTCGAGAAAGCCGATTCGGGACATCCGGGCATGCCCATGGGGACCGCTGATGTTGCCTACGTCCTGTGGACTCGGTTCTTGAAGCATAACCCGGCCGACCCAGATTGGCCAGATCGGGACCGATTCGTTCTGTCAGCCGGGCATGGGTCGATGCTCCTGTACAGCCTGCTCCATCTGACGGGGTATAACCTGTCCCTGGACGAGCTAAAGAGCTTCCGTCAGCTGGGTAGCCGCACCCCCGGTCACCCCGAGTATGGTCTCACGCCCGGGGTGGAGACGACCACCGGGCCGCTGGGACAGGGTTTCGCAACCGGCGTGGGCATGGCAGTTGCAGAGCGCTTTCTCGCAGCGACCTTCAATCGCCCGGAGTTTCCCATCTTCGATCACTATACCTACGCCATTGTCTCAGATGGTGATCTGATGGAGGGGATCAGCCATGAAGCGGCCTCGCTTGCCGGACACCTGGGACTGGACAAGTTGATCTATCTCTACGACGACAATGAGATCTCGATCGAGGGCTCTACGGACATCACATTCACCGAGAGCGTG
>CAZQXX010000076.1:3356-13329 GCA_964597105.1 uncultured Anaerolineales bacterium
TCTACGTCTGGACGCACGACTCGGTCTGGATTGGAGAAGATGGCCCGACGCATCAGCCGGTGGAGCACCTGGCAGGACTGCGAGCCATCCCGAACCTGGAGGTCATCCGACCGGCAGATGCGAATGAGACGGTCGCGGCCTGGCGCGTGGCTCTTGAGCGACGCGACGGTCCGACGGGTATTGTTCTCACCCGCCAGCCTGTGCCGGTCCTCAATCAGACCGGCTCGACCGAGACCGGTGGCCTGGCACGCGGCGCCTACGTGCTGAGGGATGCTCCAGCTGGCGAGCCGGACTTGATCTTGATCGCGACCGGTTCCGAGGTGCATCTGGCGCTGGCGGCGCAGGAGATCCTCGTGGAGCAAGGTATGCAAGCCCGCGTCGTCTCGATGCCATGTTGGAAGCGGTTCGAGGCACAGCCTGAGGCATATCAGAACGAGGTGCTTCCATCGGGGGTGAGGGCGCGTCTGGCGATTGAGGCGGCAGCTCCTCTGGGATGGGAGCGCTACGTGGGTCAGGGAGGAGCGGTGATGGGTGTGGAGCGCTTCGGAGCATCGGCCCCGTACCGGGATTTCGTGAAGGCGCTCGGCTTCACCCCCGAAGCTGTCGCAAAGCGAGCAGCGGCTCTGCTGGAAGGTGTGCAGCATGGTTGATAGTGGAGCCCGGCGGGTCACTTATACCGGCTACTACGATGCCGAAAGCCGATCGGTGCGCGGCGTGGTGCCGACCGAGGCGGTGGTCACGCTCCACGTCAACGGTTTGGCGTTGGTCAGGTTGATGTGCATTCCGACCCGGCTGAAGGATCTGGCGCTGGGGTTTCTCTTCAACGAAGGGTTGATCGAGGGCCTGGACGATGTGGCGGTGATTGAGCTGTGTGGCGACGAGCAGGGGGTCGACGTCTGGCTCAATCATGAGATCGATCGACCCGAGGTGCGCACGATCACCTCCGGTTGTTCCGGTGGAACGACATTTGAAGAGCTCGGTCGTTCTCAGCACCGGGTCGAATCGGATCTGGTCATTACGCCAGACCAAGTCACGAGCCTGATGGCGAGACTATCGGACGCGGCCTCGCTGTACCATCGGGCGGGAGGCCTGCATACGGCAGCCCTGGCCTTTCTGGATCAGAGTGATCATCTGGTCTGCGTGGCTGAGGACGTCGGCCGTCACAATACGCTGGACAAGATCGCTGGCGCTTGTCTGCTGGCGGAGGTGTCGACTGCGGACGGCGTGCTGGTGACGAGTGGGCGTGTCAGCTCTGAGATGATCAGCAAGGCCGCCCGTATGGACGCTCCGATCGTGGTATCCCGGACTGCGCCGACCTCGCTGTCTATTGAGCTGGCACAGCGGTGGGGGATCACGTTGGTCGGCTACGCGCGGCGCCACAGCTTCCGGGTCTACTCGGGCGAGGATCGCATCGTGGCAGAATGTGACGGCGGCGGTCGCTGACGGCTATACGGATCCGACCTACGTCAGTTTCTGATCGCAGAGGTCACGGTGACCGCAGGCGGCGCAGCGGTAGCTGTCACTGTGGTTGCGGGCTGCACCTCCGGCGCTCAAGGCTGCGCGCATACGATCCAGGGTACGCATCAGTTCCTCTTCCAGCTCCGCGTCGTAGTCCACTCTGAAGGAACGGTTGGCATATGCCAAGATGCCATGCGTAGGACGACGTCCATAAACCCTGTCCACCAGTGCGCAGTAGGCGGCCAATTGCAGGCGGTGAGAGCGGTATGGGCGTTCGGGCGCAGGGCGCGACTTAACCTCCACAGGGACGACGCCAGTCTCGGTGTTCACGAGGTAATCGGGCTTGCCCGTGAGACGTAGCTCGCCCGAAAAAAGGGGGCGCTCTGACCGCTCCTGGTTGGCGGTGTCGGAGTAAGTGACGTGACCCTGGGGTAGGCCGCTGCGCGCTCTGCCCCTCCAGCTCAGCCAGAGGAAGAGCATGCCCAGCCCCATCAACGCTGCCGCGGCGATGATCGTCAAGTGACCACCTCCAGTATGACCAGGACGGCAGCACACGTCAACAATGCGTACCCAAGGCGCTTCAACGTGAGAGACATCCTCACCCCCCGACCGTGGGATCGGTGGCCCCGCGTGCCCGCCTCCATAGCCTCCAGGTGGGCTGAGGGCACGTTCTCTATCCTGCCCAGCCACCAGACGTGGGCGCAGTAGGCATACTCGCCTACCTCGCTGGCGCGGATGACTCTATCGGGTCGCTCAGAGGCTGTCGACACGCTGCTCGAAGTCCTGCAGAGCGCGGATCAGGCGGTCCTGCCGAAGGCTGCTGGTCAAGTCTCCCCGTGTCCGTTCCAGAACCCCGCGGAGTTGATCAACTCGATGTCGCAGCCCTCCAGTGATGGCGTTAGGGAAGTCGAAGGCATTTACGACGTCGTAGACGTCATCCATTAAACCAAGTAGTCGTTCCGCCTCGTCGAGATCTCCCTGACGCATCTCATCCAAGGCGCGCCGACGGAGCTCGCTGGCGGCCTCGCACAGTCCGTTGAGGTAGGAGGGATAGGTCACGCTCAGATCCTCTGGCTCCGGTATCGGATTCCCTTTGACCAGGGCCAGGGTGACGTGTGCTTCCACCAACTCCTTAAGGGCGTCCCGGGTGTAACCGGCGTGTCGTAGGTCGGGATAGGGTTGGAGAGACGTCTGAATACGGAGGGCAAGCTCATCTGCCTGGCTCAGCAAGTCTCGGGCTTCGTCCCACTCGTTGCGGTGGCTGGCCCGAATGGCGTTTCCACAGAAGCGAATCAACTCTCGCGTCCGGTGAAGGGCGTTGTCCCGGACAGAATTCCGCATCTCGAAATCCTCTCGGATTCGATCGGCTACAACATCCAGGTTTTCGATCGTCACGGACATGGGTGTTACTCCTCCGGGGGTTGAGATGGTCTCGCGCCGCCGAAGAACTGTTGAGCCAGCTTGTCTCCCCCGGACGGAACGTTGATCTCGCCGAACTGGGCCTCATACTTCTTCAAGTTGTCGCTCAATGCTTGTAACAAGAGCTTGGCGTGCATGGGCGTTGTTACAATGCGCGCGTGGACCTTCGACTTCGGGGCATTGGGGAGCACTCGGGCGAAATCGATGATGATCTCCGACGGTGAATGCGTGATGACCGCGAAGTTGGCATAAGTGGCTTCAAGCTCAGCGGGGACTTCGATGTTGACCTTCTGCTTACGGGGTTGTGCGTTGCTCATGGAGAACCTCCTGGTGGCTCTAATAGCTTCGAGGTCTGGGCCAGCAGCCGGGATATCGGCCGTCTTCGGGTCGTCACATACATACCCTTGCCGGTCCAAAACGCAGAGACCGCCGGCCCAGGGGCTCCCAGCGGGGGCGGGATAGCCACTACAGACCCGGCGGTCTCTCCGGTAGCACGTGGGCTAGAAGGGGATCTCTTCCTCGTCCTCGTCCGCTGGAGGCTCCTCGGGAATATCGGCGGCACCAGGTGCAGGGCCTGCAGCGCCACGTCCGAGGAATTGGACCGTCAGTGCCGTCATCTCGAACGAAGCTCTTGGGTTACCGTTCCGGTCCGTCCAGATGCGGGGACCACCTGTCTCGGGGTCGACCTGCAGACGCCCCTCGACCAGGACTTGACGGCCCTTCTCGAGATATTCATTGCAGACCTCGGCCATGCGGCGCCAGACGGTGACACGGAACCACACGGTCTCCTCCCCCTGGCTGCCATCGGCATTCGTCCAGCGCCGGTTGGTGGCCACCGAGAAGTTGGTTACGGGGGTTCCGTCAGGCGTGTATCGCATCTCCGGATCTCGACCAAGGTTGCCGACGATGATGAGTTTCTGGTACATTTGAGGCCCTCCTTTGCTAAGCAGCTTTGCAGTTGGCGTATGTTACTCCAGATCTCCGAGGAGATCAAATGGGACGGAGTTCCTGTCCAGACATGCGTTCGCGACACGATGGTTCGGACGTGTACGATACAGGCCACCTCCCTTGATGCTGATTGGCCATCCTCGGACTAGCCGGGAGCTCGCTGACCAAGTGTTCCGGTTTACGAAGTTCCTCCGCCAACTTCTGCCTGTGCGGTGACTCGCATTTCTGGCTGTTCAGTAGGTGGAGGCCGATCGGTGACTCACATCCCTATACCCAGCCGCGCAGCTTGCAAGCCTCAGCAACGCGTCCTACCGCGACGATATAGGCACCCATTCGATTCTTGACGCTGTGTTTCCTCGCTGTCTCATGCACGGCATGGAAGGCCGCGGTCATCTTCTTGTCCAATCTTTCGTGGACAGTCTCTAGGTCCCAGTAGTAATCATATGCGTTCTGAACCTGCTCGAAGTAGGAGACAGTCACACCACCGGCGTTACAAAGGAAATCGGGAATGACGTAGATACCGTTTTCGTACATAATGTCGTCAGCTTCTGGTGTCGTGGGTCCATTCGCGAACTCTGCCACGATACGAGCCTTGACGTTGCCGGCGTTGCTGCCTGTCAGCTGATTCTCCAGTGCGGCCGGGATCAAGATGGTCACGTCCAGCTCCAAGAGTTCGTCGTTGGTGATGTTCCGCGCACCGGGGAAGTTCGTAACTGTCCCTGTCTCTTGCTTATGACTGACCACTGCATCGTGGTCAAGGCCGTCAGGATTGTAGATTCCACCGCTGGAGTCGGAGACGGCGACGACCTTAAGCCCAAGTAGCTCCTCTCCTAAGAGATGGCCGAAGTGACCGGCGTTACCATAGCCCTGGATGGCGGTTGTGGCCCCTTCCAGATTGATGTCCAGCGCCTTGCCGGCCTCACGGATAGTGTACATGCCTCCGCGGGCAGTCGCGTCTCCGCGTCCCCTGGAGCCGCCAAGCGGGATCGGTTTGCCGGTGATGACGCCGGGGACATTGTAGCCGCGCAGGTAGGAGTACTCGTCCATCATCCATGCCATAATCTGAGGGTTGGTATAGACGTCTGGAGCGGGGACATCGCTCTCCTCTCCGATGATTCTACCGACCTGACGGATGTACGCTCGGCTCAGACGCTCCAGTTCTCTTTGGGACATCTCCTTCGGGTTGCAGACCACTCCCCCCTTGCCGCCGCCCAGAGGTAGATCGACGACCGCTGTCTTCCAGGTCATCCACGCGGCCAGAGCACGGACTGTGTTGATCGTCTCCTCAGGATGGAAGCGGAGCCCACCTTTTGTGGGGCCCAGTGCATCGTTATACTGGACGCGAAACCCTTTGAACACGCGAACACTCCCATCGTCCATACGCACGGGGAGCGTCACGTGGAGCTCGCGCAGCGGCCAGCGTAGGAACTCGTGCGTCGCCGGGTCCAGCCCCATGATCTGGGCAGCCTCGTCCAGCTGCTGCTGTGCGATGGCGAATGGATTTCGTTCTGACATTACTTAAGCCTCCATATTGTGTTGAGATTATGTAAGTTGTTTCCAGCCGATCCTTCCTGCGGCTGGTTCTGTCGAGCGGCTCATGAGCTCAGTAGCTCGAAGGCATCGTGAGTCGCCACAATCGGACTCGTTGTCCCTTATTGAGAGAGATCGAAGCTGGCTTCGGCGGCGACGGGCTAGTCCCGGTTTCCTTCCAGTTCCTCCTTCAAGAGTTCTCGTACCAACCGGGGATTCGCCTTCCCTCGGGTGGCTTGCATGACCTGGCCGATGAACCAGCCGATGACCTGTTTCCTTCCCTTTAGGTACTCCTCCACCTGCTCGGGGTTCTCGTTCAGCGTCTGCAGAACAATTCCTCTCAGCTCCCTTGTGTCGGAGATCTGGGTTAGCCCGCGCTCTCTCACGATATCGCGCGCCCGCTGCCCGGTGGCGAACATTTCCTCCAGCAGGTCTTTGCCCGTACTCTGGGTGATGGTGCCATCCTCCACCAGTCTGATCAGCTCTGCCAGCGCTTCCGCCGTGACCTTGCTGGCCCCAATCTCCTGGTTGGCTGTCTTCAAGAGGCGGAACAGCTCACCGGTGATCCAGTTGGCCGCTTGCTTCGCTTCAACGCCCGATTCGACTACGTGCTCGAAGTAGTCGGCTACGGCCTTCTCCTGGACGAGAAGGGTCGCATCGTAATCGCCCAAGCCGTACTGGCGGGTGAAGCGGGCTCGTTTCGCTCTGGGGAGTTCGAGCAGTTGGGCCCGCAACGCTTCTGTTTCCTCACGAGCGATCTCCACGGGAGGGATGTCGGGCTCCGGGAAGTACCGATAGTCATGAGCAAACTCCTTCCCTCTTTGGGGTACGGTCACGGCGTCCATCTCGTTCCAGCCCATCGTCTGCGGTTCGATCTTCCTCCCTTCTTCCAGCATGGAGGTCTGATGATCGATTTCGTAGGCGATGGATTCATAGAGCGCTCGAAACGAGTTAAGGTTCTTTATCTCGTGGCGAGCTCCCATCTGGTCGGAGCCCACGGGTCGTACGCTCACGTTCGCTTCGAAGCGCATGACCCCTCTTTCCATATTGCCGGAGTTGACGCCGAGATACATAAGAATCTCGCGCAAGGATTCGCCGTAAGCGCGGGCTTCTTCGGCGGAATGCATATCCGGTTCGGAGACGATCTCCAGGAGCGGGACCCCGGCGCGGTTGAGGTCTACCTTGGTGATGTCACCTTCGTGATACAGCTTCCCGGCATCCTCCTCCAGATGAGCCCGCTGAATCCTGACGGATGTCTCCGACCCGCCCACGTCGATCTCCAGGTAGCCGTCGACGGCAAGAGGTAGGGCATACTGGGAGATCTGGTATCCCTTGGGCAGATCGGGATAGAAATACGACTTGCGGGCGAATCGGCTGACGGGAGGGATGTCGCAGTGGAGGGCCAGGCCAGTCTTGATCGCGATCTCGACCGCACGTCGATTGACTACCGGCAGGGTGCCAGGCATCGCGGTGCATATGGGGCAGACGTAGCTGTTCGGAGGCAGGTCTCCCGTGTCCTCGGTCACCGGACACCCGCAGAACATCTTGGAGTGCGTGTGGATTTGGGCGTGGACTTCCAGACCGATGATCGGTTCGTATGGCATCACAGTGTCCGCAATGACTTGAGCCGGCGCGGTATGGCGGTGGAGAAGGGCCTGTCGCTCTCTATTATACCTTACCTTCCCGTATTATACCACGCGGGCAGAGCCCCGACGGGCTAGCCGTGTCGACGTACGAACTGCTGCAAGCGCTCGAGCGCTTCTTCGATCTTCTCGTAGGCAGTGGCATAGGAGCAGCGCACGTAGCCCTTCCCAGCATCGCCGAAGGCACCACCCGGGACCACGGCCACGCGTTCTTCGTGGAGAAGGGTCTCTGCGAACTCGGTGTCGTCCATCCCCGTGATCTGGACCGAGGGGAAAGCGTAGAAGGCTCCCTGAGGCTCGAAGCAGTCCAGTCCAAGGTCGTTTAGCCCGTCCACAATGAGTCGCCGGCGGCGGTCATACTCAGCTACCATCTCCTGCACGAAGGGTTCTCCCTGCTGCAGAGCCGCCAGCGCCGCATATTGGGAGACGCTTGGTGCGCACATGATGGTGTACTGATGCACTTTGCGGAGCTGTCCGAGGATCTCCGCTGGGGCGGCGATATAGCCGATGCGCCATCCCGTCATCGCATAGGCCTTGGAGAAGCCCTGCAGGAGGATGGTGCGGCTGTACATACCGGGCAGGCTGGGGAAGCAGACGTGCTCCGTGTCGTAGACGAGGCGGTCGTAGATCTCATCGGAGATCACGAGCAGATCGTGCTGCTTCGCGACGGCGGCGATCTCGTTCAGTCGCTCACGACTCATCACAGCGCCGGTCGGGTTGTTGGGATAGCCGATCAGCAGCGCTTTAGTTCGTGGCGTGATGGCCTCGGCGATTTCCTCGGCCGTGACCTGGAAGTCGTTCTCCACCCGAGCGGGCACGACGACGGGCTTCGCTCCGGCAAAGGTGACCTCCGGAGCGTACGAGACGAAGCAAGGTTCTGGCACGATACATTCGTCTCCCGGATCCAGTGTCGCAGCGAGCGCCAGATAGAGCGCTTCAGACACACCGACAGTGACCAGAATCTCGCTCGCCGGGTTATAGGTCTGGTCGTACATCTCATCCAGGTGGTCGGCGATGGCGCGGCGTAGCTCCATCAGCCCAGAGTTTGAGGAGTAATGGGTCTCACCGCGCTGGAGCGCCTCAATCCCGGCCTGAATGATGGGCTCGGGCGTGTCGAAGTCCGGCTCACCAATGCCCAGACTGATGACGTTCTCCATGGTGGCGGCGATGTCGAAGAAGCGGCGGATACCCGAAGGGGGGACGTCAGTGATGCGTTGTGAGACGAGATTGCTGACGCGATGCATAGAAGCCTCCGTAGTGATTGACCCAGCGTTGGTGTCGTGGCTTACTTGTCAAAGACGTGTTCCGGGCGCTCGGTCCACATCAGCTCGGCGATGCCACGAAATCGCCCCTCGACGACGATGGGGATGACGACGATGCTGTGGGCTGTGCCATCCTCCTTCTCTTCACGATAGCGGGTGGGGCTCAGGTCCCCGGCCTGGTAACGGATGTACATCTCGCGAATCTTCCTCTGAGAGGCGGGGTTATGGCAGTCGTTGAGGTTGGAGCCGATCAGCGTCCTCCCCCCGCGATCGGCGTAGTGGGCCGCCGCCAGGTCGTTCAGAAACACGATGGACCCGTCTTCATCGGCCACCGTAACCGTTGTCCGCAGCCCCCCAAAGAGATCACCGAGTTCGTGTCGGTTGAGCATATCTCGAGCTACTCCTTCTTCCGGAGCGTCGCCCCGATGCCGATTGCGGCGGCCAATACGACCAGCCCGGCGGCGGCCGTCAGGACGGTCTTCTTCTCCATACCCGGCATAACCGCGCCGCGCAGGCCTGCCTCAGCACCATACTCGGCGAAGAGCTGGCCCCACTCCGTCTCCAGTGCCTCTTCGACGCGGCTGCGTCCTACGAAAGGATACCAGTAGACGTTGTGGTAGAAATTGCTGGCGAAGTAGGACCAGGGCACCAGCGGAGAGCGTAAGAGCAGCCCTTCCAGCGGCTTGAGTGGCCCGTGGTAGATCGCGTGCTGACCACGGCTGGCGAAGGTCTGTTCCTGTATGAACCCCCAGTCTTGGGCCATCGCCCACTCACGGTCCTCGCCAACGATCTCGATCTCGTCCGGGTCGCCCACGCCAAGCCCTTTCTCATGGGCGATGCGGATGAACGGGATGGACAGCGGGTCGAAGCCCTGCAGGTGGGCGGACATAGCGTCGATGGCCACTTGATCTGCGGAGGCGAGGATGACGTCTTTCTCGTGCCAGCGCATGGCGCGCGGCCCCGGCCCATCGCCGGCGAAGGTCCCGTCCATCACAGCGAAGAGCCCTGGATGGATATCCTGCTGTATCGTCAACAGATCCACGAGGGTCTTGTGGATGTCGGCGTGTGTCCAGTGGCGCTTCCGGCTCAGCAGGCCGCCGAAGGCGTTCTTCATCGCCCCGGTAATCGTGGTGAAGACGTGAGTCTTCACCGTAGGAAGCTGGACGATGTTGCGTCCGACGAGGAGCTCCGGGATGTAGACCCCTTCCGGGTAGATCTGATCCAGCACCAGGAAAGGTTCTTTGGGTTCGTAGCGAATCCAATTGTATTGAGGCTCGAACAGATGGACGTTGCGAACGTCGTAGGTATCGACGACGAACTTGTGTTTGTTGTTCCGCTCGCCGACGTGCGCATCGACGACGACCGTGTCATTGTGGGCAGCGATCAGATCGTCGTAGCCAGCAGCACGGAGCCCTCGAATGACTCCCTCAAGCTGCCAGGGGGCAGTCGAGCAGGCTGGATACCAGGTCTGCCACGAGATGTTGATCTTCAGGATTGTCTCCTTATCCCGTGGCAGGACGTCACGCACGCCGGCTAGCTCTATCAAGCGGGCGTAATCTTCCAGCACCGTGTCGGGGCTGGTTCTGAGGATCGCGACCTTGCCGCGTCCAGGAAACTCTTTGACCATTATTCCTCCAGAAGATGTCGCCTTGGTTGGCGGGGTTTACTGTATCAGGGGATTCCTCCCGCGAGGCATTGTACCACAGTTGAGGA
>CAZQXX010000077.1:0-5410 GCA_964597105.1 uncultured Anaerolineales bacterium
GGCGTCGCCTACGCCATCGGCGCCCTGGTGTTCTGCGCGGGGGCCGTGGGGCTGCTCGTCGGGGCGAGCTGGTGGCGGCCGGTCGTCGTGGGCTCCGCCGCCCTCTCGGCGGCCGTGATCGTCGTCTTCTGGGACGGGCGGGGCGGGCTGCTGGTCGAGAAGGGGCTGATTGGCCTCCTCATCGACCTGGCCATCCTCGTGTCGATCCTCGTCTTCGATTGGCCCGCTGGTGCCTGGCACGTGTCGTTCGGCCGTTGACGTGCCCGGCACATGACCCGGCTGCCCGTCGCGAACCATCGATACGTCACACGAGAAAGGAGACCCATCCGTCATGAAACGCACGATTCGCACCCTCGGCACCTGGTCCGCCGTCCTCTCGGCCCTGGCCGCTGTTCTCTGGTTCGTCACGTTCGTCGCAAAAGACGCCATCGCGCCGGTCCCGGAGTGGACCAACCTGGAGGCGTATGCCGCGGCCTTCAGTGCGGCGCGCATCCTCTACGTCTATCCGTCGCTGCTGCTGGCGATCACCTACCTGGTTCTTCTGGCCTGCATCCATCACGTGGCATCCGAGGATCAGAAGATATGGAGCCTCGTGGCGCTGGCGGTGGGCATTGTCTACGCCACCATGGCGAGCATCAACTACACCGTCCAGGCCGTCGCCGTGCGACCGAGCCTGGCGGCCGGGCAAACGGCGGGCATCGAGATGTGGATCCCCGACAATCCGACCGGGATCTTCAACGCGCTGGCCAACTCCTACGTCTACCTGTCGATCTCGATGGTGTTCGCGGGGTTTGTGTTCCAGGGCGGGCGATGGGAGCGCTGGATCCGCGGCCTCTTCCTCGCCCAGGCGATCACGGCCGTCGGCCAGATCGGCTCGACCATGTTCGGCCTCGGCGAGACGCTGCTCATCGTCACCGGCCTGATCTGGGTCATCGGCGCCCCCGTCGCCTTTGCCCTGCTGACCGTCTGGTTCCGGAAGGGAGGCAGGTAGATGACCGCCACGCCGACGAACGGACGCGCCGAGACGTACCACGTCTCCCCCGTGGGACACGTGCGGAGAGACGACGGGAGGACGATTCTCCAGATCCTCCCTGCCTTCGTCCCGGCCCTTAAGGAGCTGGAGCAGTACAGCCACGTGCAGGTAGTGTGGTGGTTCAGCGACTTCGATGACGCTGGGCACCGGGAGACGACGCGCTTCGAGGAGATGCCCTTCGAGGCGCCGCCCCTCGGCATCTTCGCCTGCCGGGCCCCCGTGCGCCCCAACCCCATCGGCCTAACCACGACCCGGATCCTGGCGGTCGATCACGACCGAGGGCACGTCGAGGTGGGGGCCATGGATGCCTTTGACGGCACGCCCGTGCTCGATCTGAAGGGGTACCTGCCGCACTACGACCGGGTGCGGGACGTGGGTGTGCCCCCCTGGGCGACCGACTGGCCCATGTGGGTGGAGGAGGGGGCAGCGCCTGAGGGGGAGTAGTGTGGTGCAAGTGCCCGCTTGTAGTGAGTGGCCCAGGAGATGGGCCGCCCACGAGATGGGCCGCCCACCTCCTGGGCCGCCCATCTCGCGGGCCACGCAGCGCAGCGGCCTGCCGTCCTCCGTCTCGTTCGTAGTGCGCTACGGAGCATCGCGGAGTAGCGCGTTACGGCGCTCCCCGGTGACGTCCACCCCGTTACGAACGATCGAGGAGCTGGTCGACAAACCAGGTCCTCGATTCCCGCCATTCCGACCGGAGCGGAGGAACCTCTCCCTCGTGACCACCTCAGCCCTCAGGTGCACGAGGGCGCAGGTATTCGTATAGTGATTGCGCAATGACAGGGCGCACGGAGGCGGAGAGGGGCGCGGGCCCGAACGGTCAAGCTGCACTCTGGCCCCTTACTCCCCCAGCGCCGCCATCCGCCGGGCCTGCTGAAGCATCGACACCAAGAACGCGACCGTCAGCGCCACCGCGATCGCCGCCACGATCCCGTCGTACACCGTCACCGTCCCCACCGGCAACTCGAGCCCCGGATTCCCCACCGCGAAGATCACCGTGTTCGCCAGAATCGCGATCGCCCGCATCTCCGTTGGGCCGAGCTTCGTGTAGGAAATCTTGAATACGCCGTCCACGCACGTCCGCACGTAGCTCAGCACAGACAGGAGTAGATACCCGATCAACGCCAGGCACGCGATCTCCAGACGCACGTACGGCGACAGCCCCAGACCGATGAAGACCAGATACTCGCTTACCACGTCGATTGTGTGATCCACGAAGAACCCGTACCGCGGCCGCTCGATGTGTCGGTAGCGCGCCAGCGTCCCGTCCAGGCTGTCGCCGAACCAATTGATGACAAACCCCAGACTCGCCAGCCACAGGAACCCGCTGTGAACGTGGGTCAGCACGTAGCCGGCGAAGATGACCGCTGCCCCGGCGATCCCCACCCCCGTCAGGGTGTCCGGCGTCACCCACGGAGGCATCCGCGCGACCAGCCAGGCCAGCGCCGGACGCTCCAGTGGTCCCAGGAGGATGTCGTTGACGCGCGTATGCGCGGCGATATCGCACTCGAGCTCAGTCACCCCATTCTCATCGTGGTTCCACACGGATCTATCCCACCTCCTCCAGTGCCTCCGGCCACACTGGGTAAAACATCGACCACTGCCACGGCGCCAGGCGGATGAAGCCCTCCGCTGCGGCCAGGACCCGCTCGGCGTTGGCGACCAGCGCCGAGCGGCGGTCCGGCCCGGGCACCATCTCGATCGGGCCCGAGCCCTTGATAACATACACCCCGTCCGGGCGCATCACGGCCGCCAGCACGTGGACCGGCACCCCTGTTTTCAGCTCCAGCATCACGTGCATCGCCGACAGCGGCGCCGGCCGGCCGAAGAATCGAGGCCGGTACGCCGACCCGGGCAGCGGGCGGTCCAGGCCGCTGATGATCGTACCGCCCGCGCGCAATCGCCGTGCTGCCCGGAGCAGCGACCCCGTCGACGCCGGCGCCACGTCGATTCCCCACTGCCTCCGCAGGTCGTTCTGCCACTGGTACCCGCTCCCCGGTTGCGAGAAGGAGAGGGCCATCAGCCCCACTCCGCGCGTGGCGATCGCCCGCGCCACCAGGTCGAAGTTGCTCAGATGCGGGCCCACCAGGATCGCGGTCTCGTCCCCGCGACTGAGCGCCGTCAGTAGCGCGTCGACCGTCGGATCGTAGGCCACTAAGCTATCCAGAGCCGTCGGATCGCCCAGGTGATGGTAGAGGTCGTACAGGCAGCGGGCCGTGTGCCCGAACGTATCCCGGACCCTCTGATTCAGCTCGTCGGGCGTCAGCGTGCCGCCGCTGACCACCCACTGATTCGCCCGGACCGCCCGGACCATGTCCCAGCTTCGGCGCCCGGCCACCCCCCTGGCGATCACGTCGCCCAAGCGGTGTCCAACCCCCGGCGGCATCGCGCGCCCCAGCCAGAGCGCGAACCCCACCCCCAGCCGCCCGTTCATCACCTCCTGCACGTCCACAACCCCCATACTCCTACTTCACCTCACCTCTGCCATGATTGGCTCTGACCAACCCCCTGCCTTACCTCTGCTCCAAGGGAATCGCCAGACTTCTGCCTCATCTTTGCTCTAAGGGGATCATCAGATCCCCGCCGCCACCGCGCACTCCTCTATAAGACAACCACCCTGGATCGAACACCCCAAGACAGTGCCTCCGGAGAATCGCCAGATTAAGCATGTGCTCGAAGGCGATCGCCAGATCGCCGTCGTCACCGCGGATCCCCTCGACGCCCCTCACCGCGTCGCCAAATCGCCGCCGCTCCCCCAGTCGCTCCGTTTCGAATGGCTCCCAGGGGATCATCAGATCCCCGCCGTCAGCGCGCACCCTGCCGCTTCCCTGCCCCTTGGACCCCTGCACCCCTGCTCCCAGGCGATCGCCAGATCGCCGTCGCACCCTGGCCCCCCTAAAACGGCCACAACAACGGCAACACCGCCGTCGACACCGCGATCAACAACAGAATCAACGGCCCCCCGACCTTCAAATAATCCGTAAAGCGGTAGTTCCCCGCGCCCATCACCAGCGTGTTGACCGGCGAGGCCACGGGCGACGCCATCCCCATCGACGCCGAGATCGCCACCGCCATCATGAACGCGTACGGCCGCAGCCCCAGCGCCTGCGCCGCCGCCAGCGCCACCGGCGCGATCAGCACCGTCGTCGCCGTGTTCGACAGCACCTGCGTGAACGCCGACGTTAGCAAGAATAGCCCGGCCAGCGCCGCCAGCGGGCCGAGCGTGCCCAGGCTGTTGATCAACCCCCGGGCCACCAGATCGACCAGGGCCACCTTCTCCATCGCCGCGCTCAGCGGCAACATCCCCGCGACCAGCACCAGGCTCCGCCAGTCGATGGCTCGATACGCCTCGTCCATCGTCAGGCAGCCGGTGAGCACCACCGTCAGGGCCGCCAGCATGCTCGCTGCCGCCACCGACAGTGTGTTCGTCACGAGCAGGACGAGCATACCCGCCATCACCGCCACCGTCAGTCCCGCCTTCTCCCGCTCGGGCGCGCCCATCATCTGCTCCGGCTGCCCCATGACCACGAAATCACTGGGCTGCTCCCGCAGCGCCAGGATGTTCTTCCACGGGCCCTGGACCAGCAGGATGTCCCCGAAGCGGAGGGGCGTCGTCTTCAGATCGAGCAGCTCCTCCACCCCCGGCCGGTTGATGCCCAGCACCGTCAGGTGGAACCGCCGCCCGAAATCCGCCTCCACGATCGTCCTCCCCACCAGCGACGACCGCGGCCGCAGCAGCACCTCCGCCAGCCCGACCTCCTCCGTGATCAGCGCATCCCCGTCCTCCGCGCTCACCGGCTGGACGCCCAGATTCCAGAACGCTGCCGCGGCCGCCACGTCGCTCCCGGCCCCCTTCACGATGAGCAGATCCCCCGCCTGGAAGGACGTCTCGGTGGTGGGCTGGATCGGCTCCGCGTCGCCAGATCGACCCAGCAGGTTGCGCACCGGGCCGGACGCCGTGGCGCGGCGGATCTCCACCACCGTGAGGCCGAAGCGCTGACCCAGCGCCGACTGGCTCACCGTCTGCCCCACCAGGCGCGATTTCTGCCGCACCCGCAGGCGAAACAGATTGTCCGGCAGCCGGTATTGGGCCACCAGCTCCTGAGGCGTCTCGACCCTCTGGAGCGCCGGTGGGGCCTGGCGGTCGGGCAGCAGGTGGCGGCCGACCAGGACCATGAACGGCACCCCGACCCCCAGCAGCACCAGGCCGATGGGCGTGTAGTCGAAGAAACCGAACGGCTCCAGCCCCGCGTGGAGCAGCAGGTCGCTGACGATCAGGTTGGGCGGCGTGCCGATGAGCGTGGTCGCGCCGCCGAGCAGCGCGCCGAAGGAGAGGGGCATCAACAGCCGTGAGGGGCTGATCTTCCGCCGCTGAGC
>CAZQXX010000077.1:5510-10107 GCA_964597105.1 uncultured Anaerolineales bacterium
CGCCGAAGGAGAGGGGCATCAACAGCCGTGAGGGGCTGATCTTCCGCCGCTGAGCGACGCTGACGATCGCTGGCAGGAGCACGGCCACCGTCCCGGTGCTGCTGATCACGGCCGAGAGGATGGCCACCGTGAGCATGATCACCGTCAGCAGCCGCGCCTCGCTCTCCCCGGCGACAGTGACGATGCGCCGGCCGATGGCGTCGGCCAGGCCGGTGTTCAGCACCGCGCCCCCCACCACGAACAGCGCGGCGATGCTCAGCACGGCAGGGTTCGAGAACCCCGCCAGCGCCTCCGATGTCGTCAGGAGGCCGGTGAGCATCAAGGCCACCACTACCCCCAGTGCCACGATGTCGACGCGCACCCACTCTGTGACGAACAACACGATGGCCGTCACCAGGATGGCCAGCGCCGTCCACATCTCGAGCGTCATGCCGCTTTCTCTCTCCTCATTGTGCGGCATATCATCCCACATGTGAGGCGAGAGGTCAAACACCGGGCTGCGCCACGTAGGGCAGGATTCCATTCCTGCCGCCGCCCCGCGGGGCGGTGCGGAGAGGATGTGTCACCTCCCGCAGCGCCTCATACTCTTCACACCGGTGGCCCTCCTGGGCCATTTGCCCCTCTGTTCAGCGCTGTTAGGTGAAAGGCACCGGCGAGGTGCAACGCACCGTCGGGGGGCGCAGCTTGTCAGACGGCCTCTCGTCTATTACACTGGGTCGATGTCCCCGGGTGGGCTGGGCTGGCACCGCGCCGGTCCCGGGCAGTTGGTGGCGGCTCGTGGCAACGATATGCAGAGGACGGGATGATGGAGACAGCTCGAGACATGGCTTTCATATGACGGACAAGGCGACGATGGCAGACGCGGGGGCACAGCCCTCGGAGACGCTCACCTTCTGGCAGAAGCTGGGCTTCGGCGTGGGGGACATCTACGGCGGGGGTTCCTTTGTCATCATTGGCATCTATTACCTCAACTTCCTGACCGACGTCGTGCGCATCAACCCGGCGCTGGCCGGGACGGTCTTTCTCATCAGCGAGGTCTATGACGCCATCACGGACCCCTTCGAGGCATCGTGGCCGATCGGACGCGCACGCCCCTCGGGCGCCGCCGCCCCTACCTCCTGGCCGGCGTGGTCCTGGTCTTCCTCTCCTTCGTCGCCCTCTGGTACCCGGTCGATTACCCCGACGAGACCCGGCGCTTCGTCTTCGTGGTCGTGGCCTACCTGTTCTTCTCCACCGTGGTGAGCATCGTCAAGCTCTCCTACAACGCCCTCGCCTCAGAGCTAACCCTCGACTACGACGAGCGGACGTCGCTCAGCTCCTTCCGCATCTTCTTCTCGGTGATCTCGTCGCTCCTGGCCGCCGTCCTGCCCCTGGAGATTGTGAAGCGCGCGCCCAGCGTGCGCGCCGGCTACGTCACAATGGGGCTGGCCTTCGGCGCCTTCTTCGCCCTCCCCTTCATCGCCACCGTCATCGCCACCCGGGAGCGACCCGCGTTCCAGCGCGATGTCCGCCCATTCCGCTGGCGCGAGGCCTTCGTCGAGCCGTTCCGGGTCCGGACCTTCGTCCAGGCGCTCCTGATGTACCTGCTGGCTTTCATCGCCATCGACGTGGTCATGAGCACCGTCATCTACTATAGGAAGTACTTCCTTGGCCGGGTGGACGAGACGAACTACGTGACGGGCACGCTCCTCCTGGCCGACGTCGCGGCCCTTCCCTTCTACAACTGGCTCAGCCAGCGGAAGAACAAACGGGTGGGCTACATCGTCGGCGCGTCGGTCTGGATCGTGACGATGCTCTTCAGCTTCGCCGTGGTCCCGGGGGCGCCCCCCTTCCTGGTCTACGTCTTCGCCGCGCTGGTGGGGCTCGGAGTCGGGGGCATCGTGATGATGATATACGCCATCTTCCCCGACATCCCCGATGTGGACGAGCTGAAGACGGGGCGGCGGAGGGAGGGCGTCTACTCGTCGATGATCGCCTTTACCCGCAAGCTGAGCGGCGCGGCGGCCCTCTTCCTGGTCTCGAACAGCCTGGCCCTGGGCGGATACGTGGTGCCTGTGGAGGAGGTGGTGGGCGGCGTGACCCGGCTGGTGGAGCAGCCTCAGTCGGAGACCTTCATTGTGATGCTCCGTCTGATCTTCGCGCTCGTGCCCACCGCGCTGGTGGGACTGATCCTTCTATTCGCCTTCCGCTATCCGCTCACGTCCGAGGTCCACCGGCGGCTGCGGCGAGTGTTGGAGGCGCGGCGCGGTGAGGAGCCAACCGGCCCGGGGCTGGAGCAGGAGGCGGAGGCGCTGCGGCAGACGCTGATCGGAACGTAGGCGCGTAGGTGCGTTGGAACGTTCGCTGGTTTGAACGTTGGCACGTCGGGGGGAGCAAGCGGATGCGCGCGTCCCCGATGTACTGAGCGGCCTACGAGATAGGCCACGCAGCGCCCTCGCGGCTGCGAAGCCTGCCCCACCCGACGCTCCCTGGCCTCTGGTCCTGAGCCCGCTCCGGGTCCACCCGGCCGCCTCTCGCTCGCACTCACGTAGGGCAGGATTCCATTCCTGCCGAGCTGACCCCCTGCGGGTCAGCCGTAGGGCAGGATTCCATTCTTGCCCTCGTCCTGCGGGACGATGCGGAGAGGCACTCCGAGCCCGTGCAGCGCCTTGAAGACTCGAGCCGCCCTTCAGCAGGCTCGCGGCGACACGCTCGCATTGAACCCATCGGGCGCCGGTCGGCGGACAAGAGGAGCGATAGACGGTGGAGGGGGCTTGCCGCCCGGCGTCACCCCCCGTCCGGTGCGTCGTCCGCCGAGGTTACCCTAGGAGTTGAGCGGCAGCCAGCGTGAAAATCTTGGCTGACTCAACGAGCTTATCGATTTCGACGTATTCGTTCGGCTGGTGAGCGAGCCCGGCCTCACCGGGCCCATAGATGATCATAGGAGCGTCCAGCTCCGGTGCAAACACCACCGCGTCGGTGTAGTAGTTGACCCCCTGCGGCTCCGGCCGCTTGCCCGTAACCGCCTCCACCGTGTCGTAGAACTGCTGGACGGCGGGTTCGTCCGACGACGTGGCGACCGGGATGCGGTCGTTGATGACCTCGACGGAAGCACTGAAGCCCGGCACGCGCTCTTCCAGATCCGCGACGAGCTCCTCCACCTGGCGCGCTATTGCGGCGTGGTCCTGTCCCGGCACCGTTCGCTGGTCTATCGTGATCTCGCACCGGTCTGGCACCACGTTCGTGCCCACTCCGCCGCTGATGGTGTCGACACTCCGGGTGAAGTGGCCCAGTAAGGGATGCTCGTCGTACGGGACGTCGAGGGACTCGAACTCATCCAGGAGCTGCATCATCATCATAATGGCGTTCCGGCCCAGGTCCGGCATCGAACCGTGGGCCGTCCTGCCGTACGTGGTGATCTTGAGCCAGAAGGCACCCTTCTCGGCGATGTATACGTCGTTGCAACTCGGCTCGGCCACGATCACCGCCTGTACGCGCTCGGAGCTGAGGCGGTCGGCGAGTACGTTCGCTCCCAGCTGCTCACCCTCCTCACCGGCCGTGAAGCCCAGGATGAGATCGCCTTTGAGGCCTACGTTCGCGGCGGCGAGCACCTGAGCCGCTGCGATCATGGCCGCATCGCCGCTCTTCATGTCCGAGGACCCGCGCCCCCATAGCTTCCCCTCGACGACCTCGCCCACGAAGGGGCCGTGCTGCCACTCCTGGCCTCCGACCGGCACGACGTCGAGGTGACCGGTGTAGAGGACGGCGGGGGCGTCGCCGCTGCCCTCCAGGCGGGCGAGCACGCTGGCCCGCGTTGGGGTGTGCGTCACGAGCTCGACGGAGAGCCCGGCGTCGCGCAGGATGTCGGCCACGTACTCGGCGATCTCCAGCTCGTCACCCGGCGGGTTGACGCTCTTGAACCGGACGAGGTCCCGACACAGCTCTGTCACCGCCGTCGCGCCTACTCCGTCCAGGAGTTCCCCGTAGTCTTGTGCCATGTACCTTCTCCTTCCACAAGATCCTCAATCCGGCCGCGCTGCCTCCCATTACAGGTTCGAGCCGAGCGTCTGGTCCTGACCTTGCTGCAGGACCGCCCGGCGGCCTCTCGCACCACGTAGGGCAGGATTCCATTCCTGCCGTCGTGCCGCCCCTCATAAGATGCTCAAGCCGGGCGTCTATTCAGGGTCCCCCCGTCACCCGCCCGCCTATGCCTCTCCCTTCGCTTCGGACCCAGCACGTCTCCCCGACTGCCGCGCCGGATTCCGCACCATCATAGCCGTCACCGGCGACATACCGAGGGAGGCGTAGAATGGTCGCACCTCGGGGTCGCAGACCAGATCCACCATATACAGCCCCTGGAGCCGATCGAGCATGCGGCGCATCAACTCGCTGCCGATTCCTTGGCCCCGGTACCCGGGGCGGACCTCCAGAAAGGGGATGTAGGCTGCCAGCACGTGGTCGGTGATGGCGGTGACGAAGCCGACGACGTCACCGGACCCGTCGTCCACGGCTAGGACGACGTGATCGGAGTTCTGGAGCAGCCGCAGGTGGGTCTCCGGCGACGGCGGGTCGGGCCATCCCTCGAAGAAACCCTCAAGGTGCTCCGGCGCGATGTGGT
>CAZQXX010000077.1:10207-13329 GCA_964597105.1 uncultured Anaerolineales bacterium
CGTCGCCGCCCGCTCGCCCACCTTCATCAGCTCGTACGTGGAGAACGCCCACCCGGTGGCCGCCTCCACCATCCGCGCCAGGTCGTTCACGTGCCAGCCGGGGAAGATGCACATCACCAGGCAGTTCTCCGCCAGCGTCAGCGTGGAGCTGCGCAGCGACGCCACCACCTTGTCCGGTCCCAGGCTCTCCTGCGCCATCGGCTCCAGGACGCCCAGGGAGCGCAGCTTATCGTGCTGCAGGAACCCCGCCTCGTCGGGCTCGCTCACGTTGATATCGTGGAAGGAGTGGACGTGGTCCGCCCCCGTGGGGGAGACGGCGTAACCGATGGCCAGCCCCCGTTTGTACCGCGGCTCGTGCATCGGGTACGGCTGGTTCTTCGCCGCCATGGCGAAGCGCCCCGCCTCCTCCCCGATCGCCGCCACCGCCGACGCAGGTCCCTCCGCCAGCAGGTCGCCCAGACCCTCCCGCCGGGCGATCCGTTTCACCATCTCCACCACCGCGTCCCCGTTGCCGAAGCGGAGCTCGAGGCCTCCGGTGTCCTCGGTGGTGAGGAGTCCTTCCTCGAAGCACTCCATGGCAAAGGCGATCATTACCCCCGTGCTGATCGAGTCGAGGGAATGGGCGTTGCACAGCTCGGTGGCCTTGGAGACGGCCACGATGTCGTCGACGCCGCAGCAGGAGCCGAGGGCGGCCACCGACTCGTACTCGGGCCCGCCGTAGGCCGGGTCGACGGCGTAGGGGCTCTCCACCTCCACCACCTTCTTGCAGCGCACGGCGCAGGCCCAGCAGGCCTCCATGCCCACCCCGATCTCCTCGAGGAAGGTCTCGGCGCTGATCCTTCCCGCGCCGGCGAACTCCCCGTCGCGGAAGTTGCGGATGGGTAGGTTCCCCACCTCCACCGAGCCCTCGAGCCCGGCGCCCGTGCCGAACTGGTGGAGCCCGGCGGCGCGCTCCCCCTCGCGCACCTCCTGCGCCGCCCGGCGGGCCATGGCGCGAATCGTGTCGGGTTCGGCGCCCTCCAGCCGGCCGCTGCCGCGCACCGCGATCGCCTTCAGTTGCTTCGATCCCATCACGGCACCCAGGCCCGTGCGGCCGGCGGCGTCGTTCAGGCCGTTCATGATGCATGCGAAGCGCACTAAACTCTCGCCGCCGGGGCCGATCATCGCGCAGCGGATGCGGTCGTCCTCCAGCTCCTCCCGGATCGCGAGGAGCGTCTCCCGCGTCTCCTCGCCCCACAGATGGGCGGCGTCGTGGATCTCCACCACCTCGTCGTCGATCCATAGATAGACGGGACTGTCGGACACCCCCTCCACGATGAGGGCGTCGAACCCCGCCTGCTTCAGCTCCGCGCCCCAGGCGCCGCCGACCTCCGCGGCGCCGAAGCCCCCGCTCAGCGGGGAGCGCGCGCCGATTGCGTTCCGCGACGCCCCGGAGATGGGCAGGCCCGTCAGCACGCCAGGCGCGAAGATCAGCTTGTTCTCCGGCCCCAGCGGGTCGGCGCCGGCGGGCACCTCCCGCAGCAGCACCTCCGCGATGAGGTTCCAACCGCCCACATACCGCCGCAGCGCGACCTCGCCGGGCTCCTCGACGCTCACGCTCCGCGAGCTCAGGTCGATGCGCAGGATCTGGTTGTGAAACGAGCGAGTCATGGCGTTGTCCTCCTCCGACTAAGGCTAGTCTACGGGAATCGGAGAGGGATGGTATATGGGCGAGGGGGTATTGTCAAATTATAGGAGACGGCGCGCGGGGAGAGAAAAGGGAGAATGGACGATAGACGACGGATGAGGCTGTCGATATCGGATTGGGGCGAGTGACGGCAACCTTGGTCAACAACGAGGAAGCGTGGTGGAGGTGGTCAGGTGCGATGCGCCCTGGGAGGATTCCAACCGAATTCAAACCCTTTCCAACCGAAATCAAACTGTTCTCAAACCAAACGCGTCGGTTGCAACGTGAGCTCTGTGATACACTATCACTGGACAGTCCCCCGAGACGTGTGGTTAGACATGAGCGTGACGCCTTCTAGAGCTCAGATGACCGATCACCGTCGGAAAAGGGGGAACGAGCTCCACCAAGCAACCAATGATCGATCTTAGAGATAATTTCTAGGCTTTTTCTAAGGATTTCGTGACCCAATTCTAACCGTGGGTGAGTATAATACTGATGTAGAGCTACGAAATTGCCCATGGTCCACGGTTTGGTCGCCCTTTCGGAGGATTGACCGCCCGGGGCTGCAGGCTATATCAGAGGCACGGTAGCATTAGCCCGCGAGAAAGGGTCTGACCACTGAGGAAAGGGGGTGAGTACGGAACAGGAAATAGGACGATCCGTTGCTGATACCGCATGGGATGGATCAGCTGTTCGATCGGGGCGCGGGGTCTGGGCAAGCGTCGGGCACCGTGAGGCTCGGATCGAGGAAGCGAAGGGATTGAGTTGTACTATGACACCGGGCGCTGATCGCCCGTTGGCGAGGATGCTTAGGCAGCGAATGGAGGGAAATGGACGATGAGACGCAAGATAATCATGGCAGGCAGTGCACTGCTGGTGCTGCTGGTCGGCGTGACAGCGGCGGTAGCCGTCGACCTGCTTGATCCCACGACAACCTGGAACGTGACGCCACAAATCATGGACTATCCTGCGGATAAGCCGGAGGAAGAGTTCGGGTGTTTCGTGGATCAGTTCGAGGAGATCACTCAGGAGATCGAGGAAGGGACGGCTAGCGAGACCTACACCATCGATGGTCACGAAGTCACACTGGAGCTGACCATCTATGCGGACAATTCGTTCGACTTCGAGGTCACCGGCGGCCTGATGAAGGAGCTGTACGTGCAGGGAGGGGGGGACTACCTCCTCTACCAGTACGAGCCGCCCGTCGACGGCGCGACGAATACTGGGCCCGTGTCGTACGATACCGGGCTCCACGATGGCGTGAATCCGGAAAACGAGGACGTGTACCAGGACGTCAGTCACCTGGACTTCTGCTTCGAGCTACCCGCGGTCAAGTCGGGCTACAAGTTCTACGACATGGACGCCGACGGGATGTGGGATGAGGACGAGCCCGCGCTTGAAGGGTGGACCATCAACCTGTGGACCGAGGTCGAGGGCAAGCTGGAGATCGTCGACA
>CAZQXX010000078.1:0-11769 GCA_964597105.1 uncultured Anaerolineales bacterium
GGCGCTCGCAAATCGCACTGGCAGCGATCCTACTTGCAGCGACGGCCCTGCGCTTCGTGGCCCTGGGACAGGTCCCTCTAGGTCCGTCAATTGACCATCTCAATACGAGGACACAAAGAGGTCTATGACTTTGAATCCAGCCTGTACTCCCAGGGCCAACAAGCGATGGCCCGTCCATAGCAACTCGTGGGCAGATTCGCTCACTGTCTCCGTCTGGAGCCAGCGGTGAAGCCTGCTGAGCGACGTCTCCTCGGTATCCTATTGGCAGCTTATCTCATCCTGTCTGTTGGCTACAGTCTCTCCAACCCTCTATACGAATCGACAGACGAGCTGCGCCATATGCGTTATGTGCGGCATATCGTTGAGTATGGTAATCTGCCAGTGCAGGCTGCCGGGGGGCCACGCGCTCAGAGCCACCATCCTCCCCTCTACTACGCGCTCGGGGCACTAGTTTCTTGCTGGGTGCCCGTCGAGGAAGACGTCTACTATCAACCGGCCGAGAACCCCTTCTGGGCCTATCGCTACTGGGAGATCGGCAACGACAACAAGAATCAGTATCTCCATGAACCGGACGAGCCTTTTCCTCTCCGGGGTATCGGGCTGGCGGTCTACCTGGTGCGCTGGATGACGGTGCTTATCGGCGCTGGTGTCGTCTGGTTGACCTATCGGCTTGGGCGCTTGAGCTTCCATGAGCAACCCGCTTTAGCGCTGGGGGCAGCCATACTTGTAGCATTCAACCCACAGTTTCTTTACTTGAGTGGCGCCGTCAACAACGACATCTTGGCCGCGCTCTGTGGCACAGCCGTGCTTCTACTGTGCGTGCGGTTGATCCGAGAAGGCCCGAGCCTGCGCATGGATCTTACGTTGGGCATCGCGTTTGGTCTGTCCCTCCTGACCAAGTTCCATCTGCTGGCTCTGCTCGCACCGATCGGGCTGGCCTACTTTCTGGCTGCCTGGTCTTCAGATAAATGGCGTGTCCTTCTCCGAGGAAGCTTCGTGATTATGGGGGTGACGGCGCTTTTGTCTGGTTGGTGGTTCTTGCGCAACTTGCATCTCTACGGGGACTTGACAGGTCTGAATAGGGTCAGTCAGCTTTGGGCGGGTCGCTCCTTTGAAGGAAACTGGTGGGTTATCGGTCAGCAGTGGCCTCATCTTTGGAGCAGCTTCTGGGGCCGCTTTGGCTACGGTCAAGTGCCGTTACCCGAGATCATATACCATGGGCTGTTAGCTTTCTGTCTGATTGCTCTTGGTGGCTATTTCCTTTCCAGATGGCGACTGATGCACTGGAATACACTGCTTCCGCTGACAGTGACTGTCCTTGCCTTTACTCTGATTGTACTTTACTATATGCTCATTCAGCCGGCTGGCGCCATGGGGAGGTTTCTCTTTCCCGCCTTACCCGCTTTCGCGGTGCTGTTGGCTGGAGGGCTCAGCCGGTTTTCCCCGGCGCGCCTTGGCTGGATTACTGTTGCAGGCATAGCGGTGGTGATGACATCCTTGGCCACCTACAGTCTGGTGGGCGTACTAAGGCCGGCCTTCGCTCCGCCTCGACCGCTAGATGAGGCGGAGATCGCCGCTGTACCTAACCCTGTGAGCGTTGACTTCAGCTTGGGCACGGGAGACACAGCCCCGACTGTGGCACGCCTGTTAGGTTACCGAATTGTACCCAAGGAGATCCGCCCTGGAGACACGGTCGAAGTCACACTGTATTGGAAAGCACTAGCTAGGACTCAAGAACCCCAAATCGTCTTTGTTCACCTCATGAGTGATGTGGGCACCATAATCGCCCAGCGCGACACGTATCCGGGTCTGGGCCGCTACCCCACGACGGCTTGGAACCCAGGAGTTGCCTTCGTCGACACCTATCGTGTCCCGATTCCGGACTCGGCCTATGCACCGGATTCAGGGTATGTACAGGTAGGCCTTTACTCATCTCAGGGACCCCGTCTGACGACAGGCGACGGGCAGGATGCTGTGAAGCTGGCTCGACTAACCGTCCATCCTCGAGGTGGAGACGTTCCCAACGCATTAAAGATCAATTTCGAGGACAAGATCGCACTGATCGGTTATGAGCTTGATCAACGTGTCGCGGAGCCAGGTGAGACAATCCAGCTCACCCTCTATTGGCAGGCATTGAATCCTATGGAGGCAGACTACAACGTCTTCGCTCACGTGCTGGGCCAGGAAAACCAGATCTGGGCGAACAGCGATGGCCCGGTCAGTAACGACGGAGCCCACACGAGTCAGTGGAGTCCAGGCACTGTGGTCAAAGAGGTCAGGTATTTGTCTCTCGCGGAAGCAACACCGACGAATCTCTATGAGATTGAACTGGGGGTCTACGTACGAGGTCAGGACCACTTGAGAATTCTGGCAGACGATGGTAGGCAACTGGACAACCGAGCATTGTTGACCAGCATACTTATCCTGAAGCCCGAACAAGGATGAGTAAGCAGAAGGAACTTGTCGTTTTGACTCTGATTCTGCTGATAGCAGCAGGGTTACGACTGTACGGATTAGGGGCTGTGCCGCCTGGGCTATCTCACGATGAAGTGGCAAACTGGCAGATTGCCCAGGACATCCTGGATGGGAACGTTGCCATCTATTTCACGGCGGCCTATGGCCATGAGCCGCTCTATCAGTACATACAGGCCATGACGGTGGCTGCGTTTGGGGATCATTGGCTGGGGCTACGCTGGCCCTCAGTCGCCTTCGGCCTCCTTGGTCTCGCTGCAACATACACGTTCACTCGATACCTGTTCGGCATTCCTGTCGCTCTTCTGTCGATCAGTTGGCTGGCCACCAGCTTCTGGCCGTTGTTCTATGCTCGCGTCGCATATCGTGCGATTCTACTACCTTTTACAGCTGCTCTCAGTGCGTATTTTCTCTTCCGGATGATCCGTCGATCGTCTCGACAGGCTACTGGACTGCAAAGCCACTGGTCCTCCGATGCTCTGTTTGCCGGACTGTTCCTCGGGTTGTCTGCCTACATCTACCCAGCGGCCCGGGTTCTACCGTTCATCCTCGCGGCTGTGGTCGTCTACATCAAACTCATCCGCCCCCGTCTATCCGTGCCTTCGTCTCAAATAGCTCTCGTTCTTGTCATCAGTGGCGTGATATCGGCACCCTTGTTTGTCTGGTTAGTGGCCCATCCTGGTGCCGAGTATCGTGTTGCAGAGGTGCGTGAGCCTCTAGATCGACTGCTTACGGGCGATCCCTCGCTAGTGTGGCAGAATCTGATTGCTAACCTGGAGTTCTTCATTCTTAGAGGTGATCCATGGCCACGCTACAACGTGCCCAACCGACCAGTTTTCGCCGAGCCAACCGGTGCGGTGCTCTTTATCGCCGGTGTCCTGATTTCGCTCCGGCGCTGGCGCGATCCTCGTTATGGTCTCCTGCCTATCTGGCTGCTCGGCTCACTTGTCCCTAGCGTGATCACATCTGACGCTCCCAGCTCTATAAGAAACATACTAGGGCTCGTGGTGGTGTTCGTGTTTCCTGCTCTAGCTCTTGTCGAGTTGGGGCATTGGGTGAGATGTCAACTCTCAGATTTCGAGGGCGCCATCCGTGATTCGTCACCCCTCGTTCTTCCAGTACTGATCTCCTTGGCCCTCGTTCCTTCCGCCCTTCTGACAGCACGCGATTACTTCGTACGGTGGCCCAACAACGAGATTGTCGACTTTGATTATCAAGCTGATCTGACAGCCGTAGCGCAGCGCCTGAATGAACTGCCTACGGAGACGAGGATCACGGTATCAGGATTGTCGGTCCATACGATGGACAGGGCAAGTTTAGAGCTTGCCGCACGCCGGGAGGTCGATGACGTGCGTATCTGCGACACCCGCGAGACACTGGTGATACCCTCATCGTCGTCTGGGGAGTTCTGGCTGCTGGTCCCTGAGGTAGTACCATTTGACGAGGATTTGCGCAGACAGCTAACGAAGTGGGGGGCAAGAGAGACTCTGGAATCATCCTTCACCAGCTACCGCCTTTCCGATCATACTCTCTTGCATCGGGACTTGACACAGCTACAAACAAGAGCAGCTCTGCCTGATGGGACGTCTGTACAGCTGCCGATTTCGTTTGATGGGCATCTGGCGTTCCTGGGTCACCAAGAAATGGGTGACTATTCTGACGATTCATGCACACTCCTGACCTATTGGCAGGTCCAGGATCCACCACCAGCTCAAGTCAGAGTCTTTGTGCATTTGGTGGATGACTCGGGGGAAGTCGTTGCCCAAGATGATGGGTTAGCAAGCCCTTCAGAGAGCTGGCACCACGGGGACATCATCGTTCAGAAACATGTCCTGATCTCCCCGCTTTGCGTTGACCCTTTCCGTGCTGGTACTGTACGCTTGGGGCTGTACAGGCTTCAGAGCAGAGAGAGACTAACAGCCTCAGGTTCCGAGTATCTGAAACTCGCCTCTCAAGCGAGATAGTGAACGGTGACCGACACAATGGCTCGCAGAAACGTGCCTCGCTGGCTGATGGTAGCCCTTCTGGTGCTGACTTATGGGCTCGCGACCACCAGTGCGATAACGAAATCAGCAACAATGGACGAACAGAACCACATCGCCCGAGGAGCAGCCTATCTAGGTACTGGTGATCCACGTCTAAGTGTCGAGCATCCGCCACTGGTTAACGTACTCAGTGCTCTTCCAGCTCATCTCTTACTCGATCTTCAGTTACCACTTGATCAGTGGTGGGACGTGGGGGAGTGGTATCACTTCGCCGAGAATTTCCTCTGGCGTGCCAACGAACACCCCAGTCGGATTGTCTTTCTTTCCCGGCTACCGATCATTGGGCTTGGGCTGCTTCTGACCTCACTCGTCTTCCGTTGGGCAGACAAGCGCTATGGCAGTTGGGGGGGCTTGCTCGCCGCTGTCTTCTGCGCACTTGACCCCAATATTCTGGCTCACGAGCGGCTCTCCACCACGGACCTTGGTGGCACCTTCTTCACGCTCCTGGCTGCTTATGCGTTCTGGAGGCTCTCCAGGCAGCTTTCCTTAGGTCGGGTCCTGGCTGCCGGGTTCGCGTTAGGGCTCGCTTTCGCTGCCAAGCTCTCGACACTGGTCTTTGGACCAATTCTGGTCGTGCCATTTCTGCTGGATGGGATGCACGACAGCTCAAGCCGTATGCGTCACCTCCTGCATCGCGTAGGCCTCATCGCGGCAATTACGGTTCTGGCCCTTTGCGTGGTGTGGTCCAGTTACGTTTTCCAGATAGGAGCCGTGGAAGGTATTGACTTCAAGGTTCCAGCACCGCCGTATGTGCGAGGCGTGCAGGCCGTGTTGGATTTTGCTGGTGGCGGCCGTCCAGCATACCTACTCGGTCAGATCAGTACTGAGGGCTGGTGGTACTACTTCCCGGTCGCTTTCGCGGTGAAAACACCCCTGCCCACTCTGCTGGGGCTGCTCATTGCTACTGCAATGATGATACCCCAGCCGAGCCGCGACGATCTATTTGTCTTGGTTCCGCCTATTACCTTTTTCTTGATCATGATGACTGCTCGTCTCAACCTGGGGTACCGGCACTTGCTGCCCGTCTTGCCCTTCCTCGCTGTACACATCGGTCGGCTGGCTACCATCCGGTCCACCAAGCTCTTGCCTCATCCATCTTTGCACACCCACGGGGTTCGTTTCTTGACTATTGCCTTGAGCGCTTGGCTGTTGTTGAGCGCGGTCTTAATCTACCCTCACTTCCTGGCCTACTTCAACCTTATCGGTGGCGGACCCGAGAATGGTTGGCATATCCTCGTCGATTCCAACATTGATTGGGGACAGGATCTGAAGGGATTGCGTGAGTGGATGAGGCGCGAAAACGTGGAAGAAGTGAATCTGAGTTGGTTCGGGAGCGCTCCTCCCCAGGCGTACGGTGTTGAACACCAACTATTGGTCGGAGTGCCCCACGGGTTCAACATGTGGCAGAATCCACCGTTTAATCCTGATCAACCAGAACCAGGAGTCTATGCGATCAGTGTGACCAACCTAGTAGGAGCAGTGCTTCCCGACCACAGCCTCTATGCGTGGTTTCGGAAGCGCCGGCCCGACGATCGAGTTGGTTACACCGTTTTCATCTATCGAGTGCCAGAACCATGAATCCGCCAGTCAGCTGGAAGCGAGACCCCGGCCCTTACCTTGAGCTCTGGTTAATGGTCTCGATTCTTCTCATCACCGCGTTCTTTCGCTTCTACGCTCCCACCTCAATGCCGCCAGGCCCGTCGCACGACGAACTCCGGATGATGGATCTCGGGGAGTTGATCGTCACGGGAGAACGTCCCATTCACTGGAAGATCAGCTATAGTGCCGAGCCGCTTTTCATGTACTTGCTGGCGCTTGCCATGCCTGTGTGGGGGTTCACGCCGTTTGGAGCGCGTCTAGTAACCCGCTTCGCCGGTCTGCTGCTCATTCCAGTGGCACACCATCTCGTACGTCGTCTATTTGATCGGCGCATTGCTCTCTTCACCAGTGGGGTCCTCGCGGTGACCTGGTGGTCCGTGTTCTTCAGCCGGGTGGCTCTCCGTGGCATAACACTGCCATTGACGTTTACTAGCGCCGTCATCTGCCTCTGGCGCGGGCTCGATCTGACGGTGTGCGTCACGCGTGGATCTGAAAGGACTCTTCGCTGGAGATGGTTGGTCGGCGGAGGAGCGTTAACCGGACTCACTTGGTATACCTTCACCGCTGCCCGTGGCCTAGTCATCCTGCTGCCACTGCTGCTGATATACCTAGCCTTACTGGGTATGATGCCTCTCCGCCAGGTCTGGCGGGTATCTCTCGTGACGCTAGGCGTGGCATCAGTCATCGCTGCGCCCTTCGTGTATGAGATGCAGGTCCATCCTGGCACACCCGAGACACGCCTCGAACAGCTGGGGGGAATCATCGATCAGTTGCTGAGCGGAAATCTTCTCCCATTTGTCAGACAAGCCATTAACACATTGGGGCTCTTTGCGATAACAGGGGACCCAAACTGGCGGTACAATATCTCGGGTCGTCCGGTGTTCGGACCGCTGCTGGGAGTACTATCAATCCTGGGCATCCTATTGAGCATCGGACGCTGGCGCCAACCGCGTTATGCCCTGCTGATCGGATGGCTGGTGCTGGGGCTAGCACCCGCGATTCTAACACCCGAAGCACCAAGCTTTGTGCGAGGCATAGGCGCCCTTCCCATCGTGGCGGCGTTTCCTGCCATCGGCGCTGTGGCTATGTGGGAGTGGATCGCACGGCGCGGGGACCGAAGAATCACACGGCTAACCGGTGTTCTTCTGATCCTCCTACTGTTACTGAACGGACTGAGAACATTCCGAGATTCGTTCATCACCTGGACAGGTCAGCCAGAGGTCCGCGAGATCTATCAAGCCTCCCTTACCGAAGCCTTTCGCGACCTCAATCACACCAATCTCGAAGGGGAGCTGTGGATCTCCGAACCTTTCCCGGACGATCGTCACCTGCTTCTCACCAAACGGCTTCTTGATCGTCAGACGATCGAGCCGCGCTGGTTCAACGCCAATAGAGCTCTGATCCTGCCTCCGAACAACGGAGCACGACGTTACCTCATCGCCGATTTCGTGGAACCTGATGAGAAACTCTTCGGACGTTGGATGAGCAACGCGACACAGTTGATTGAACGCCGCGCTGACTCGCCTGGGTACACTGCGCCAACCTATCAGATCTACCAAGCGAAAGGTGGTGCGTGGGTGGAACGAGAGCTTTCACACATTTCGGCCCAATCAACAGCGTCGCTTGACCCTGAGGGGAAGCGTCCAGTTGCTCTTCCTGTACGCTTTGAAGACATAGCGACAGTACTCGGCTACGAACTGAACGAAGACCAGCTCGCACCTGGCGACCGGGTTGATCTCACCGTGTACTGGCGTGTCGGGGGACCCATCTACGAGCCAATCGCCAGCTTCGCGCATCTGCTCGACGACCAGAATAACGTCATAGGTCAGTACGATGGCTTTGACGTCCCGCCTTGGTACTGGGAATCGGGTGCTGTCGTCGCCCAAGTGTATCGTTTCCCAATTGAGGAGAAGGTCCGCAACGGGCTTCATTGGCTGCAGGTTGGTCTTTACTACTCAGACACAATGGAGCGCGTGTCGATTGTTGATGAGTCAGACGTCATACTCGGCGACCGATTGGTGCTGGAAGAGGTCACATTACGGTAACCGTCACAGCATGAGCGCGTGATCCGTGTGTTCAGCCAATGACGGATGGATCCAAGAGAGCTGGGGTTAGCAGCGTTTGCTGATTGCAGATCTCCTCACCTTCTGATCGTCCACGAGAACTCGTTGACGCACCTCAGGAGATCGGAGGTTGACAGCAGCTAATCTCCATAGTAGAATCGAATCGGTTGGTTACGATCCCTGCTGAGAAGCGAACCTCTGTCCCATGATTATGGGACAGCAAATCAACTGACGCTAACAGTAGATAGCCGGAAAGGAGTCGCAGATGAAACTCAAGATATCGTCAGCACGTGGCACGTGGATGCTGCTAAGCTCTGCTTGCGGGCTTGCGCTGATCGTGGTCCTATTCCTGTTGGTTCGACTGCCCGCTCAAGCAATGCCTAACGCCGACCCGACAGGAGCAGCGCTCACTGTGACAAAGCATGCAAACAAGGACATCGCCGACCCAGGAGACGTACTCACTTACACGATCAGTATCGACAAGTTAGGAGCCGACACAACACCTGCTTGGCTCACCGATCGACTGCCATCCGAGTTGGAGTATGTGAGTGGCAGCCTAGTGGCCGTGGACAGCTTCGGTGATTCCATTGGGACCCTCGGTGTAGACG
This sequence comes from uncultured Anaerolineales bacterium, assembly GCA_964597105.1. GTDB lineage: Bacteria > Chloroflexota > Anaerolineae > B4-G1 > B4-G1 > SKLM01. Next base: position 8,788 of record CAZQXX010000078.1, read on the forward strand.
GCAGTGTGATCACCTGGCACGAACCTAGCCTAGCAGGTCCTGTCTGGATCACTTTCAGCGCTGAGGTTGCACCAGGGACAGACGTCGATATCGTCAATGTCGCTGAGGTCACTGGAACCGGCCAGCTGATTACCGATTCCTGGAAAACGAGGGTCGGTGGTGGATTGGTCTACTTCCCGCTGATCTCGAAGCGCTGGCCGCCTATACCCTATGCCCCTACTCTAGAGGAGATTGCAAACCCGGACCAGGAACAAGACTACACAGTCAACTGGACATACGAGTACACTGATCCGCCAGTGACTCACTACACCCTCCAAGAAGCAAAGAACGCGGACTTCACTCAGGACGTCAACGAGTTCACAGAGATCGCATCCACATCGAGGAGCTTCGCCGACAAGGACGGGGGAACATATTACTACCGCGTGCGGGGCCACAATGACGATGGACCGGGCCCATGGAGCAACGTGAGATCAACAACGGTAGAGCTTCCCTTCTCCTACTTCGACGACTTCAGCGACCTTGGAAGCGGCTGGCCATCCTTGGTCGACGACCAACGGTGGGCATTCTACGAGGTCGATCCTAACCCACCCACTCCCGATGACGGCTCCCCGTACCCCAGGACGGGCGATGGTTATTTCATCGCCCGAAGAAGCAGCAGCCCTCCGCGCGCCATCTTCAGCCCGGGAGTTGCTGTTCCCTCCCAGAATTACGAGATCGAAGTCGACTCACGCTGGTGGGAAGGGCGCTGGTACGCCACATATCAGATTCTGTTCGGCGCCGACGAATCTCTCTCCAATTACTACGCTGTCCGAGTACAGATGAATGATATCGGAAATTTCTGCAGATTCTCCGTAGTCAAGACTACTCCCTATGCCACCACTCTTCTGAACGAAGGCTGGACAGCACCAGAAGCGATACACTGTGGTGAGCGCCGACTTGACCCTGCTACGCCGTGGAACCACTGGAGAATTCGTCGGGAAGACAACTGGATCGAAGTTCACGTGAACGGAACCTTCCTGGGGATGTGGAAAGACTCCTCCTTCGGAGCCAATCGGTACTTCGGTGTACGTGCCACACTGTTCGAAGGGTTCACGCCTTCAAAGCCGGAGTTTGACAACTTCAGCGTCACACTGCTGGACTAGCTAGCTCATAGATGAAAGCATCCTGAAGGGGAGGCCTGTGGCCTCCCCTTTTACGTGAAGACTGCCATTGCCAAACTGAGGTCACTCTCTGCCAGGTTTCACCCTCGCGGTAGCGATATGAAGAAGCGGCGACTACAGTGGTTGCGAATCGTGATCAGCGTCGGCGCTCTGATCTTCCTCTTCTGGAAGGTCGCGAGCCCGGGCGAGACTTTTGAGGTTCTGAGACGCGCTATCCCCCAGTACCTCTTGGCAGCCTTTCTACTCTTCATAACCAGCCTGATCATCCGCGCCTACCGTTGGATCATTCTGCTTCGGGGTCTTGACCTAAGCGTCTCGTTTTCTCGGTTGGTCCGGCTATACTTCGCCGGGCAGTTCTTCAGCAGCTTCCTTCCCACTCAATTCGGTGGCGATGTGATGCGTGCCGTGGAGCTGACTGAGGATACAGACTCCCCAGCTGCAGTGGGTACCGTGCTACTCGATCGTATGACAGGTCTGCTGGTTCTCTTCGTTATGGGGCTCGCTGCGCTACCATTCGTCATAGCTCGTATCGACCCCTGGCTGACGTGGCTCCTGATCGGGACATCAACCATCGGGCTCGCAATGGGCACCCTCATTCTCGAAGGTCGGTTGCTACGACGAGTTACCACTGACCTGCCCGGTGCCATATCGCTGGTTGGGCAGGGATCTCTGGCCAGAATCTACGCTGCCGTCACCGGCTGTGGCTGGCGCGCGGTGGCTGGTGCCTCTGCGATCTCGCTGGGCTTCAATGTCGTGAATATCCTGATCAACTGGCTCTCAGCGCGAGCAGTGGGGATCGACACGGGTATCGGATACTTCTTCGCGATCACTCCCATCCTCTCAATCTCAGGTCTCATCCCATCCATCGGTGGATGGGGCGTGCGCGAGGCTGTGAGCACGGCTCTCTTCGCCCCGGCCGGTGTCGAGGAGAGTGCCGCCGTGGCACTCGGGATCACGCTTAACGGGATCAGTCTGGCTGCCGGTCTTGTCGGCGGCATCGTGTACGGCATTGAGAGAGTAAGCGATCGACAAGCAGCTCGCCGAAGCTCGAACCCTCAGCGAGATGATTACTAGCTCGAGCAACGACAAAATCAAGTACGTGCGGAAGCTGCAGAGCCAGAAGAGCATCCGTCACGGGGATGAGCGCTTCGTGATGGAAGGCGTGCGGTTAGTAGAGGAGGTAGTTCGGGCCAGCGTTGTCCCGCCGCTCGTCCTCTATACAGAAGCATTGGCGGATGACCCGAGGGGCAAAGCACTGCTGGTGACTCTGCGTGGCATGGGCGCACCATGCCACGCCGTGAGCGACTCAGTGATGGAGGACTGCTCCGATACGGTCACGCCGCAGGGAATTCTCGCCGTGGTTCCTTTCCCAGAACCCCGGGTTGCATACCCTCTCACCCTGGCACTCATCGCCGACCGGCTTCGGGACCCGGGGAACATGGGGACGCTGCTTCGTACTGGGCTCGCCGCCGGCGTCGAACAGGTGTTTCTGGCACCGGGAACCGTCGATTTCAGCAATCCGAAGGTGGTGCGATCCGCAATGGGTGCCCACCTGCACCTTCCAATAGCTCACGCGGACTGGGACACAATCGCGGAGGGCATCGCCGGGTGCGACGTGTGGCTGGCAGCGGCCGGTGGAGAAAGATCCTACACAGATGTAGACTGGACGCGCCGCGTGGCGCTCATCATTGGAGGTGAAGCTCACGGGGCGGGGAGGAGATCCCGGACGCTCGCCAGGGGCCGTGTTTCTATTCCTCTCAACCCGGTGGTCGAGTCGCTCAACGCGGCGGTCGCAGCGGCAGTTATCCTCTTCGAAGCAGTA
>CAZQXX010000078.1:11869-13237 GCA_964597105.1 uncultured Anaerolineales bacterium
GGTCGAGTCGCTCAACGCGGCGGTCGCAGCGGCAGTTATCCTCTTCGAAGCAGTACGGCAAAGAGGCTCGCCGTCGATGTCGAATGCGCCTTGACAAAGGAATCCTCCTAGGGCATAATCGCCCAGTAACTGAACAGAACGAAAAGGCTGTGACGGAGAAGAGTAGGCGGAGGAAAGCCCACAGGGAGGTGAGGTCGGGGACTGAGAACCTCACGGAGTGGAACTCTTCCGAAGTTCCCTCCTGAGCCGACGGGTGAACGCCAGCACGACGCGCTGGTTCAGTAGCTCGCTCCGTGGGTCCAGCGTTAGAGGGACAGCCGATTGCGCTCAACAGCGCCGTCGGGTTTCGAGGGGACTCTGGCAAGAGTCAAGCAGGGTGGTACCGCGGGAGAACGACACTCTCGTCCCTATGGGACGGGAGTTTTTTGTTGTCATGACCATGATCATAAGCGACGAGTAATCGAGAGAAGAGGTGAATCCTATGTTGGATGAGCTGCGCAAAGTCAAAGAGGAGGCCCTCTCCTCCTTAGCAGAAGTACAGAGCAGCGAGCAACTCGAGGCCTGGCACAAGCAATACCTGGGTAAGAACGGTGCTTTGACGGAGATGCTTCGGTCCGTCGGCGAGCTCCCCCGGGAAGACCGCCCCGCGTTCGGACGGGCCGCCAATGAGGCCAAGAACGCTCTGGAGGAAGCCTATGAGGCGCACGCCCGGGCGCTGGAGCGAGAGGAGATGGAGCAGGAACTGCGGGAGGGCGCCATCGATGTGACGCTGCCTGGACGCCCTCTCGGCCCTGGTCATCTCCACATCACCACGCAGACGCTGCGTCGGATCTACGACATCTTCGGCGACATGGGCTTCCAGGTCTACGAGGCACCGGAGGTGGAGACCGACGAGTATAACTTCGGCCTGCTGAACATGCCCCCTCATCACCCGGCACGAGATATGTGGGACACGTTCTGGGTCGATGAGGGAGTGGTGCTCCGCACCCACACCTCGCCGGGTCAGATACGCGCCATGCGCGAGTATCATCCGGAGCCCATACGGGTGATCCTGCCCGGCAAGTGCTATCGCTACGAGCAGGTAACGGCTCGTTCAGAGCACCAGTTCTATCAGGTGGAGGGTTTGGCCGTAGGACACAACATCACGATGACCGACCTGATCGGGACGCTGACCGAGTTCGCGCAACGCTTCTACGGCGGCGAGCGTCGCCTTCGCATACGAGGTTCCTACTTCCCCTTCACCGAACCCTCTATCGAGGCGGACATCGACTGCATCCTCTGCGACGGGGCAGGATGCCGGGTCTGCAAGTACACCGGTTGGCTGGAGATCGCCGGAGCGGGGATGGTGCACCCGAACGTGCTGGAGAA
>CAZQXX010000079.1:0-13209 GCA_964597105.1 uncultured Anaerolineales bacterium
AGAATCTCCGTGGGGCTCATCTGGGACGCGCCCGTCATCTCGCTGACGTGGAGCAGCCCTTCAACCCCCAAACCGAGCTCGACGAAGGCCCCGAAGTCGAGGACGCGGCTGACCTTACCCTCGACCAACTCGTTGACCTCGTAGCGGTCGGCCACCTGGGACCAGGGGTTAGGGTTGAGTCGCTTGAGGCTGAGCGCGATGCGCGTCCGGTCCCAGTCCAGATTCAGGACGTAGACCTCCACCTCATCCCCGACCTCGACTACCTCGCGGGGATCGTCCACCTGCCGCCAGGAGAGCTCTGAGATGTGGATGAGGCCGTCGGCGCCGCCGAGATCGACGAACGCCCCGAAGTCGGTGATGCCCGTCACCGTGCCCTCGACGGTCTCGCCCTCGGTCAGCTCCTCCATCACACGCTTGCGCTGAATCTTCTGCCACGCCCGGCGGGCCTGGCGCTGTGAGAAGATCAGGCGGCGGCGATGGCGATCGACCTCGATGATCTTCAGCCCTACCTTGTCCCCCACCATGTCGGCCAGACGCTCGCGGCGCTCGTCTCCCTGCAGACCTCTGGGCATTCCCACCGTGTGGGAAGCCGGGATGAAGCCGCGAATTCTGCCAAACGGAACGAGGAGCCCGCCCCGGTTGTAACCGCTTACCTCACCCTCGTAGAGCTGGCCCTTCTCCATCATCTCCTCAGCCTTCTGCCAGTCCTCGCGAACCATGGCTTCGTAGATGGAGAGGATCAGGCGGCCTTCTTCATCCTGGGGCTGCTGCACGACCACGTCGATCTCATCCCCGGGCTGAATGCTCTCGAGGGTCTCGTCGTCGAGACGATCCAGGTCGCTGGGCGGGACGATGCCATCGCGCTTGAAGCCAGCATCCACGATGGCGCCCCGGTCGCCGATCTCGATCACGATACCGAGCTGGATGTCGCCCTGCTCAGGCAACTGGTAGTCGTAGTCACCCTCGGTGAGGTACTCCTCCAGTTGCTCCATCATGCTCAATTCCTGTTCCCCGGGCTCTTCCTCCATGAGAGCTTCCATGGTGAGTTCCTCTTCCGCGGATTCTTCACGCATGCTGGGTGTTTCCTCGTCGTTTGCGTCCTGGGTGGTGGGTAGACTTTCCATATCCATCAACTAATTTGCTCCTATATAGGTTACGTAACCTTCGCAAAAAACCCGACATGTCTCGCATTCATCGAGCGCGCAGACTATGTCGGGTTCAAAAAGCCACGGCCGTCAGACGGACGTCAACTCGGATCGCTCGACTCTGCGCACCTCCAGAGATGTTAATGCCGGTTCGCCATAGCGAAGGCTTTCGAATCGAAACCTTATTCTATCATGTCACCAGGGAATGTCAAATTATCCTACAACCGTTTCGCCTCCGTCGACAGGGATCACCGCCCCGCTGATCCATGTGATTCGCGGGTCAGCCAGCACCACCAGGGTCTGGGCGACGTCCTCAGGGGTCGTCATCCGGCCGTGCGGGTTCCGCCGCAGCGCTTCCTTCATGTACGCCTCGTGTCCGGGGATGATGCGCAGCGCCGGTGTATCGGTCACGCCGGGGCGCAGGCAGTTGACCGCGATGTCGCGGGGACCCAGCTCCATGGCGAGCTGGCGCATGTGGCTCTCCAGGGCCGCCTTGGCGGCTGAGACCGCACCGTAGTTGGGGGCCATGCGGACGGCTCCCTCGCTGGAAAGGGCATATACCCGGCCGCCCCCAGAGAGCAGATCCCGCCGCACCAGATCCTGGACCCAATACACCAGCGTGTGGGCCATCACCCGCAGCGTCATCTCCATCTGCGACTCGCTGACGGCCTCGTCCGGATCGTCGGCGATGTAAGGGAGGAGGGTCCCGAAGGCCAGCGAGTGAAGCATGAAGTGGATGCCCCCCGCCGGATCGTCTGCCAACGTCTCCTCCATCTGATCGAGCACACGGGTGCGCTTCCGCTCCGACGCGGCGTTGGTGTTGAAGAAGACCGCCTGACGACCCGCAGCCTCAATGTCCGCGATGACCTCCTCCGCGCGAGCCAGCCTCGACCGGGGGTCGAGGTGGACGCCGAAGATTTTCATTCCTGCCTCTGCCAGGGCCCGCGAGGTCGCCGCTCCGAATCCGCTGGAGGCCCCCAGCACGAGGGCCCATCGTCCATCCAGTTCGTTCCTGCTCATAGCTTACCTCCTGATAACGTGTCGTGTTCGCATCTGTCGCCTCAGATATGACAACACACATGGCCTGTCTTCGATACGTCGGGGGCGGCGGTACTGGGGAGCCCTGCGGCCTGAAAGGGCCGCTGCCGCCGTGAGGTCACCCGCCCTGTTGGCTTGTTGCGTGCTCCCATCTGCCTCTGTCGGGCCAGGCTCTCCTGCGCGATGGCCCGCCGACATCTCTTGTGGGCTGGACCGGATGCCGGTAGAATGCGGGTCGATGGCTCAGATCACCGTGCGCAAGCTTGATCACGCCGGGCGCGAGGTCATCTCCTACCCGGGAGAGGCCGTCGAGCGCAGCGATCACCGGGTTGTCCTGCACACCTCCTGGGATCGAGCCCCGATGGATCTGGGGTTCGTCGTCCTCGAGCCCGGCGACCGCTGGATAGAGTTTTTCTACACCGACCGATGGTACAATATATTCGAGATCCACGCCAGCGACGGGCGCCTGAAGGGGTGGTACTGCAACATCACGCGGCCGGCGTGCATCGGAGAGGACGAGGTCGCCGCCGAGGATCTGGCCCTCGACCTCTGGGTGGTCCCCGATGGTACCATGCAGGTGCTTGATGAGGATGAGTTTGCGGACCTGCCGCTGACGCCCGAGGATCGCCGGACTGCCCGGGAGGCCCTGGCCGAGCTGGAGGACATGGTGGCGCGGGAGGATCCCCCTTTCGACCGCTGACCCGGCCACAGGGCCCTCAGGCTTTCGGTGGGGATCACCGTCGCCCATCCTCCGGCACTCGGATGTGGGAGGGCTCGCGAGCTCCGCTTACGCGGCCTTCAATAGTCGTCCTACCAGATGGCTCCCCAGAATGGCCAGTCCGTCGGTCGACATGTAGTGCGCGGCGGTTTCCTCGAAGAGCACCCGGGCCTGGGACGGGAACTCGTCGTCCCCCCGCCAATAGACGAGGGCCACGTGGATGCGAGGGAGGAGGGTGAAGGCGTAGCCCGCGTCCCCAATCCCTTCGACAGGCTCGCCGCCCAGCGCTTCAGCGGCGCGACGGAATGCGTCTATGCCCCCGTCAAGCTCACGCACCAGCCGGATCCCGGTGTAGCCTCGGAATGCCTGCACGTAGAACATCCCCTGAGGGAGCTCCCGAAAGCCGATCCAGCGGCGGGACGGCGTGGTTCCATCGGCGGTGACCAGATAGGTGAGGATCAGACTCTGAACGAAGGAGGACGGTTCCTTGCCGTCTTCGGCACGCCGCACGCTGAAATCGTCGGAGGAGATGACGTACTCCTGCCAGAAGAACGACAGCCGGAAGTCCCCATCTGCGTCCTGCCGGCAGCCACTGTACATCACTAGTTTGCCCGGACTGCGCTGGTGGAGGACCTCCTTCGCCTCCGCCACCACTGGCGCCAGACGATCGATCCACTCTTTCAACTGGGGTGTTGACCTGGCGTCTGCCTCGGCGTTCTGTAGCATCCGATCAGTTTCCGCTGGCATTTGCCTGTGCGGTCTTGATCAACTCGACGAACTCGTTCCACTCCTCCTGGAACAGGTGGAGAGTGACGATGCCCATCTCGACGTGGTACGTCATCTCACCGTCGGGCTCCTCCGCCCGCCAGATCTCGAAGTTCTTTGTCTCGGCCAATGTCTCGACGATTGGCTCTTCCACGGTTACTCCTTTACGCTCGGTGCCGTCTCCGGCATGGCTGACGATGAGCCGCATACGAACCAGCGCGGCTCATTTGAGATTCATTCCTGAATTGGGCTGCCAATCCCCGGCGGACGCCACGGAGTCCGCCCGTGGCGACGGGGGCTCGCCGCGCTCTCGCGGCGCGAGCTCGAAGATCCACAAGTCCCGGTCCCAGCCTGAGGCGTAGCCGGCGTTCTCGACGGCGGCGACCAGCTCCGGTTCGTCCACCGCCCGGAAGCGCATCTTGTCCAGGCCCTGCTGTGCGGCCAGTCCCATTATGCCAAGGAGGAGGGTCCTCATCCCGTCCCGGCGACCGTCCACGTACCCGAGGTCGATGGCGTCGTCTTTGTCCGTCTCGCAGAGCACCGCCACAGCTGCCAGCTCTCCCTCTCCGTCGAGGCCCCACACGCCGCCGCGCGAGACGTGCTGCGCCAAGCGCTCGCGCGTCAGCGTCTCCCAGGCCCAAAACGTCTCGTACAGCCCCCCGGCTGCCCGGTAGCGAGGCGAGCCCTCGACGAGGTCCCAGGCGGCGGCTAGGTCCGCATGGTTCAGGCAGCGCGGCAGCCGGAAGGGATCGGGGACGCTCGGTTGGGCTTCGTAGAGCCGGTAGGTGGCGACGTGGCGGAAGTCGTCTCGAGCGGCGAGGCGATGGACCGGATGGTTCTCCGAGTGTGTCGCGAAGCGGAGTATGCCTCTTTCGGTCCGGCGGAAGGCGTCCACCAGATGGGCCTGTAGCTGGCTTGCCACGCCGCGGCGCTGGTCTTCTGGTCGCACCCGGAGTCCCTCAAGCCACCATTCATCGCCTGAGAGGTGCGTGAGCTTGGCCAGACCGGAGATTCGGCTCGCCATCTCCGCGACCACGAGTCTTCCACTCCCATCGGCGAGCCACTCATCCCACATCTCGGGGACGTAGTCATCCGACTCGTCCCAGATGTCGGCGCAGATGGCCTCGACGTCGGCTCTGTCACTCGCTTGGGCTGGTCGGATCCGAATCGTCGGCATATTGCTCCCTGGCCTCTCTCACTCTCTCCTGGAGCCGTTCAAGCGCTGCCTCGCCCGCTTCCTTCAGGGCCGCGGGCGTGGGCCACTCTGTCTCTTCCTCCTCTACGGGGAACTGGGCGAAAGGATCCCGGTCGTAGAGCCGGGAGAGGACGTACCGTCCCAGGACCCGGAAGGTCGCCAGGGTCGGGGCGGCCAGGAGGATTCCCAGGATGCCGGCGAGCTGGCCGCCGGCGAGGACGGCGATCAGCACCGCCAGCGGATGGAGCTCCAGGGTGTGGCCGAGAATGCGCGGACCCAGCAGGTTGTTCTCAAGCAGTTGGAGCATGGCGTACGTCCCGGCCACGAGCACGGCGAACCAGAAGTTTCCCAGAGGGATGAAGGCCGAGCCCTGAATCAGGGCCAGGAGGACCGATGGGATGGCCGCGAGGACCGGGCCGATATTGGGGATCACCTCCATGAAACCAGCGAACAACCCGAGAGCCCATGGGTAGGGGAGCCCGAGGGCGGCGGTGACGATGGCCGTGACGCCTCCCATCACCGACCCGAGCAACAGCTGGCCCCGCAAGAAGGCGTTCCACACCTGCACGATTTCATCATGGAGGCGCATCGCGTCGCCCTGATACCCCGGGGGGGCCAGTCCAACGGCCTGATTGGAGATGCGATGGGCGTCCTTGACGAGGTAGAAGCTGACCACAAGGACGAAGACAATCCAGAACGCGCCCGAGGCGACGCTCAGAACGAGGTCCAGACTCCCCTGGGCGAGGTTCTCCACCAGTCTCCGGAGCGCGCTGCTCAACTCCTGGGACACCAGGCTCAGATCAAACTCGTATCCGGCGATCTCTATCTCCCGGCTGAAGAAGGCGCCAATCTCATCGATGATCTGCCTCAGGTCGACTCGTGCAGACATGATCGCCCGCCGAATGCTCGGCACCGCCGTCACGGGTGCGGCCAGGATAGCCAGCATGGCAATGAGGAGGGTAAGGAACACCAAGGCTGAGGCGATCCCCCGGTGGAACCCGATGCGATCCTCAAGGAAATCGATGACCGGGATGAAGATGAAGGCGATCAGCCCTGCGAGTAGCAGAGGGCGCAGAAGGCCGCGGAACTGGTAGAGCACGAGAGTCAGAAAGAGGATGCCGGCGACGGCCACAATCCGCTTGGTTGACTTGTCCCAGCGGTGATGAGGGTCCTCCGCGCGAATCTCGTGGTTTCTTTCGGCGGGATAGGTCGTCACGTCTCTGCACCTTCTTATGAGAAAACGGCTCAGTCCAGTCAGAATATTATAGCACCTTGATTCCAAATAACCAAGCCGACCCCGCAGCCAGAGGCTGGCTGAGTTGTTTCCCCGGGGGGGCAGGAGCACGTCGACCGTTGACGGACCAGGAACCACGACGGTTGTATTGCCCTCGACCCTGGGCTATAATCAAGTGGCGAGGTCTTGCTGGCCCGCGGACGGGGCGAGGGTCGCTCCCGGCGGCGATTGAGGAGGAGGTGGGTTTGGCCACGATGGAGACGACCACTGTTGGGGATCTGAAGACACGACTGAGGCAAGGAGAGACTCTCATCGGCTCGCTGGTCACGCTACCGTCACCCGACGTGGCCGAGATCATGGCACGCGTCGGCTTCGACTACCTGTGGATCGAGACCGAGCACGCACCGATGGGCTTCGTCCACGCCCAGAGCCTGATTCAGGCGGCTGGCGGGCGCTGTCCCTGCCTCATCCGCATCCCGGATAAGGAAGAGGTGTGGGTGAAGAAGGCCCTCGACACGGGATGCGACGGCATCATCGTCCCGCAGATCCGCTCGGCGGCTGAGGCCCGCCGGATCGTGGAATGGAGTCTTTACCCACCGGAGGGCCAGCGCAGCGTCGGCGTCTCCCGCGCCCACGGCTACGGGATGGGTTTTCAGGACTATGTCGCCTCAGCAAACCGTGAGCTGGTCATCGTCATCCAGGCGGAGCACGCTGGTGCGGTGGCGGACATCGACGCGATCGCGGCGGAGCCCGGGATCGACGCCGTGCTCGTGGGCCCCTACGATCTGTCGGGCAGTCTGGGTGTCCTCGGCGAAGTGGATCATCCCCGGGTGCTGGAGGCGGTTGAAAAGGTCCGGCGTGCCTGTCAGGCGGCCGGTGTTCCGCTGGGCATCTTCGCCCCCGACGTCGCGATGGCCAGGGACTACGTCGAGCAGGGATTCTCGCTAATCGCGCTGGGCATGGACGCGTCCTTCCTGTGGCAGTCTGCGCAGGCAGCCCTCGAAGAGGTGCGCGGTGAGTCATTGAGAGGAGGCGTCTGATGGACTATCGATTCTTGGGAGACACCGGGATCAAAATCTCGGAGCTGTGCATGGGGACCTGGTTGTTCGGAGGCGAGGCCGACGAGGAGACGGCGGCGGCTATGTTCCACCGCTGTCGCGAGGTGGGCATCAACGCCTTCGATTGCGCCGACGTCTATCAGGACGGCCGCTCCGAGGAGATTCTGGGGCGCCTGATCGCCGACTGTCGCGACGAGGTGGTCATCACCAGCAAGGTCTATTTCCCCACCGCGGACCACGTCAACGCGGCGGGCGCCTCGCGGCGTCACATTCAGTCCTCCCTCGAGGCGAGTCTTCGGCGCCTGGGCACCGACTATATCGACATCTACTTTATCCACCACTTCGACGAGCACACCGCGCTGGAGGAGACGCTGCGCACCCTCGACGACCTGGTCAGCCAGGGGAAAATCCTCTACCCGGCGGCGAGCAACTTCGCTGCGTGGCAGGTCGCCAGGGCGATGGGGATCTCTCTCCGGGAGGGGTGGACGCCGTTCAGGTGTATCCAGCCGATGTATAACCTGGTGAAGCGCCAGGCCGAGATCGAGATCCTCCCCATGGCGGAGGCCGAGACCCTGGGGGTCATCACGTACAGCCCCCTGGGCGGCGGCCTGCTCACCGGCAAGTACGGCGCCAGTCGGCGACCGCCGTCTGGACGCTTGGTGGAGGATGAGATCTATCAGATCCGTTACGGTGCCGAGTGGATGTACCAGGTCGCCGAGCGCTTCACGGAGTTCGCTGAGGAGAACGGGTTCAACCCGGTGGCCCTCGCCGTGGCCTGGGTGGGGAGCCATCCCGCAGTGACGGCTCCCATCATCGGCGCCCGCAACGTGGACCAGCTGGAGGACTCCCTCGCTGCGGCGGAGATCAAGATGACGCCCGCGTTGCGGGCCCGGATATCAGCCCTGTCACCGGCCCCTCCCCCTGCCACGGACCGGAACGAGGAGCGGACGTCCGTCAACTACGGGGTGCGGTGAGGCTGCTGCCCGACCGGCAGCCGTCCCCCCGGTCCGGGGGGACGGCTCGATGAGGAGCGATCGAGAGACGATCGAAAGGACTTCCGGTATCGTATGGACACTGTGATGGTTGAGCTGACGACTATGGCCCACGGCGGCGACGCCCTGGGCCGGCACGAAGGGAAGGTCATCTTCGTCCCCTACGCCATCCCCGGGGAGACGGTTCGAGCCGAGATCGTCGACGACAGGGAGCACTACGCCTTCGCCCGCCTGGCGGAGGTCCTGGAGCCGTCGCCCCATCGGGTCGATCCGCTGTGCCCCTTCTTCGGACAGGACAAGTGCGGCGGCTGCCAGTGGCAGCACATCGACTACGACACCCAGCTGGAGCTGAAAGCCGACATCCTGACCGACCAACTGGAGCGCATCGGGGATATCGAGGCGCCCCCCGTACACCCGACCCTGGCAGATCGGACGGGCTGGACCTACCGGAATCACGCCCAGTTCCACCCGGCTCCCGGCGGCGGTCTCGGGTTCCAGCGGGCCTCCGGCAGCGAGGCAGCCACGGACATCATCGCCATCGACTTCTGCATGGTCCTCCACCCCTTGCTGTCCGAGCTGTACGACGTGATCGATCTCGACATCGAGGGGCTGATCCGGCTGGTTCTCAGAGCGGGCACTGCCACCGGCGACCGGCTCATCGGATTCGAGATGGAGGAGGACAAGCCCCCGGCTCTCGAGTCCGACGAGGTCGTCTCGTGCGTCATGCTGCTTCGCGAGGGCGGATATGCCAACCTGATCGGCAACAACTTCATCACCGAGATGGTCGCCGAGCATCCCTACCGCATCTCGGCATCCTCGTTCTTCCAGGTCAATACGGCTCAGGCCGGCGAGCTGGTGCGCCTCGTCCTGGCCTATCTCGACCTGACCGGTGACGAGACGGTGCTCGATGCATTCTGCGGTGTCGGGCTCTTCACCACGCACCTGGCCGAGCACGGCGAGCTGGTCATCGGCGTCGAGTCGTCGCCGTCCGCCGTCGATGACTTACTGGTGAACACCGAGGAGCGCGGGAACGTGGAGATCGTCGAGGGGGCCGTGGAGGACGTGCTGCCGGAGATCACCGTCCCGCTCGACGCGGCTGTCCTCGACCCGCCCCGTGGTGGCGTGGAGCGGGCAGCCCTCGACGGCCTGGTCGAGCTCCGCCCGGGGCGGATCGTCTACGTCTCCTGTGATCCGGCCACGCTGGCCCGCGACGCCAAACGCCTGCGCCAGGGCGGCTACCGGCTGGTGGAGACGCATCCCGTCGATATGTTCCCCCAGACGTACCATGTGGAAAGCGTGTCTCTCTTCACGCCCGGATGATTGTCCTGTGACCCCGGGTCGAGGCACTGATCGTGGGACATCAAGAACACAGTTCTGACGGAAGATCGTCGGCGAGTCACTCCCGGGCGGCTATGGGGGCGGATCGGGCTCTCGATACCCCTGACGTGGAGGCGTCTCTCCTCGGCTACGAGCGGACGCTGCTGAATATCCTGTTTGACCGCATGCCGATGGGGATCGCGATCTTCGACACAGAGGCTCGGCTGCAGCGCCACAACCCCACCTGGGCCGAGTTCATCGAGCGCTATACCGATACCCCGGCCTCTGAGGTGGTCGCCGGCGCGAGCTTGTTCGACCTGGCACCGGGCATGGAGGCGCAGTTCCGCCCCGTGCTCGCCCGGGTGCTCTCCGGAGAGACGGTGAGCCTGAAGGGCTTCCGCTCCGAGAGCGGCGGCACCGTTTCCTTCTGGGATGTCGTGTTCGCTCCCCTCGAGGAGGAGGGCGAGATCGTGGGGTTCATCGACGTCACCATCGATGCCACAGATCGGGAGCTGCTGCGTCGCACACTTGAGCAGCGAGTCGAGAGGCGAACGGAAGAGCTACGGCAGCGCCGGCGCGTGGCCGAGGGGCTGCGGGACATTCTGAACGTCCTCAACTCCGACAGGCCGCGAGGGGAGGTGCTGGGCTACATCGTGGCGGAGGCCAGCCATCTGTTGGGCTCCAGCGGCGGGGTCATCTACCACCTGGATCAGGAGCGAGGATGTGTGACCGTCGAAGCCAGCTACGGCTTGCCAGAGTCATTCGACACCCTGGAGACCTTCTCGTTAGCCGAGGGGCGTGGGAGCGATCTCCTCTTCAGCCGCACTCCCGTCGCCATCGCCGATCTCTCGTCTCACGTATCCTCCGGGGCTGGGGCTGGGAGATGGCTCGACGTCATCACCGGTCACTATCGCGCCTACCTCGGGGTGCCGCTGGTGATCAAGGATCAGATGTACGGCACGCTGGGGGTCTATTACCGCGAGCCCCGAACCTTCTCGGATGAGGAGATCCAGCTGGCCGTCGCCTTCGGCGATCAGGCCGCGCTGGCGATTGAGAACGCCCGGCTGCGCACTCAGGCCAGCCAGGTGGCGGTGGTGGCCGAACGGGAGAGGCTGGCGCGGGAGCTCCACGACTCGGTGACCCAGTCGCTCTACAGCTTGACGCTCCTCGCCGAAGCCAGCCAGCGCCTGGTTGGGACGGGTGATCTGGAGCCGGTTCGGGAGTATACGGGGCGGCTGGGGGAGATCGCGCAGCAGGCTCTCAGGGAGATGCGACTCCTGGTCTACCAGCTGCGCCCCTTGGTCCTCAAGAGAGAGGGTCTGGTCGGTGCTCTCCAGCAGCGCCTGGACGCGGTCGAGAAGCGGGCCGGGGTGGACGCCCGCTTGCTGGCGCCGGGCTCGATCGAGCTGCCTGAAGAGGTGGAGGAAGGGCTGTATCGTATCGCTCAGGAGGCGCTCAACAACGCCTTGAAGCACGCGGCTCCTACGTCGGTGACGGTGCGGATTCAGGCCGACGGGGGGCGCGTGACCCTTGAGGTCAGCGACGACGGGCGAGGGGTCAATCCCGAGGAGGCGAGGGACAAGGGGGGGATGGGATTGGTCAACATGCGGGAGCGCGCTGAAAGATTGGGAGCGTCCTTTGGTCTCTCCTCGTCTCCAGGTGAAGGGACGATGGTCAGGGTGAGCTTGGAGGTGCCTCAATGAGTGGCGAGATTCGCATTCTCATCGCCGACGATCACGCCGTGGTGCGAGAGGGGCTGCGTGCACTTATCGAGACGGAGCCGGGGATGAGATTGGTCGGCGAGGCAGCCGACGGGCTGGAGGCGGCGCAGAAGTCGGCCGCTCTGGAGCCGGACGTGATCCTCTTGGATCTGGTGATGCCGCGGATGGGCGGGCTGGATGCGATTCGGGAGATCAAGGAGCGGAACCCGAGGGCGCGCATCCTCGTGCTGACCAGCTTCGCCGAGGATGATAAGGTCTTCCCCGCCATCAAGGCCGGGGCCCTGGGCTACCTGTTGAAGGATTCGTCCCCGCGAGAGCTTCTCCAGGCGATCCGCGACATCCATCAGGGCCAGCCGTCGATGCACCCTACCATCGCGCGCAAGCTGATGCGCGAGATCCAGCGCGGGTCGGATCTGCCGCCGGCGGAGGAACCCCTTACCGAGCGGGAGGTGGAGGTACTCACGCTGGTGGCGCAGGGGTTCACGAACCAGGAGATTGCCGATCAGCTGTTCGTCAGCGAGCGCACCGTGCGCACCCACGTGAGCAACATCCTGAGCAAGCTCCATCTCGCCAACCGCACCCAGGCGGCTCTCTATGCGCTGCGGAAAGGGTTCGCCTCCCTGGACGAGCACTGAGTCTTCTCCGTCGCTTGTTCTGACCGGGTTTGTCATCTTGTCTATGAGGGACCACCCCCGCGGTGGTCCCTTTTTCCGTGGATGAGAACCAGCTGCGTCACCGCACTCCGTCGCAGGACGGGTGTCTTGCCCGTCTGATTCTCCCGGAGCCAGTCGGGTGCTTGAGTTCTGGGTTCTGTGATATCCGACTTTTGTTCGAGGGGATATCGGACTTTTGACCGATGCGCTCGCGCTGCTGAGGTGGTATAGTCCATCTGCCCGAGGGCCGGGGCTGCTCCGTGCTGTCACTCGAGCGGCCTATCCCCTGGAGACGGTATAAGGAGACTGACCAGGCGGTGAGCGCGCCAGATCATAGGCTCAGTTCCTTTCAGGGACTGGCAAATCCCTGCTCATCCCCTGGATCCAGTGGTGCAGACAGAGCAGCGTCGGAGTTTGCAGGGACGACGGAGGGGTGACATGAGCTCCCCGACTGGCGTCCCAATCAGTTTCTTGATGGTTTCATATCGTGTACATGGAGACAAACAGGATCAACATGGAGGTGAGCAACAATGACTGACCTAAGACCACTCGCTGATCGTCTCGTTGTGGAGCCGCTGGAGAAGGACGTGGAGACCTTCGCCGGCGGCGAGCTGGTGCTTCCTGACACGGCAAAGGAGAAGCCCCAACAGGGGAAGGTCCTGGCCGTCGGACCGGGCGCTCGCGACGAGGCGGGCAATCGCATCCCGATGGACATCGCCGTTGGGGATACCGTCGTTTTCGCGAAGTACGCCGGCACGCCCTTCAAGACCGAAGCCGGCAAGGACGTCCTGCTGATGAAGGAGAGCGACGTCCTGGCTATCTTAGCCTAGTCACACAGGAGAGAGAAACATGGCGAAACAACTAGCGTTCAGTGAAGAGGCGCGCGCCTCGCTCAAGAGCGGGATCGACATGGTGGCGAACGCCGTGGTGACGACGCTCGGCCCCAAGGGGCGGAACGTGGCGCTCGACAAGAAGTGGGGGGCGCCGACCATCACACACGACGGGGTGACGGTGGCGAAGGAGATCGAGCTGAAGGATCCCTTCGCGAACATGGGAGCGCAACTGTTGAAGGAGGCGGCGACCAAGACGAACGACATCGCCGGCGACGGCACGACGACGGCGACACTCCTCGCGCACGCGATCATCACCGAGGGCATGAAGAACGTGGCTGCCGGCGCCAATCCGATGCTGCTAAAGCGCGGCATCCTAGCCGGGGCGGAGGCGGTCGTGGAGGCCCTCGGCGACGAGGCGATCGAGCTGTCGACGAAGGACGAGATTGCGAACGTCGCGGCCATCTCGGCCCAGGACCGCGAGATTGGCGAGTTGATCGCCGATGTCATGGACCGGGTGGGGAAGGACGGCGTGGTGACGGT
>CAZQXX010000080.1:0-13140 GCA_964597105.1 uncultured Anaerolineales bacterium
TTTCCTGGCCTCTGGCAGCCCCCTGCGTTCTCGCGGTCGTCCGTCTCGTTGGGTCCGGCTTCCGACTACTCCTCCATGTCCAGGAACGCCCGCGCCCCGGCCAGCGCCTTCAGCAGGTCGCGCCGTCGCAGTGCCCGCTTCCTGTCGACCTCGGCCATCCCGGCCTTGTCATCCGCCATCTTCGTCAGAGCCTCGATCCACGTCGCGCTCTGCACTGGGAGATGCCGCACACGCCACCGCTCGATCCACACCGGGAGCTCGTCCCGATTGGTGACCTGACGATGAGTCACTGTCTTGGTCACGCCCTGCGATTCGACCGTTACCTCGACGTCCTCGTACTCCGGTTTGATGGGGCACACTTGCATGCAGGCCCCGCACTTGATGCAGTAGTAATCGGCCAGCACGAGGTCTCCGCTGTCTTCGTCGATGTGCAACGCCCGGGTCGGGCAGATGTCCGCGCAGGCGAGACACCCTTCTACGCATCGGTCGCGGTACAACTCCACTTTCCCCTGCCACGGCTGCGTGACCTGGAAGGCTCCCTCGCTGGCGACCTCGCATTGGCGGCAGCGGATGCAGTGCTCTTGGTCGACCACCAGCGTCTCTGTCTGCTCGTCGAAGCTGATCACGTCCGTGGGGCAGTTGTCAATGACGAAGTCCTTCCTGCTCCAGTCGAACTCCTCTTTCTGGAACTTCGTCGCTTGAATCAGTTCCGGGAATGCCTCGTGAACCAGCACCGGATTCTCGCGCTCTCCATTGATGGTCAGCGTAATGGCATTTGTGGGACAGATCACCTCGCAGATGCCGCAGAGGACACACGCATTCTCATCGATGTCGACGGCTGGCTTCGCTGCCAGTCGCCCGTCATCAACCTCCCCGGCCACGTGAGTCACGGCATCCTTGGGGCAAGCCAACGGCCCCAGTTGACAACCCACACACCGCTCTAGATCCCACGTCATCACATAGTGACGTGTCACCATGCCGCGTTCCAGCGTGATCTGATGCTCGCTGGTCTTCTTCTTCGTTATGCCTCGTCTAGCCATACCTTCTCCTAGTCCCGACGAATCTCCTGTACCAGTTCCTGTTCGTGGTCGTAGACCCGCACGATCATCGGCATATCTCCCGGCAACGTGTGGGTCGCACAGCCGAGGCACGGATCGTAGGCCCGGAAGGCCATCTCGATCTTATTCAGCACCCCATCATCCACCACCCGACCCGCTTGCACCAGATCCTTGGCTGCTTTCTTGATCGACATACTGATAGCTGCGTAGTTGTTTGTCGTGCCGACGATCAGGTTCACCCGCCTAAGCAGTCCGTTCTCATCGGTCACGTAATGGTGCGTCAGCGTGCCTCTGGGCGCCTCGACGATGCCCACGCCCTCATCCGGGGTCTCTGTGGGGATCGTTCGAATCTCGTCACTGGTGATCTCTGGATCGTGCGCCAACTCCAGCGTTCGCTCCGCAGCGTACAGCAGCTCGATCAACCGTGCCCAGTGCGTGGCCAGTGTGGCGTGGACCGGTTTGCCACCAAGTGTATCGTAGAAGCGCTCGTACTCGGCCTGGGCTTTCGGGGTTGCCATGCCGTCGGCAGCATTCAGCCGGCTGAGCGGCGTCGCGCGATAGACCCCACTGTCAGGACCATCGACGAATCCCTTCCACCCCACCTGTTTGAGGTACGGGAACTTCAGGTAGGTCCACGGCTCTACGTGCTCCGCGACCACGTCCAGGTATTCGTCCGGACTGTACTTCAGCAACTCTTGACCGTCCGGACCGACCACACGCACTTGTCCGTCGTAGAAGTTGATCCGATTCTCCTCGTCCACGAGACCCATATAGTAGGTCTCGTGCGCGAATGCGTCGCTCAGGATCATATCGACGTAGCCCTGGTTTTGCAGCACCACGTCATCGAATAGCTGAAGAGAGAACTCCGCCGTCTCCACCGACCGTTCGGCGATTTCGACAATCCGCTTCCGCTCCTCTTCCGTGATCGGTTTGCTCATGCCCCCAATCACGCAGCTCACCGAGTGAATGTACCGGCCTGCGACGATAGCCGCGATCTCGTGGTTCTCCTGTAATAGCTGAACCACGCGCGCTCCGGTCTCCTGGCCGACCTTCTTTATCACTCCCAGCAGGTTCCGCTGAGCCTTCGGTGCTTCTGGTCCGACGACGAAGTCCGGGGCCGCGAGAGCGTAGAAATGCGTGGCGTGGTCAGCCACGAAGAAGGACGCGTAGAGCATCTCACGCAGCTTCTTCGCCGCTGATGGAGGATCGACGTGGTACACTGCGTCACCCGCTTTGGCTGCCGCCATGTGATGCGCCAGTGGGCACACCCCGCAGATGCGCTGTGTGATGCGTGGCATCTCCTCGACCGGCCGACCCTCGCAGAACTTCTCGAACCCGCGCAGTTCGGGGACTACGAGATAGGCGTTCGCCAATCCTCCGTCCTCGTTCAGGAACAGGTCAATGCGACCGTGCCCCTCCAGCCGGGTAATTGGATCGATGCTGATTTTCTGGGTCATGATTCACCCTCTTGAAAGCTCTCTCCGTACTTCAACTCGCCCATGAGAGAGTTAGCCAATCCGAACCGATAGCTGAGTCCAGCCGGATCGATGATCGTGTCCATAATCGCCTGCACCGCTTCCGGCTCATCCGTGTCGATCAGGGCGCCGATGGCGCTGAGCAGCTTCGCTCCCTGGTCGACCACCCCTTCTGGCGGCCCATAGCAGCCCCGACACGGCATATTGCCATTGATGCAGGGCAGGCCGCACCCGGCTCGGGTGGCTGGCCCACAGCAGATCACACCCTGGGCCAGGAAACACAGCTCAGGATCGAGATCCACCTCGTGGGGACGCTTCCACTCCTTGACCCGGAAGCCACCCTCTCCCTTCTTCCGCGGGCAGACATCGCAGTTAGTCTTCGAGTCCACTCCGATAGTCGACCCCACGGCCGGCAGATCGCCGTGGAGAATGGTCTGGAAGACGTTCCACACTTGATCGACCACCGGCGGGCAGCCGGGCATGAAGTAGTCGACGTCCACCGTCTGCGCCAGGGTCAGAACACGGTCGTAAAACGTTGGGATCTCGATCGTGCCCTCGGTCACCTCGACCAGCGGAGCAGGGCGGGTACCGCCTGAGCCGTCCAGTGAGGGAGCGGTGTCATAGACCCGCGTCAGGATCGATTCAGCGTCATAGAAGTTCGCCAGGCCCGGAATGCCCCCGGTGTGTGAACAGGATCCGAAAGAGACGAGCAACTTCGACTTCTTCCGTAGCAGCTTAGCGATGTGCTCGTTCTCGCTGGAGCGGATCGCTCCGTTGAAGAAGCATACGTCGATCTCGCCATCCTCCAGCGCCTTCACGTCGCTGTACTTGAAGTCCATCAGGCAGGGCCAGAAAACGATGTCCACCTTCTCGCCCACCGCTACGAGCCGCATCCCTAGCTCGGTGATGGTGATCTCGCACCCCCCGCAACTGGCTGCCCAGTAGAACGCGAGCTTCGGCTTAGAGTTTGCCATTACCGTGCCTCCTTCTCGGCTGCCAGATGCTCTAGCATGCTGTCCACCTCACTTCGGATTCGACCTCGGTCCTGTGTGCCGATCTGAACGAAGCGCACGCGACCATCGCCTAGGTGCATCTGGTCCAATACCCGGTTCAACAGCCCGATCTTGCAGCTGCTGACAACCGTGCCCCGCTTGTAATGGCATTCGCCGGGCGCACAGCCACACACGAGCACACCGTCAATGTCCGAGCGGAGTGCCAGGAGCGCCATTTCTGGATCGATGCGTCCCGTGCAAGGGATGTGGATCACACGCACGTTCTCGGGATAACTCTCCAGCAGGGTCACGTCTGCGTCCGCCCGCAGCGACCAGTCACAGACGAACACCGCCATCCGGGGCGCCCCATTCATCCTGGGAATGTCGATCTGGGCCTTGACCTCTTCATTGCTGACCCCTGGTCGAGCGATAGCTCCCATTGGGCACGCGGCGACGCATATTCCGCATCCCATGCAAGCATTTGCGTCTACCTCCGAGACCCGGTCCATCACACCGTCGATCTCTTTCTCCACCAGATGGGGAGCCTCGTAGGGACAACTCATGACGCAGATGCCGCAGCCGGAGCACAGCGACTCGTCTGTCGAGACGGCCTCCAGCGGGGACTCGTAGCCGGCCTCGACGGCTAGCTGTTTGACCGCTCCAATCACGCCTGAGATGTGGATCTCCTGCGGACAGGCGGGGTAACACAGATCGCACGCCGAGCAGAGCCACGTCGTCGGGCTTTCGAAGGCCTCCTCTCGCATGTCCATTATCACCATACGCAGCAGGCGCCGGGGGTTGTATTCTGGTTCCGCTTTCTGCTGGATCATGCATTTGCTGACGCACGTCCCGCATGAATAGCACATCTCCAGATGCTCCCCGCCAGGGATGGCCCGGACCTCGTCAGCGAAGGTTTGAGCTTGAGCACTATGAACTGCCATTAACCATTCTCCTACCGTCGTCTAAGCACGACCACGACATAGAAATGTTCGACCCGTGATAGTCTTGGGGGTCCTAAGCCGGTTCTGGCTCCTTCGTTCTTCTTGCCTTTCCCACCCGATCCGCAAAGTCGGATGCCTCCTCCATCTGGGGCACCTCGCGCATGCGGCGGGCTCTTCTGGCCATGTCGGGCCGCAGCTCCTCGATTTCCTCCAGCAGCTCTTCCCTGGAGAGAGAATCGAGCACCTCCTGCATCTCGTTGACGACCCGGGCGTACTTCTCACCTTCGGCCGCGCTGATCCATTCGACGCGGAACCGTCCGGGGGTCATGCCCATCCTCTCAAAACGCTTCAGGAGCTTCTCAGCTCGGTCAGCGCCGACACGCTGACCGGTGATGTAGTGACAGTCCTGAGGATGGCAGCCAGAGAAGAGCACCGCCCCCGCTCCCAGCCGGAAGGCCTCGTAGATGAAATCGGCGTCCATCCGAGCAGAGCACATCACACGTATGCCGCGTTCGTTGGATGAATACTCGAAGTGACTGACGCCCGCCAGGTCCGCGCCCCCGTAGGAGCACCAGTGACACCGGAAGGCCAGGATCTTCTCCTCCGGCTTATGGGCCAGCAGGGTCTGAAGCTGCGCCAGGATCTGGGCGTCTGTGAAGTGCAATTGGGTGATCGCGTTGTGGGGGCACTCGGCCACGCAACCGCCACATCCGTGACACTTGGCCGTGACGATGTCCGGTGCCTTTCCCTCCTCGTACTCTATCGCCCCATACGGGCAGGCTCTGGCGCAGATACCGCACCGCTTCCCCTGGGCGCTGATGCAGCGGTCCTCCCAGACGACGGCGACCACCGGCTCGATCTCCCACTCATCGGCGTGGACCACCCGACCAGCTCGGGCAGCGGCTCCTGATCCCTGGGCGACGCTGGATGGGATATCCTTCGGGCCCTGACAGGCGCCGGCCAGGAACACGCCATCGGTCGGAGTGTCCAGGGGCCGTAGCTTGGGGTGGTACTCCATGAACCATCCCCCGGGGCTCTGAGTGATATTCAAGACGGAGCTAACCGTGTTCACGTCTGGCTGTGGGATGGCGGCCTGATTCAGCATGACCATGTCGTACTCGCGTTCGGTGACCTGGCCCAGGTCTCTGTCCTCGGAATGGACGAACAAGTTGTGAGTGTCTGGGTCCTCGGTGATCAGGCCCGGACGGCCCTGGATGAACCGGATGTCCATCTCTCGCGCGCGGTTGTAGAACTCCTCGTACCCCTTCGATGGGGTGCGGATGTCCATGTAGTAGACACTCAGGTCTATATCAGGGTAGGTCTGCTTCAGCAGAACTGCGTTCTTGATCGCGTACATGCAGCAGAAGTTGGAGCACGATGGATTGAATCGCTTGTCACGCGAGCCCACGCAGTTGATGATGGCCAAGCTCTCCGGCGTCTCCCCGTCGCTGGGGCGCATCACGTTCCCACCTGTGGGTCCCGCTGAGTTGTTCAGCCGCTCCATCTCAATAGCCGTGATGACGTTGGGGAACCGCCCGTAGCCGTACTCCGACATGGCGGTGGGATCGAAGTGGTCGAAGCCCGTGGCCACCACGATCGCGCCGATGTCCTCCCATACCAGGTTATCGTCCATGCCGAAATCAATGGCGTCCAGCTCGCCGCAGGCCTCAACGCACTTGTAGCATTCGATGCAGGAGTCCATGTCAACGTTGTAGACGAGAGGTACCGACTGGCTCATCGGTACGTCGATCGCTCTGCGGGGGGCCAGGCTAAGCTCGAAGTAGTTGGGGACCTCAATTGGGCAGACCTCTGCGCATTCGCCACAACCGTTGCAGCGGTCCTCGTAGACGTAGCGCGACTTCTCGCGCAGTTGGACTTTGAAGTTGCCGACGTATCCTTCTACTCGCTCGACCTCTGTGTACGTTCTTACATCTACCTTCGGGTGACGCGACGCGTCAACCATCTTGGGAGCGAGTATTCAGATGCTACAGTCCATCGTGGGGAAGGTCTTGTTCAACTGCGCCATCACTCCCCCGATGGTCGGCTCTCTTTCGACTAGGATCGTCTCAATACCCTGATCGGCCAGATCCAGGGCAGCGCTGATGCCTGCCACGCCACCGCCAATGACCATCGCCCGCTCGGTCACGGGCACCTTGATCATGTCAAGCGGGGTGAGGAAGCGGGCCTTAGCCACGGCAGCCGCTGTCAGGCTCTTCGCCTTTTCCAGGGCTCCTTCCTCATCGTGACCGTGGGCCCACGTGCACTGCTCGCGGATGTTGGCCATTTCCATTAAGAATGGGTTGAGGCCAGCCTCGGCGACTACCGCCCGGAAGGTCGGCTCGTGCATCCGCACAGAGCATGCCGAGACCACAACCCGGTTCAAATTGTACTTCTCGATCTCTTCTCTGATCAGGCTCTGGCCGCTGTCCGCGCAGGCATAGGCCGTGTCGACCGCCCGTACCACACCTGGAAGGCTTGCTGCGTATTCTACCACCGCCTTCGGGTCGATAACTCCCGCGATGTTGCTACCACAGTGGCACACGTACACACCGGTGCGCACTGCTTCGTTTCCATTATCTCCTGCCATATTGCTCCTCCCAAAAGGAACGTATCGTGGCCGACGCTACAGCGCTGGCACGCCTAGGTGTTCTAACTGACCTCTTGATCTCGGTGCAAGTTGACATGGGCACGATCAGACGCGGACGCATCACCGGAGCGGCATAAGCCTCTCTACCAGTGACACAGCCGCGCCTGATTGCGGGTTTCCATCCCAAGAGCGCCAGAGGCGTCGGTCGCTTACCGTCTCAGCACTTCCTCAATCGCGCGCTTTCGCCGTGTCCGCTGCGCCCTTCGATCGGGGCTTGTCAGCTCGAGCGCCTCCTTCGGACACCACTTCACGCACTGTGGGCCGTCCTCTTCGTCCTCGCACAGGTCGCAGATCTCAGCCAACTTGGTACGCGGATTGATGGAGATTGCCCCGAAGTCGCAGGCCTCGATGCACCAGGCACATCCGTCACACCGCCCCGCGTCCACGCGGATCACACCGGTGTCTGGGTCCTGAGAGAGTGCGTCTCGAGGACACGCGATCACGCATGGCGCGTCCTCACACGTTCGACAGGCCACCGCCGTCATCAGGATCTTGTGCTCCCGTATGGTGCGAATGCGGCTGCGGAAGGTATTGAACTCACCCGTCTTGTTGTGGGAGCAGACATACTCGCATATCTGGCACCCCACGCACTTCTCGGGATCACACGCTATGTACTGATACTTTGAAGTTGAAGGAAGAGGCATTGCTATCTCCTATACACCGATCTCTTCTGCGACGTCTTCCATCCCCAGTTCGACTAACTTCTCCTTGGGGATCAAACCCTCCTCGGTCCATCCTTTGGCCTCGTAGTAGAGGTCCTTGAGGTACTCCAATTCCTCCTCGGTCACGAAGTGCCCGGCGGATGCCCCCTTGGTCATCGGCTCATGGTGCCAGCGATAGGGGAGGTGGTCATCCTCTCGCGTCCAGCCTTCGCGGATGTTGAAGGCCTTCTTCATTGTGTGCGCCCGCTCGCCGATCAAGTCTACCCGGTCGTAGTCGAAGTCCCAGCCCGTCGTGGCGTTGATCAGCTTGGCAATGGCTGGCCAGGCGCCTGCCCTATCGGCTTTCCCCGTGAAGCAGCGACGGATGAACTTGCACAGCGGGAGTGTATCGTACACCGCCGCGTACTCCTCCGTGCTCTTTGCTAGCTCTCCTCGGGTGTCATCGACGGTGAAGCGGTCCACCTGGCCCTTAATGTCGGGATCGTACGCCGCCGAGCGGTTGTGACAGCCACCACGGGTGCCGACTGCCAGGCCCACGGAGAATGTCTTGAGCGCCCGTGCGTCGTAGCCCGGCGTCTCCAGACCTTTGATGTTCATGGCCCACTTGTAGCTCTCGGTGCCTCGTTCTTCGTCCAGCCGGGCGCTGGCCCGTCTCGTCCCCTCAGCCAGCAGATCACCCATATATCCGTCGCGATGGGCGATCATCTCTGTCAGTCTCACCATCGCCATACCATCCCCGAAGTCGGCTTCAAAGCCTTCCGGGTACCGCTCGCATTGGAAGTCTTCCTCTGTGAAGATGCCTCGATTGTAACATTCCATCGCCCAGCTGATGGTCACACCCGTGCTCATCGTGTCCATTCCCATCTCGTTGCAGTTGGCGATGGCCTTGATCGAGGCCTCCATGTCGTTTACGCCACAGTTCGATGAAAGGGCAAAGAGGGACTCGTACTCGACGTGCCCCATTGCCTCTCCATAAGGGCCTTCCTTCACGTATCCCACCTGCTCGCAGGCGATCGGGCATTGCGCGCAAGCGATGGTCTTCGCCTTATAGTGCTCGTGCAGGTACTCGCCGCTGACCAGCTCGGCATCCTCGAACACGCCTTCTCTATAGTTCTCGGTCGGCAGTAGCCCCAACTTGTTCATGTTGAGCACGTTTGAGGAGGTGCCCAGGATGCGGTACTTCTGCGTGTGAGGGCCCTGGGCAGCCTGGAGGATGTCGTACGAGAGCTCCAGCAGCTTCTCCGGATCGGCTACCTCGACGCCATTCGTGCCGCGCACCGACAGGGCCTTAAGCTTCTTCGACCCCCATACCGCGCCGTGGCCCGTGCGGCCCGCCTTCCGGCCGTCATTGCTCACGTTAGCGATCCGTGATAGATTCTCGCCGGCGGGCCCGATAACAGCTGAACGTACCTGGTCATCGCCCATCTCATCGCGGATCGCGTCCTCCGTCTCCGTGGTGGTGAGGCCGACCAGATCAGAGGCGTCGCGGAACTCGATCTTGTCATCGTCGATCAGGACGCGCACCCAGTCCTCGCTGGCCCCGTGGACGACGATCGCGTCCCATCGCGCTCGCTTGAGCGCCACCGTGAACCAGCTGCTCGATAGGCTATCGCCGATGAAACCGGTCAGTGGCGATTTGGACGCCATGCCGTATTTCCCGCCCACCGGCACAGGGGTTCCCGCAAAAAGCCCGTTCGCGATGCAGATAGGATTGCCGGGCGCCAGTGCATCGCAGCCTGACTCGATGTTCTCCCAGCAGAGACGGGATGCCATAGAGACCCCGCCTATGT
Organism: uncultured Anaerolineales bacterium; assembly: GCA_964597105.1. Lineage (GTDB taxonomy): Bacteria > Chloroflexota > Anaerolineae > B4-G1 > B4-G1 > SKLM01. The sequence continues at coordinate 9,566 of CAZQXX010000080.1, forward strand.
ACGTCTTGTACCACTCCTCCGGTTTCGATTCGACCCACGTCTTCCGGTCGGTCAAATCGATGTGCAGAACTCTGCCGCTGTAGCCTTGCATCACTTAACCTCCTGCTGACATAGACATCAGTATGATTCGGTCACCGTCACCAAGCCGTTCGTCCATGTGGTGGGGCTGGATCATGCGTCTTCCATCAAGGTTGAGGATATTCGGGGATTGCATCGTCTCGCCATCGGCCTGTACGACATCCCCGACCATATCGGGGTACTTCTTGACCAATGCTCGGACGACGTCTCGGAAGGTTGCGTCTTCTTCGAGAGTCAGTGTTATCTCTTTCTCCCCTGCGATGAGTCTGGAGAGTCCAAAGAGTTCAACCTGGATGCGCATTCTTCGTCTTCTCGGTCCAATCTAGGCTGCCCAATCCTGACCACGCTACCAGTCAGATGGCCAAAACTTGAGGAACGAGTTGCCGTCCTCTGGCGGGTGGGTAGATCCCGCCTCCTTGCGAATGTAGATTGTAGCATAACTATCTGGTAAAGCAAATGAATGTGGGCCCCGCATCAGCCTGTTTGACGATGTCCTCTTTCTTTGCAGGGTACGCGTGTGCTTGCGTTTGCAATGTAATCGTGCGAGTGGTAGAATGGATGCAATCTGTAAGGGGTGTTCAACGGCGAATTCCTTTCACCGGAGGCGCAATCACGTTGACATATACGCTCAGAGCACCGGCAATCCTTGGATGCCCCTCTGGTAGACAGTCTGTTGGGAGGTGCGATGATGTTCCGCGAGAAGATACAACAGAAGCACGATGAATTGACGCCGAGTTTCCGTAAGCTTGCTGACTTTATACAAACCAATGAGCTCGACGCTGCTTTTATGACCGCCACTGAGCTTGCTGATCGTCTGGAGGTCGACGCTGCCACCGTCGTCCGTTTTGCTCAGGAACTCGGGTACAGCGGGTTTCGCGAGTTGAGCAAGGAGATACAAGAGGTCGTGCGGGCGGATCTGAAGGCATCCTACACAGCCGACCTGGATGCCCCGGAGGACCTGGGCCTGTTTCGCGGTTTGCTCGTCAACGAGAAGCACAACCTCGAGCTGGTTCAAGACCGATTGACGGAAGAGGTCGATTCTCTACTGGTCACACTCCTTGATGCTGATCGAATTTGGGTCGTGGGGCAGGGCCAGTGCGGATATCTGGCGGGACTCTGCGCTGAGACGCTGCGGGCGCTCGGATTGCCAGCTGTCGCCATCCCGGCTGATCCATTGGCGGCCGCGACAAACCTTAAAGAGATCGACGGAAACGAGGTGGTCATTGGATTCTCCCTCACGGGCATGGATCTGGATACCGCCAACGTGATCAGTTTCGCCCGCGAGCATCAGGCTACCACCTTCGTTCTCAGCGCCTCCCCCGTGTCATCGGCGGCTTTGGAGGCGGACACCTCTATCATCTGTCCCGGCCCCACCCAGGCAGGCGTCCCTTCGTTCACAGGGTTGGCCGCGATGATCGTCGTGATTGCAGCAGCATTCACCGTCCGCTATCCTGAAGAGGCGGATGCGATGGCCAGCGCGGTTCGGGAGAGCTATCGTGAGCTGCTCGATAGGCAGGAGGAGATCGTATCTCAACTCAACGTCGAAGATCTATGGCGTCAGTTCTAGATCTGTTGAACTGCAGCGGCTGTTGAAAGATTCGTAGCGCGCAGCTGGAGTGGGAGGAGATTCGACCTAGACGGCGTCTATAAAGGAACTCGTAGCGAAAGGCCCCGCCCAGGCTTGAATGCTCGGGCGGGGCCTTATCTTCAATTGAGATGATGGGGCCTCAAACGCGTTCCCGCAGCCAGGTCACCAGAAGATCGAGGCCTACGTCGACCTGGTCTCCCGATGCCATGTCTCGCACCGACGCCGTTCCGCTCTCCAGTTCGTTTTCTCCGAGGATGACCGTGTAGCGCACCCCGCGTTTGTCAGCTTCTCGGAGCTGGCTTCTCAAACCACGCCCTCGCCCCATAGCGACGTAGACGCCCACATCCGCTCGACGCAGTTGGTCCATCAACTCCAGACACCGATTCCTCGGCTCCTGGCCTAGATAAGCGAGGAATATCTCAGGTGTCTGTGGAGCAGGGGGCTCCACGCCTAGCTCCTTCATCATGATGATAATACGTTCCAATCCCACGCCCACGCCGACACCCGGAGTCTCCGGTCCTCCCAGCAGCTCCGCTAAGCCGTCGTATCGTCCACCACCACAGAGGGCGCTTTGTGCGCCGATCCCGGATGCCCAGACCTCAAACACCGTTTTCGTATAGTAGTCAAGACCCCGCACCAGACGATGGTTGAGCACGTAGCGTCGGTCAAGGAGTTTCAGATACTCCCGCAAGCTGGCGAAGTGTTCGGCGCATTCCTCTCCCAGATAGTCCAGAATCCGCGGTGCTTGGTCGAGGATCGGCTGACACTGCTCCGCCTTGCAGTCGAGCACCCGCAGCGGGCTCCGCTCCAACCGTCGCTGACAGTCCTCGCAGATCTCGTCATTGTGTTCTCTGTAGTATGCCTTCAGGGCCTCCACATATGCCGGGCGGCACTTGGGGCACCCGGTGGAGTTCAGCTGGAACTCCAGATCGCGGAAACCAAGCCCCGCGTAGAGATCCCAGACCATTGTCATGATCTCCAGATCGGCCAACGGGTCTTGCTCGCCCAGTATCTCAGCGTTGAATTGAGTGAACTGGCGATAGCGCCCGGCCTGCGGGCGGTCGTAACGAAAGGTAGGGCCGATCGAATAGAGCTTCTGAGGCTTGACCTCCACATAGAGCCCGTTCTCAATGTAGGCTCGGACCACACCCGCGGTAAATTCCGGTCGCAGGGTGAGGTCACGGCCTCCTTTGTCGACGAAGCTGTACATCTCCTTGTCGACCACATCCGTGCCCTGACCGATACCTCTGGCGAATACCTCTGTCGCCTCGAAGATCGGTGTGTCGATCCGCTCGAAGCCAGCCAGCGCTGCTAAGCGCTTTGCCAGACTTCGGACGCGGTCCCAGTAGGGCTGGTCTTCTGGGAGGATATCCAGGGTTCCGGGCGGTCGTTGATAGCTGGGCACAGGTCTCTCCTTCAAGATCACTAAACGCTGAACGAATGCTCTATCCGGCCCCAATGCGAGCAAACCTGACGCGCCGGTCAGCGCCAGTCGCACGGAGTCCTCTCGTTAGTTGGTCGTCGTGATCCCATTATATGCGGCCTGGTGGGTTTCGCCAGTCAGTTCCTCGCGCGCGTCCGGCCGGTCCTTGTGATTGACGACGCTGGAAGGCAAGGTATAATCACGGTCGTCGTTGCTTTGGCACACAACCTTGACGGCGCAGCCGTCTGCGCGAAGATCACCGGCGGTACACTGGCGGTTTTCCCCTCCTGCCATTTGAGTTGATGATGGGGCAATGGAGGCTCCGCGGGTGCGACCCAGGTCAGGATGTTGTGTGGTCATCAGCAATCCGATCTGAATTCGATCTTTTGGAGGAATTTATGATTGACGTCAACGAGTTGCGCAAGGGTGTCACGTTTACAATGGACGGGGAGCTGTATCGGGTCTTGGAGTACGAACACCATAAGC
>CAZQXX010000081.1:0-9755 GCA_964597105.1 uncultured Anaerolineales bacterium
ACCCTTCTGCCGTTGCCCCGCTGTGCACGGGATGGTATAATTTTGTGTATGAGGAATCGCTGGATTGCTCTCCTGGTGCTCATCGGCTTCGTGGCGTGTACTCCTTCCACTGACGCCCGGACGGTCACCCTGATCACTGACGGCAGAAGGCAAGAGATCGCTACCGAAGCGCTCACTGTTCGCGACTTCCTGACCGAAGCAGGGATCTCCCTCGGCGCAGAGGACCGCGTCACGCCAGCAGAGCCAACACTTGTCACAGCCGGCATGACGATCCGTGTTGTCCGCGTTGAGACGCGGACCGAGAAGGAGCAGCGAGAAATCCCCTTCGACCGCCGCATCGTACATGACACGTCCGTTCCGGAAGGCGATACCCAGCTCCTCGAACCCGGCGTCACCGGCATTGAGGAGCTGACTTACCGCATCACCCTTGAGGATGGCATTGAGGTTGACCGACGCCTTGCACGACGGGTCACTGTCCGTGAACCACGCACCGAGGTTATTCTGGTTGGAACTCAAGCAGAGCAGAATCCTGTTTCTATCACCGGCACTGTCGCTTACATCGCCAATCATAATGCGTGGGTGATGCGCAGGAGAAGTCCCAATCAGCGACGACTCACCTATGAGGGAGATCTGGACGGCCGAGCCTTTGCTCTTTCTCCCGATGGATCGCATCTCCTCTTTACACGGGCAGCAACCGAGACTAAGCGAAGCTCACCTGTCAATACCCTGTGGCTCCTAGATACCACGACTGTTGACACCGAGCCGGTCCGGTTGGAGGTTAACAACGTACTTCGGGCAGAGTGGGAGCCCGATTGTGAAGTGACGCCCACCGGAAGTGGCTGTCGGATCGCCTTCACAACGGCCACGCCGGCTGATGGGAACCCCGGTTGGCAAGCCACGAATGACCTATGGATCGCCCGTCCCCGACCAAGCACCGGCGAGTTGGTCAGCGAGCGGCAGGTGCTCGATCCCTCCGATGGGCGGAGCTATGGCTGGTGGGGTACGATTTACACCTGGTCCCCCGAGGGACAACGCCTGGCCTACGCCCGAGCCAACGCAGTCGGCGTCGTCCGAGCTTACGACGGGGAGCAGATGCGACTGGCTCACTTCCCTCCATACCGGACCTACGGTCCTTGGGCGTGGGTGCCCAGCGCGGAGTGGTCACCCGAGGGAGAGTTCATCGTCACTACGCTCCATGGACCAGCCCCCACAGGTGAAACACCGGAGGACAGCCCCGTCTTCGATGTGTGGGCTTTGAGCGCGGATGGAACGATCACTGCGGAGCTTGCCAGCGAAGCCGGCATGTGGGCCGCACCGAGCTACTCACCACAGGGTGAGCACATCGCTTTTGGCCGCGCTCGCAGCCCCTACGTCAGCCAGACCAGCACCTATGATATCTACGTGATGGACCGCGATGGGTCGAACCGTCAGCGGATCTTTCCTGCCAGTGAGGAAATGGGCGTCTCATATCCTGAGATGGCCTGGGAGCCACGAGGGAATCGACTCATGCTTGTCTACCGGGAGAACCTCTACCTGATGGGAGTCCCCCCGGGCGACATCTACCAACTCACCGACAGCGGCGGCGTGACCACTGTTCAATGGAAGTGACGGGGGCTGGCGACCCGAGATCGGTGACTCAGCGACTACGGATCTGGCTACTTGTCTGCCTGACGGGCCTGGGGCTAACGGTGCTCCTCACAGCAGCCGTGCTCACCTTGAAGCAGAATGCCCTGCGCGAGGAAGAGGTCCGGTCATACACACTTCTCGCCGGGGACGCGGAGTGGGAAGGAGACTGGGAGCTCTCTGAGAAAGGAGCTGATCCCAGTGAAACGGGGAGTGTCGCCGGGACCGATCGTGTCACCATACCATTCGCTGGCAACCAGCTCGCCTTGCAGGTGCGGAGGGGAAGCTATCGCGCTTACCTCTGGGTCAGTGTCGACGGTCAGCCTGCGAATGAGTTGCCACGCACCGAGCGTGGGGCTTATCTGGTGCTCAGCTCACCGGACTACGAATCCCAGGTGGCTACCATCCCCGTCGCGAGCGGGCTTGCCGATGGACCGCACGTTGCGCAGATAGTCGCAGATCGAGGATGGGATCAGTGGCCTCTGATCGGTTGGGTCGTGAAACAAGGGCCGGATCCGTCACGGTACGACCACACCCTGAAGGCCGTGACGGCGATAGGCGTCGTCTTTCTTGCCGGGCTAATCGGCTGGGGAGCGCAGTGGGCAAAGCAAGCCAATGACCAGGGCGAGCAAGCCACCTCCTACGCCACCCCGTCTGGCATCCATGGACGCCAGGCTTGGATCGATTCAATCCTGTCACCAATCCTGATTGCCATAGCCGCCGCCGTGTTCTATGTCTCTCCGTGGACGCCCCTCACCATCTTGAGTGGCGTAGCGCTCGGTGTGGGCATCATGCTGCGGCTCGACCTGGGGCTAGCGCTGGTGGCATTCAGCGCGCCGTTCTATCTCCATCCCCGCCCCCTATTCGGCAAGTCATTCTCAATGGTGGAGATTGCGACCCTGCTCGCCCTGGCCTCTTGGGGGGTCAGACAAGCTCGAAGAGGACTTGCTGGGTCCTTCACCTCTTCGTTGCGCGCCCTGTCCCTGGCTGATTTCGCCGTCCTTTGTTTCATACCGATCGCTGCGGTTTCTGCGCTCTTCGCCGACTATCGCCACGTGGCGCTCCGGGAGCTGCGGGTCGTCGTGATAGAGCCAGCGCTCCTCTACCTCATGTTGCGCACGTCCAGATTAGATGAGAAGAGCGTGTGGCACGTCGCAGGCGCTTTCATAGTCGGCGCTGTCATAGTAGCCCTGATTGGGATTTCGCAGTACGCTCTGGACCTCAATGTGATCACCGCTGAGCAGGGCTTCCGCCGCCTCCGGTCTGTCTATGGGTCTCCGAACAACACTGCCCTCTACCTTGGTCGAGCGCTTCCGATATTGATAGCCGTGGCCTTCTTCGCCGAAGAGCGCCGACGACGCACAGCCTATGCGATCTTGACAATACCGGTTGGGCTGGCCCTGTTGCTTACGTTCTCTCGGGCCGCCATTCTCCTTGGAATTCCGGCTTCGCTGCTCGCGCTGGGTACCTCAGGTCGCGGCCGGTGGCGTTGGGTCACTTTGGGCCTCGTAGCGGTAGCCGCACTGGGGCTTATCCTCTTGTTGAGCACGCCTCGCTTCGCCGGTCTTCTAGATCCTACTACGGGCACACTCTTCTTCCGACTCCAACTCTGGCGCTCGTCCTGGAAGATGTTCCTCGATCATCCGTGGCTCGGTGTTGGCCCCGACAACTTCCTGTACCAGTATCGAGGGCGATATATCCTCCCCTCTGCGTGGGCAGAACCCCACCTGTCACACGCGCACAACATTGCTCTCAGCTACGCAACCCGGCTGGGTCTCCTCGGTCTGGGAGTTGGGATTTTGCTGCAGATCTCCTTCTGGCGACGTGCCGTGGTGATCCTCAATCGTACGGTGAGCAGGGACTATCGCGCGCTATCTATAGGATTCACCGGGTCGATGGCTTACGCTATGGGTCATGGATTGGTGGACGCCTCTTACTTCTTCGTCGACCTGGCGTTCGCTTTCCTTCTAACCCTAGGTCTGGTACAATGTCAATTGAGGGAGGAAACCTATGGACAAGAAGATTAACCTGAACACAATCATCCTGCTGCTTATCCTGGTCGCTCTGGTGGGAGGCGGGCTGCTCGTCGTCTGGTCGATCCGACAGGTGACGCAGCCCTTGGCCGAGGCAGAACGAGCGCTTCAAAGGCAGTTTGAGCAGATCGTAAACCCCACCCCCACGATTGAACCTGATCCTGTGACCATCATTCGTGAGGTACGAAGTCTTAGCCGACTCGAGACAGCCGCCTACACAGTTGAGAAGATCATCACTGCCGAGACCAGACAAGGCCCCTTCGCCTTCCTCGTCGGGGATCGCTTGATCCTCGTTGCCCATGGTCAGGTCATTGCCGGCGTCGACCTGGGCCAGATTGATGAGAACGACATCATCATCAACGAGGGAGGTGTGGTGGACGTCACGCTGCCCGAGGCCGAGGTGTTCGTCACGGCTCTGAGCAACGAGCAGTCCTACATCTTCCACCGAGACACTGGCGTGATCGGGATGACCGTGGAATTGGAGACGGAGGCTCGACGGGCCGCTGAGGAAGAGATTCTAAACGCTGCCCTCCAGGACGGTATCCTGGATATGGCCCAGAGAAACGCCGAATCCTACATCCGACACCTGATCCTGATGCTCGGATTCAGGGAGGTCCACGTTTCCTACTAGCTCGTGCTCGATCTCGTGAAGGAGCAGGATCATGAAGACTCAGATCAACGACACGACGCTGGAGCTGGTTGAAGGCGATATCTCCACACTGGACACAGACGCGATTGTCAACGCAGCTAACCAGCGTCTCGCTCACGGCGGCGGTGTGGCTGGCGTCATCGCTCAGGCTGGCGGACCAGCGATCCAGGAGGAGAGCAATGCGTGGGTTCGCCAGCATGGACCAGTGCCCACGGGCTCTGCGGCAATCACCTCTGGGGGAAAGTTGAAGGCCGACTACGTCATTCACGCCGTAGGCCCCGTCTACGGCTCGACATCCAAGTCGACGGCGGCGGAGCTGCTGGCTTCGGCGGTGAAATCAGCACTCGAGATAGCTGATGATCACGAACTCACCTCCATCGCCCTACCGGCCATCAGTACCGGTATCTACGGCTACCCGATGGACGAAGCTGCCGAGGTGATGCTTGCCGCTGCCGGCGAGTATGTAAGGAGCGGGACGGAATTGAAGCAGATCGTCTTCTGTCTATACGGTCAATCCGCCTTCAACACCTTCGCTGAACAGCTTCAAGCTCAGATCGAGTAGCACGCCCACCCTGCGCAGCCCACACGCTGCTAGATAATTCCGACTTGAATCTGATGGATAAGGAGCAACACATGCGCATCCTCATTACCGGAGGGGCTGGATTCATCGGCTCTCACCTGTGCGATCGGCTGCTGAACGAGGGCCACGACGTCATCGCTATGGACAACCTGATGACCGGGAAGGTCGACAACATCGCTCATCTCTCCGGAAACGATCGTTTCCACTTCATCAAGCACGACGTGACGAACTACATCTTCGTTGAGGGACCGCTCGATGCCGTGCTCCACCTGGCGAGTCTACCGAGCCCAGTCGACTACCTGAACTACCCAATCCAGACACTCAAAGTAGGAGCATTGGGTACACACAAGACCCTGGGGCTTGCGATGGAGAAGAGTGCTCGCTATCTGCTGGCCTCTACTTCTGAGGTCTATGGCGATCCATTGGTGCATCCTCAGAATGAGGACTACTGGGGCAACGTCAATCCCATCGGCCCGCGAGGGGTCTACGATGAGAGCAAACGCTTCGCCGAGGCCCTGGTGATGGCCTATCATCGCTACCATGGGGTCGACACACGTATCGCTCGTATCTTCAACACCTACGGTCCCAGAATGCGGTTGGACGACGGTCGCGTCGTCCCAAACTTCGTCCGTCAGGCATTGCGCGGCAACCCGCTTACTGTCTATGACGAGGGGAAACACACACGCTCCTTCTGCTACATCAGCGACCAGGTCGATGGATTGGTGCGACTCCTCTTCTCCGAAGAGAACGAGCCTGTGAACATAGGGAACCCCGACGAGATGACCATTCTCGAGTTCGCCCATCAAGTGTTGGCGGTGACCGGCAGTGGCTCCGAGATCACCTTCGTCGATCCTGCCGACGCCCGCACTGCCGATGACCCTCAGGTTCGCTGTCCCGATATCAGCAAGGCCCAGCGAGTGCTTGGCTGGTCCCCGGACATATCGCTGGAGGAGGGGTTGGCGCGGACCGCCGCTTACTTCCGGGAGCGCGTGTGAGCTTCTCACCCTCTCGACGGAGCCTGACCTGGAACAGCCCGCTGACCACGATGATGATTTTAGCGGTAGCTGTCCTCGTTGGGGTGTTGGTGGGGCGGCTTCCGCCAGTGCTGGGACTCGCCTTCATCGGGCTGTTCGCCGTTCTCATCGGAACGGTGATCGAACCCTTCGTTGGGTTGGCGGTGGCCCTGTTCCTGGGGCCTCTGAAAGCGTACCTCAGCGCGTACGTGCCTTACGTTCCCGCCCAGATCGCACACGCCTTCGTCGCGTTGGCCCTCGGCGCGTGGCTGGCACAGAGACTGTCCGACCGCGATGTCCGGATACGCCAGTCCCCCATCCTTCTCGCGTTCTTGATCTTCATCGGTGCGGCATTGCTGTCATTGTGGGATGGCGTGGGCCTGGTTGCATTCGGTACACTCGAGCTGATCAAGTGGCTGGAGATGTTGGCCCTCTTCGTCTTCGTCAGCCATCACCTCGCAGCGGGGGTGAGAGCGCGCTCAGGGGGCGTCAGCCCCTCTCTCTCGCAGTCACGTCGTTTGCGCTGGTTGCTGCTCGCCGTGCTCAGTGCCGGGCTCTTCCAGGCTGCCGTAGGGATCTGGCAGTTTGGCCTGCGAGGTGATGGGCCAGACCATTTCGCCATATTGGGCGGTGACTTCTTCCGCGCCTACGGCACCTTTGAGCAGCCGAACCCGTATGCGGGATACCTGGGGCTGACAGCAGCGCTGGCGCTGGGCGTGATCGCTGATGGTGTACGAACCAAGCTGGCGAGATGGTGGGATGATCGACAAGGCAATGCGCAGACGGATCACCCCCCAGCAAGCCTCCACGATCAGCAGCCTTCCAGAGTCCCACTCTATCTTCTCACCACTTGTGCTTTCCTTCTGATGCTAATCGCTCTAGGCGCCTCCTGGAGCCGGGGGGCATGGATCGGGTTCGGAGCAGCTGGACTGGTCATGGCTGTAGCTCTGCCCCGGAGAGTAAGCTGGGGATTGCTCCTGACCACCCTGCTCGTCATCGGGGGCGTTGTCCTTTATCGATCAGGGCAGTTACCCACGTCTTTCACCGCTCGCCTGACCAGCTTCGTGCAGGACATCTGGCTGGAGGACGTGCGCGGGATACCCATCAACGATGCTAACTACGCCGTCGTTGAGCGTCTGGCCCACTGGCAGGCAGCATTGTCGATGTTTCGCCACAATGTCTGGCTAGGGACCGGTTTCGGCGGCTATGAAGCAGCTTACACCGCTTTTGCCCTGGTCAACTGGCCCATCGCTCTTGGGCACGCACACAACTACTACCTGAACCTGCTAGGGGAGACTGGATTGATCGGCCTGCTCGCCTATGGGTTGCTCTGGAGCGTAGTGGTCTGGCAGACCTGGCGAGTAACCCGTCTCAAGCAAGGATTGATGCGAGGCATCGCTCTGGGGCTCCTGGGTACGTGGACGCACCTGACCGTGCACCATCTTCTCGACCACCTTTACGTCAACAACATCCATCTCCACATCGGCGTGTTGTTAGGAATATTGGCATTCACCGTTCAGCAAACAAGTGAGACAGTAGCAGCCTATGATCAGTAAGCTCAGTTCATTTGCACAGGACAATCGGAAAGAATTGGATCGTTTCCTGAAGTTCTCCGTCGTCGGCACGCTAGGCGCCGTCATTGACTTCGGCACCCTCAATCTGCTCGTGCAGCTGGCGTCGTTCCCCAAGACGCTTGCAAACGTTGTATCCTTCACCGTCGCGGTGATCAGTAACTTCATCTGGAACCGCATCTGGGTCTATCCGGAGACGCGGGGAGAGCCGCTCACCGAACAGTTTTTTCAGTTTTCCGTCGTCAACGTGGTAGGCCTGGTCATCAACACAGCGATCTTCTACGGCTCTGATCGCTGGCTCCTCAGCGAAGCCGGGCTCTTCGCCGGGCCGATCGGGGTGATGGCCATAAGCGTCGGCATGTCGCACTTCGACTTCGCGTACAACGCTGCCAAATTCCTCGCCACAGTGCTGGTCTTGTTCTGGAACTTCTTCGCCAATCGTGTTTGGACCTTCAGTCACGTCGACTGACGGATTCCTCAGCTCCTCTTGACTGAGGGAACTTGCTTGGTCCAGTAAGGTAAACAACAGCTTGGCTCAGCTGCCGAGGCGAAGATCAGGATTTTGTAACCATGCGAATCGGTATTGACTACACCTCTGCAGCCCGCCAGCGTGGAGGCATTGGCCGCTACACCCGCGAGCTCGTATCCACGCTCCTGGCACTGAGTGACGAGCACCAATACACTCTCTTCGCTGCCGTCGGTGGGTTAAGCAGTGAGGACTGGACGCCTGTGAACCAGCGAGGAAACGTCCGGATCCGCGCGGTTCCGTTCAGCGATGATTGGCTGGCCCGGCTCTGGCATCGTCTTCGCCTGCCGATCCCCGTCGAACTGATTACCGGCCCTCTCGATCTATTCTATTCGCCCGATTTCACCCTCCCGCCCACGCTGGGGGCGACCAAGAGACTGCTCACGGTCCACGACCTGTCATTCGTGCACCACCCTGATGCCTTCGTACCGTCACTCCAACGTTACCTTCAGAGAGTCGTGCCGCGCTCAATCGACCAGGCCGATCTGGTGCTGGCTGACTCCGCTCACACGCGGAATGACCTGATCGCCCTATTTGACGTGGCTCCCGCCGAGGTAACGGTGATCTATCCAGGCGTCGATTCCCGTTTCCAACCTGAACCTGTGCCCGGCGAGCGGAGACGTTTGCGTGAGCGATATAGCATCGGAGACAAACCCTACGTCCTCAGCGTGGGCACACTTCAGCCTCGCAAGAACTATGGTCACCTGATCAGAGGGTTTGTCAGATTTCAAGCGGACATAGGCTCAGAGATGGAATTGCTGATCGCTGGTGGACGTGGGTGGCTCTACGAGGACATCGTCAGAGAGGTAGAGAAACACGATGGCGTCCGCCTGCTCGGATTTGTGGAGGACGAAGACCTGCCAGCTCTATATCGGGGTGCCGACCTCTTTGCTCTGACCTCTCTATACGAGGGCTTTGGGCTGCCGGTGCTGGAGGCGATGGCGTGTGGCACGCCGACAATCTGTTCTAACACCTCTTCCTTGCCAGAGGTCGCGGGGGATGGGGCACTGTTGATCGATCCACTCAACCCCAGCGAGCTGACCGAGGCTTTAATGCAGATGGTTGAGGACAAGGATTTGCGAGAGCGGATGGTCAGTCGTGGTCTCGCTCAAGCAGCCAATTTCACGTGGGAGCGGTCAGCGCGTGACCTACTGGACGTGGTTGATTCCTTCAAGGAGACGTAATGCCAAATCCCGAACGGAATGATAGACCATTGCGCAGCCTATTCACCACAGAGGCCAGAAGAGAATCGGCCCTGTGTAGCTTACAGTTCGCAGCCGCGCTGCTCATCCTGATCGGGTTCTTCGCCCCCTGGATGGGGCACAAGACCGCTGCGCTCACAGTCACCGGCTACGAGTTATCCGAGTTCGCGAAGTTCTTCCCGCAGGTACAGGGGGGCGCTGTTCCGGTGAGGCGAGCCCTCTTCGTTACGCCGCTGCTTGCTGCCCTCACCTCCCTGGCTTTGACCTTCCATCGGGCAGGGGCGCGCCCCTTGCTTCGATTTGGCGTAACGTTGCTGGCTGCGCTGCTGGCTCTGGCCGTCCTCCCCCCATATCAATCCATTCTCGATCCGGCTTATCGACTCCAGCTCATCTTGCTCGTCGCTGGACTCCTCCTGACAGCCTTGTCACCTCTCACAACTCAGCTCTCTGAGCGACTGCGGGGGGCGTTATTCTTCCTGCTGGCTCTTCTAGGGGCTATCCCGGCCTTGTGGCAGTACCTGCTCTTGCGCCCTCTCGTGACCGGTCTCTATGAATCGC
>CAZQXX010000081.1:9855-12851 GCA_964597105.1 uncultured Anaerolineales bacterium
GGATGGGCAACGAGGTAGTCCCGGAATGCCAGGTATCGCTCCGTCTGGGGATTTCCGGCTTCAAAGACGTGAATGTGGTGCGTTCGCCGTTCCTCAGTCCCTTTGATGAAGAACCGTCTCCCGACAATACCGAACTCGCCTCTGGGCAAGTAGCCTTGTTCAGTCATGGCCCGCTCCAACTCATCGATTTTCTCAATGCAGCGCACCTCGACCAGGACATCGATGATCGGCTTCGCGAAGATGTTGGGGATGGCCGTGCTTCCCACGTGATGAATGGCTACGATCTCTTCGCCGAAGATCATCTCCGGCTGCCTGGCTTCCTCGCTGAAGAGATTCGGCCATCGGGGATCGTAAGGAACGACATCGATTCTCCTAACCATGATCCGTGAGCCCCTATTCGACAAGCTTCGATACATCGCCGACGACCTCGAGACCGGCGTTCCGCCCGGTGCCCTCGAAGACGGGATGCAAGTCCTTTCCCCTCCACCTGGAGAGCCGGACGGTCACCAGCCCTGTTAGAGACTCCGGTACTCGCCCGCTCATATCGACTCCGGTGGGACCGCGAAGCACGCCCCCCTCGGTGGCCCATCCCGTGATCTCCAGACGATAAGTCCGGTCAGAGATCATAACGTGGACGTGGTCATCGATTGTCAGATCGTCGACCTGAGCTCCGGTGTAGGTGGCAAAACGATAGAGAGTGCCCTCGTGCCACAGCCCAACGAGAAATCCGCGAAACGAAAACCCCCATAGAGGGATGGTAGCAATGGACACTGTCAGACTAGTTCCGACTTCATCAAAATGGTTGGTCTGCATCCAGATCCAGGCGTCGGGGAACGAGCGCCCCCAGTCTTTCTCTGTGTAGCCGCCACCATTGCTGAAGTCGATCGTCTCCCCATCAAGGTTCAAGCTGCCATGGATCTGGTGATCGAAGCTCACCACTCCGTGATATGTTTGCAGGAAGAGGATCCAAGCAAAGGGACCCATCGCGCCCGGCGATAGGAATGTGGATGGCCAAGGTGTGAGATCAGTCATGCTCACAGACCCCTTCAAGGACTGCCCAGGAGTGTCGATCTCCAGCTTGATTGTATCCAGCGCGAAGCGATTTGGCCCCACCCGGATATCCAACTCCTGCTTCGCCGCCTCGAATGCGTCCGCCGGATACTGATGGTACGTTGCCTCGCCGCTCCGACCGTCGAGCACCTGAACAAACGCATGGCTCTCTCCAGGATCAATCGCCTTGAAGATTCCGGGAATGACTGCCAGGCGATATGTCTCGGCGGAGTCGACCAGCTTGTAGTACCAGCCCTCGAAGTAAGGACCCCTCTGACCCCGCCCCTGATACCAGGCCGGATGCAGGGTCCTTCGTAACCACCTAATAGTCATATCTACCCCACAGCTGGAAATGCCGCTTGAGTTGGAGCGCTAGATTGGTTTGAATGGACTGGCTCGATGGAGAAAACGTCCGAAGGACGGCGCTTAAGCGCCCGGCTTCGGCTCGGGACCACCCTCAAGTAACGTGGCCCGTGACCCGGTTGCCCTCGCACTAACGAAGCGCCGGGGAGAACACAAGGAGCCGGGCGTTGCCGTCTCCAACTAATCGTCGCTTGCGAGCTCCTCCAGGAACTCCTCAGCCTGGCGGATCCCCAGGAGCTTGTCCGCGAAGTACGTGTCCACCAGTTCCTTCAGTGTGTGTTGAGAGTCCATTATCAGCGTCTCTCGTTCCTGACCGAGCTCCGCCCAACCTGTCAGATCATCCCGCAAGCGCAACAGTGCCATCACGATCTCCGACTCCATCGGACCCTCCAGCGTCGTGACGACGTCCCGGATCAGTTCGTCGATCTGTTTCGCCACCGTTTTCCGATCGAGGGGCGAATCCGGTCGGAGGGCGTCTTTCAGTGTGTCGAGCAGCGCCGAGATCTGATACAGAAGTGCTGTCGGCTCGTCGAATAACTCCCGGATCAGGGCTGCTCCCTCGTGTCGCCCTGTCAAGCGGAAGATGTTGTAGAGCCGTTTGGCAGCCTTACCGTAGTTGGTGGGATCGTGCGTGTACTTCAAGACCTCCTGGGAGATCCGCTGCACGTACTCGTCTAGGGCTTGAGGTGACACATGCTTTGTCAGCTTGGTGAAGAGAGGGACCGAGTCCGCCTCAAGGTAGACCTCCTGGAAGTAAGGATCCAGAAAACCATCGAGCGGGACGATATCCCCCTCCGGAGTCTCCCAGGTCACGTCAAGCATATTGCTGGCGCTCACCACACGCCCTCGTTCCGGTTCCGCGATCACCCAATCCATCTTACACCATCCAGGGTCGAGGCTGCCGTACGACCAGTCCACATCCCATCGCTCACCCGAGACCCGGAAGACTTGCATCTTGCCCTCTTGCACCTCCTCAGCATCCCAGGAGATGGGCGAGCCGACGGTGAGACGCTCTCCATCCTTGATGACGTCCGTCTTCCAGGTCCCAAACTTGACCTCAATCAGATGGTAGTTGGGCCCCTCCATCCTGTCCGATGCTTTCTGACGCATCACGTCAGCCAGAATCTGACAGGCCTCCTCCCGCGTGTCCGCTCTGATGTTGACCCGCTCGAAGAAATCGCAATCCCCTGGATAGCGCTGGATCACTCCCTGCGCCGCACTCCCCGCCAGGCTGATGGCAGTCTCAACACTCGGTCGGTCCGGCACTTCGACGATCTCGGCAATGCGGCGATATCGGTCGAGTGTCGCCTTGTCGAAGTCGAGGAGTGTTATCTCGTGACCGTAGACGCCGCTCTCCTCGTCAATCTCCCATGTCATCGCGTCCGACGCCGCCATCGACGTCAACCATTGGGTGACGTCTACTTCATCCACCTCGATGCCCAGCCTGCGCGCTGTCTTGATCACCTCCGCCACTTCGTCGCGCGTACTCTTGCTGCCATGTTCCTCTGCCATCGGTTGATTCTCCTTGCTCATTGAGTTTAAGTGAGTATGACTCCCATTCTGAAAACTGTCAACGACAAGAA
>CAZQXX010000082.1:0-1307 GCA_964597105.1 uncultured Anaerolineales bacterium
GCCTGGTGGGCGGGGGGAGCTGGCCGCAGCCGGGGGAGATCAGCCTGGCCCACCGGGGCGTGCTGTTCCTCGACGAGCTCCCCGAGTTCAACCGACGCACGCTGGAGGTGCTGCGCCAGCCGATGGAGGATAACAGCGTGGTGATCTCCCGCGCGACGGGCACCCTCTCGTTCCCGGCCAACTTCACGCTGGTGGGGGCGATGAACCCGTGCCCCTGCGGCTTCTACGGCGATCCGGTTCGCGAGTGCACGTGCAGCGCCACCCAGGTGACGCGGTACCAGAAGCGGATCAGCGGGCCTCTACTCGACCGGATCGACATTCACGTCGAGGTGCCGCGGGTCGACTACAACAAGCTGACCGACGACCGGCTGGGGGAGCCCTCGGAGGCGATCCGGCAGCGCGTGGAGCGCGCGCGCGAGCGGCAGCGGAAGCGCTTCGAGGGGACGCCGCTGAGCTGCAACGCGGATATGGGGCCGGGCGAGGTGCGCCGCATATGCCGGCTCGACGAGGCGGGGCGGAGCCTGGTGCGGGCGGCGATGCAGCAGCTCCAGATGAGCGCGCGGGCGTTCCACCGCATCCTCAAGCTTTCGCGCACTATCGCCGACCTGGCCGGGAGCGAGGCCATCGAGACGGCGCATCTGGCGGAGGCGATCCAGTACCGGCCGAGGCGGTCGGTCCACTGATGGGCAGCGCCTGAGAAGGGCTGACGGGCCGGCCCCTTCGTAGCCGGAGGGAGGATCACTATGGAACGAATGGAGCGAGTGCTGGTGTGGATGCCGCGCGTTCTGGCTATCCTGTTCGCCGTGTTCATCAGCCTTTTCGCGCTTGACGTGTTCGGCGCAGGCCATGGGTTCTGGGAGTCGATAGCCGGCTTCCTCATTCATATGCTCCCGACAGCCCTCATCCTGATCGCCCTGGCGATCGCCTGGCGACGGGCGTGGGCGGGCGCGATCCTGTTCGCATCGCTCGAGACAGCGTACCTGATCATGGCAGGGGGACAGGTCGACTGGGTGGCTTACGTCTTGATATCGGGCCCGGCGTTCTTGATAGGCATCCTGTTCCTGATCAGCTGGATCTACCGGCGCCAGGTCCGATCCAGCCGCTGAAGCGCCGCCCCCGCCTGAGCTCTCACGCCCATGGCGACCGGAGCAGATCCCCACTAGACTGCGAGGCCCCATCTCCCACCATCCCACCATCCGATCTGATAGCCCCGTCGGTGAACCCATCGCCCGCGGACGGACGGCCGACGTCTACGCCTGGAGCGAGGGCTGGGTCCTCAAGCTGTTCCACGCCTGGTTCCCCGAGGA
>CAZQXX010000082.1:1407-12606 GCA_964597105.1 uncultured Anaerolineales bacterium
ATGGGGAGAAGTGATGAGCTCAGAACAACTACCACACTGGGATCTATCGAACGTGTATCCCGGCCTCGAGTCGGAGGCGTTCAAGGAAGCGATCGAGCAGCTGAAGGCGGACCTGGACGGGCTGGATGAGTACCTGGCGGCGCACGGCATCGAGCGAGGAGGTGACGTGCCGGACGGGGAACCGGCGGCCGTGGCGGCGACCATAGCGGGGTATCTGGCGCGGATGAACGCGCTGCTCCGGCTCCACCACACGCTCGACGCCTACGCCTATTCCTTCTTCAGCACGGACTCATACAACACGCGGGCCCGGCGGACCCTGTCGGAGTTGGAGGCGCTGGACGTGCGGATGGACCGGCAGGAGATCCAGTTCCAGGGGTGGATCGGTACAGTCGCCGAGGAGCCGGAGCTGTTCAAGGCGGCGCTGGCGGTGGACGGACCAGCCCAGGAGCACGCCTTCTATCTGAACGAGACGGCGGAGCAGAGCCGCTACTTGATGAGCACGGACGAGGAGACGCTGGCCGCAGAGCTCTCGCTGAGCGGCGGCCGGGCGTGGGAGCGGCTCCAGGGGGTGGTCACCAGCCAGGTGACGGTCCCCTTCGAGCGGGACGGTCAGGTGGAGGAGCTGCCGATCACGGTCGTCCAGAACATGCGCACGGATTCAGACCCCGACGTGCGTCGCCGGGCGTACGAGGCAGCGTTGGAAGCCTGGGAAGGGGTGCGGGAGCCGCTGGCGGCGTGCTTGAACGGCGTGAAGGGAACGGTGAACACGCTCAACGAGCGCCGCGGTCGCGAGGACTGCCTCCACCAGCCGCTGGACCAGGCGCGCATCGATCGTGAGACGCTGGAGACAATGCTGAGCGTGGTCGACGACTCCCTGCCGATGTTCCGGCGGTACTTCCGCCGAAAGGCGGAGCGATTGGGGAGGGAGGCGCTGCCCTGGTGGGATCTCTTCGCACCGGTCAGCGAGTCGGAGAAGCGGTACACGTTCGACGAGGCACGGGAGCTGATCTTGGATCAGTTCGGCGACTTTTCGGACCGACTGCAGGGTCTGGCCGGGCGGGCGTTTGAGGAGCGCTGGATCGACGCCGACCCCCGGAAGGGGAAGTCGGGGGGCGCGTTCTGCATGAACGTGCCGGCCGTGGACGAATCGCGCGTCCTGTGCAACTTCGACGGCTCCTTCGACCAGCTGTCGACGCTGGCCCACGAGCTGGGCCACGCGTATCACAACGAGTGCCGGGTCGGGAAGACTATGCTGCAGCGCCGCACCCCGATGACGCTGGCGGAGACGGCGTCCATCCTGGCCCAGACGTTGGTCACGGACGCGGTGCTGGCCGAGGCGGAGGACGCGGAGGAGGAGCTGGCGATCCTGGAGAGTTTCTTGATCGACGCGAGCCAGGTGGTGGTCGACATCTACTCCCGTTATCTGTTCGAAAGAGACGTGTTCGAGCACCGGGCCGAGGCGGAGCTTTCGGCGGACGAGTTCTGCGAGCTGATGGTCGACGCGCAGCGGCAGACGTATGGGGATGGGCTCGACGCGCGCTATCTCCATCCCTATATGTGGGCCTGGAAGCCCCACTACTACAGCCCGAGCCTGTCGTTCTACAACTTCCCCTACACGTTCGGGATGCTGTTCGGGCTGGGGTTGTACGCCGTCTATCAGGAGCAGGGGGATGCGTTCCTGTCGGCGTACGACGAGCTGTTGAGCAGCACGGGCGAGGGGATGACGGCGGAGCTGGCGGCCCGGTTCGGGATCGACATCCGGGACCGGGGGTTCTGGGAGAGCAGTATGCGGGTCATCGAGGGGCGGATCGAGCGGTACTTGAAGTTGTAGGGGCGGACGGGGGTCTGGCGGTCCCCGGGGGCTGTTGGCGGCGAGGTTGGAGGCTGAGACCGATTGCGGCGGGCGGCCGATGGGCTAGAATGGGGGTATGAAATCGAAAACCGTGATCCCCTTGTTCGCCGTCGCTCACTTCAGCCACCACCTCTCCACGGGGATCCTGTCGCCGCTCTTGCCTTTGTTACGGCAGGATCTGGGGCTGAATTACTTTCAGGCCGGGGTGCTCGTCTCCGCTTTCAGTCTATCGTACGGCTTCGGCCAGCTCCCGATGGCTCTGCTGGCGGACCGCTTCAGCGAGCGCGCACTCATTGTAATCGGCTTGATTGGTACGGCGCTCACTGCCGCGGCCGTGAGCCTGACGAGCACGTACTGGCAGATGGTCCCCTGTCTCATCGCGCTGGGGCTCCTCGGCGCCACGTACCACGCGCCGGTGTCTTCGTTCCTCTCGCAGGTGGTCCCTCAGGACCGGCGAGGGCAATCGCTGGGCACGCACACCATCGGCGGGAGCGCCAGTTTCCTCGTCACGCCGGTCCTGGCGGTGGCGATCGCCAGCTGGCTGGGGGCGTGGCGCTGGTCGTTCCTAGTACTGTCCATCCCCACGCTGCTGATGGGCGTGGTGGTGTGGTTCGCCACGCGAGAGCCACGCCGGGCCGCACAAGACGTCGAGGGAGTCGAGGCCGCAGCAGTGCAAAGCTCGAACCCCGGCACCGGCCTGTCGGACGTGTCCCCGCGCACTATCACCTGGAAGGAGATTCTGGCCGCCGTCGGGACGCTGGCCCTGCTCTCAATCGTGATGCAGGTGGTGTTGTCGAGCGTCCATTCGTATCTGCCCCTATATCTGGTCGACCGGCACGCGGTCTCGCCGGAGTACGCGGGCATCGTCGTCGGCCTGGTGGCCGGAGCCGGGGTGCTGGGAGCGCCAATCGGCGGCGCGATCTCGGACCGCCTGGGGCGGAAGTGGGTGATTCTCCTCTCCCTCTCGTTGGCCGGCCCGCTGCTGTTCGCCGCGCTACAGGCGCCGGCCAACGTCCTGCTCCCGCTCTCCCTGGCCGTGTACGGAGTCAGCGTCAGTGCGCGCATGCCGGCCATGGAGTCGCTCATCGCCGACGTGGTCCACCCGGAGAAACGGGCGACAGTGCTGGGGGTCTATTATCTGATGGGCCAGGAGACGTCGGGTGTGATCACGCCGCTGCTGGGCCGCCTGATCGACCTGGGCGGGCCCAACCCGGTGTTCGTCACGCTGGCCGCGGGGCTGTGCGTGGTGTCGGTGGTGGCGCTGGCCTTCAGGAAGCGAATCTAGCGGAGGCGACACGAAGGGAGCCCATACATCCAGAGAGGCGACCAGCTCGCGCCGGTCGCCCCTCGGCCAACACCTATCGAACCGCTATTCTACCCGGTTTCCCCAGCTTGTCCAGCGGAGAGACGTCAACCAGGGCGGTCTCTCCAGCACGCTGTAAGCGGGTTCCACGCATCACTGATGCCACCCCCGGGCGTCACTTGGTGAACGTTAAGGTGGCGACCACGGTCGGGATCAGCGCTGCGACCTCCCCGCTCTCCGCGGCCCGCTCAGAAAACCCGCTGATGGGATCCGACAAAGTGACGCGCAATCGATCGTCGGTCGGATGCTGGAACACGTAGCGGGCCATGTTGTAGTCATCACGTGTGTCCCGCTCGTAGAGGACCGGGATGCCGTTTATGTCGAGCGTCTCGCTCGATTCCAGCTCCATATACTCGCGACGATACTCCTCCAGCGTGCCCTCTGTGACCTCCATGGTGAGGGCAGGATAGGTGGACACGGTTGGATCCGGCTCGCCCCCGGGCGTCAATCGCTCCTCCCACTCCTGCGGGTAGAGGATGACGAAGCGCTTGATTACGGTCGGCGGGCCGTCCGCGCCGGGATCGTAGACGGGAAGATCCATGTAACCCCACTCGGGTGGGTAGGCGAGCTGGAACCCGTAGTCCTCGTCACGGAATACGGTCCAGCCAGCGGGAAGGGCGGACTCGGACGCCTCGTCTTCCTCATCGTCGGAGCCCTGGCCTGTAGATTCAGCCGTCGGGGTCGGGGCCTCAGGCTCGCTGATCTCTTCCTCTTCTGGCAGACCGGGCGACGGATCAGCAGGGCAGCTGACGTCGGCGATCTTCCACTCGCCATCTACCTTCATCACTCCTACGTAAATCGTGTGCCCCTCAAACTCGCTGTGGACGACGGCGGTCACCGAGTCGGCAGAGCGGTCGGTCACCTCAACGGTGAAGGCGTGAGGTCGCTCTTGAGCACAGAGAATCGGATCGCCGCCCCCACGCAAGTCCGAGGATGAGAGGATGGCTTCCACCTTCTCCACGAGTCCCTGCGTGACCATAGGGCTGGTCGCCAGGATCCGGTCGGCTGTTGGATTGCCGGGGTATCCGGCATACCAGTCGAAAAACTCCTCGATGACATCCTCGGGCGCGGGCTCCGGCGGGGCCGCCACGACGTCCTCGGGCACGGTTGCCTCCGTGCTACACGCTGCGGAAGCGAACACCAGCAGAATCGTGAGACCAACCAGAACCAACCTAACCGTCTTCATCGCAAGAGACCTCCCTGTTGTAAGATTCCGAGATTGAGCTCGTTTTGAGCCCTGTGGTTCTCCCTTCTACGTGCACGGTATCCCAACTTACCCTGTATCACATCGGTGGGAGGATGGATGTTATCCTCCACCAAAAGACCAATCTGTGGAGAGGTCCCACTCCGACAAATGATGGACGCCGGAGTCCCCCATCCAGCGGTCTTTCGCAGTCCCTGGGCAAGACCTTCGGAAGCATAATCCCATAGACTCCCATCCGAGCGCAGTGGTTCCACGACAGGTCTCACTCGTACTTGAGCGCTTTGATCGGGCTCAGACCGGCAGCACGGCTCGCCGGGTAGGCCCCGGAGGCGACGCCCACGAAGACGGCGAACGCGACCGCGAAGACCGGGAGCCAGAGGGGCGCGTAGGCAACGTTGCCGGACGGGCCGGCGCTGGCACCGGCGGCTACCTGTCCCGCCAGCACGCCGCTGCTGATGAGGTTGATGACGCCGTTGACGAGGAGGCCCAGCACGACGCCCCCCACGCCCCCGATGAGGCCGATGCCGCCCGACTCACCCAGGAAGACGGTCATCACGTCGGTGTTGGTCGCGCCGACGGCCTTCATCAGCCCGATCTCCTGGGTGCGCTCGTAGATGGCCATGAGCATCGTGTTGGCGATCCCGAAGGCGGCGACCAGGAGGGCGACGGCCCCGATGCCGCCGAGCACCGCCTGAACGGTGGCGAAGTAGGCGTTCGTCTGCTCCACCTGCTGCCGCTGTGAGTAGGGCGGGAAACCCAACTGCGTCAGCCGTTCCTCCACCTCGATGGTGTGACGCGTGTCGACGGCCCGTACGATCGTCTCGGTGTATCCCTGACGTCCCGGATCACGCCGCTTCCCCTGTGCCCACGTGTTGATGTCGATGACGTCACGCAGGGGCATGTAGATGGAGAAGTCGTGCCGCCAGCCGCTCTGCTCCAACACGCCCACGACCTCGAGGCGCAGAGTCTTCTCCTGCACTGTGCCGTCGGCATTGAAGCGTGTGAGGCGCACGCGGAGGATCTCGCCCTGTAGATCGGGGATCTCCCGCGCCTCATCGACCGGCTTCTCCTCGTAGGCGCTCCACTGGTCGGGGTCGCGGAGGGACGACTCGGCCACGCGGGCGCCGACGACGATCTGACCGCGCCGGATGTCAAGGTTGCCGCTGGCTGCCCCGACGCCCGAGTCCTCCAGGGCCGCAGGGTCGATCCCGTGGAAGGAGGGGTAGCCTCGCAGCTCCTCGTAGAACACCTCCGCCTGGGCCATAAGAGGCTCCGCCACGGTCACCGACTCCACACCCGGGATCGCGCGGAACTCGGCGAGCACCCGGTCGTCGACGATGCGCAGCTGGCCTCCCGGACCCGACTCCGCCGAGAGTCCGAGCCCTCCGTTCGGCCCGCCGCCGCTGGCGCTGTCCTGGAAGTTGACGGCCGCGAAGACGCGCAGCTCGGTCAGCTCACCGCCCGCCATGAGGCTTTCCCGCGTCTGCCGCTGGAGGCCGGCGCCCAGCGACACGAGGACGAGGACAGCTGCGGTGCCGATGACCACCCCGGCGGCTGTCATGACGACGCGACCGCGCATGCGCCGCAGGTTGCTGAGCACTAGCTTCGTCAGATCACGCCACTTCATCGGTCAACTCCTCCGCTATAGGGATCTGCGTCTGCACGCCCTGATTGAGGCGATGACGAATGGACGGATCCCTCGATTCCACGTTGCGTCGCTCCGTTCCACTCCGTATGACACGCGTGACCTAGCTCCCGAACCCGAGGAACCCCCGGATGGCCAGGGCGAGTTTCGCCCACAGGGTCCCTCCGTTCTGATCCTCAGGCGCCTGACCAGGCGTGCCCGGCTGCGTCGGCCCCATGGGAGCCCCTGGGCCGGTCGGCACGTCGACCGTCAGCGTCCTGGTGAGGGTCTGAAGCTGATTGAAGTCGTCCCGGTACGTCACGGTGACCACCAACTCGGCCGAACCGCCCTGGCGCGGCGTGACGGTCACGTCGAGAGGCGCGGATCCGCCCATCTCCACCGGCCCCACGAAGGGCGTGCCCTCCGCCTCGACTGTCATCTGCGGGCTGCTGGCCGTGATCTGCACCACGTTCACCGCGCTGAGTCCCACGTTGGTCATCTCCAGCGACAGGGCAGTGGGCGAGCCGATCGCCAGCCCCTCGGGCTCGCGGTACAACGCCGCCTGAAGCTCCGGGCGGCGGCGCACCACCAGACTCAGCCGCTGAACGTCCGTCTCCCGGCTGCCGCGCGGATCGTCGTAGGCGAGGGCGATGGGGAGGTTGTAGGCCTTCGCGTCCGCGGACCCGTCGACGACGAGCTGGCGCGTGATCTCGACCACTGACCCTGCCTCGACGGCGGGAACGAAGATCACATTGCCCGCCTTCAGGGGGATGAAGGGCTCCAGGTGAGCCCCGCCGTCGCCGCCGAGGGCGAGAGTCAGCCGCTCCGCGTCGCCACCGCCGACGTTGCCCACGCGCATCGTGAGGGTGAAGGTGTCGCCGGGCGTCAGGAAGTCAGGGGCGGTGGTGTATTCGGCGATGACGAGCTGGGGCCGCCGGCTCAGGCCCGTGTCGACGTCGACGCCCAGGTTCTGCTGCTCGCTGTAGGTGCCGCCGCTGGCGTCGGTGTAGTCGAGGACAATGGGCAGGATCTGCCGCCCGCCGGTCTCGACGTCACTCAGCAGGAGAGGAAACGTGACGGTGACGGCCTGATTGACGCCAACCCGCCCCATCGACGCGGTGCCCCCTCCCGCCGCCGGGATGACGGCGTCACCCGACGCAGCCGCGACGAACACGTCGACGGCCGTACGGCTCCCCAGGTTCGCGAGCTGGAGCGTCAGCGTGAAGGGCGCGCCGGGCGCGAGAACCGCGGGTTCGGTGCTCGTCTTCTCGACGACGAGCCGGGGCTTCCCCGTCGGCGCAGCGCTGGCGCCGCTCCCGACCACCTCGACGGGCACGGGCTGGGGGTAGTCATAGTGATTCCCCTCCCAGTCGTTGGTGCCCAGGTTGACCATCAGCTGGTATATGCCACCACCGACGGTGGAGGGGACCCGCATGCGCTGCGTGACCACGGCCACGTGGTTGATGTGAATCTGCCCGATCATGTGTCCGGGTTCACCGACGGGGAGGAAGGGATCCCCGGGAAAGACGGCCAGGGTGTTCTCGCCGGCGCGGCTGCCGTTGTTGTAGATCTCGACGGTGACGACGAACTCCTGCCCGGGACGAACCTGAGCGGGCTCCACCGCGTAGTTGCGGATGGTGAGAATCGGGCGCCCCGGGGGAGGTGGCGCCGACGGCGCAGCCGGCTTTGGCGTCGGTGTGGGGGCCGCGATGGAGAGCGCCCGGGACAGGGTGTCCGTCTGGGTGCCGTCGCCGACCTGCAGGTCGTAGACACCGGCTGGCACACCCGCCGGGACCTGGGCCGTCACGGCCGTCGAGTTGACGTAAGAGGTCGATAGGAGCCCGTACCCGATCAGACGGACGGCGCTCCCGGCGGTGAACCCGGCGCCGTAGACGCTCAGGATGCCGCCGGTGCCGTTGATCATAGTCTTCGGTTCGACGCCGGTCACGACCAGGGCAACCGCAGGCGTGGTGGGCAAGGGCGTGGGCTGGGGGGTCTCGACGCCCGTCGGCAGCGCCGGACCGAGCTCCTGAGCCCGGGCCAGGGGCGCGGAGAAAAGACCCGCGATGGTCGCCACCAGCAGCAAGAGGCTCAATCCACGCAGGCCCGGCCGACGGCGGCGCTCAGGCAATGCCCGTGGAGCACCTGCAGATGCGATGAGTTGGACAAGAGGGAACGTCTTCATAACACTCGCTCCTCAACGATATCGTACGGTGAGTCCTAGGCTGCCAGGCGGCCATCGAGCAGATGGATAGCCCGCGTGGTGTAGTCGGTTACCCGGGGGTCGTGCGAGACGGTCAGAATCGTCCGTCTCTCCTCCCGGTTGAGCCGCGTCAGCAACGCCATGATCTCGCCACCGGTCTGAGAGTCGAGGTTGCCGGTAGGCTCGTCGGCCAGGATGATGGTAGGGTTGTTGACGAGGGCCCGCGCCACGGCGATGCGCTGTTGCTGCCCCCCGGACAACTCCGTCGGCTTGTGGTGCATCCGGTCGGCCAGACCGACGGACGCGAGAAGGTCGGCGGCCCGGGCCTGGCGCTCCCCCTCCGGGACGCCGGAGAAGACCATGGGGAAGGCCACGTTCTCCAGTGCCGTCATCGTCGGGATGAGATGGAAGGACTGGAAGATGAAGCCGATCTCCCGCCGCCGGTAGACCGCCAGCACGTTCTCGTCCAGCGTGCTAATCTCCGTGCCGTTCACCCGGATGCTCCCCCCGGTCGGGCGGTCGAGGCCGCCCAGCAGATAGAGGAGCGTCGATTTTCCCGAGCCCGACGGCCCCATGATCGCGAGGAACTCACCGGCGCCGATAGCAGCGCTGAACCCGTCCAGGGCGCGGACCGTCTGATCGCCCATCACGAAGTGGCGCCGGAGGTCTTCGATGCGAATCAGCGGTGCAGACGGGGTCGCGGCAGTCTCACAAGACGCCGGCTCCGGAGAGGCCAGGTCTGGGGACGTCGGCTCCTGAAACGCCAGATCGACGGAGACGTGTGCCGGCTGCTGGTCGGGGGCCGCGGCTGGATAGGCAGTCATGATCATACACCTCCCGGGAGCGTCAGAAGTACCGGAACCGGGCGAAGGTCCCGGGGAAGAGCTGGGGAATCATGGCGACGAGCGCGAACACAAGCCAGATCCCCACGACGACGGCGACGGCCTTCCTGCGGGAGAGTCGGGTGAGGGCCATCGCCCCGATAACCATCAGCGCCAGCTGCCAGATGAGGTAGACGTCCAATCGGGCGAGAAAAGACGCCAACGCTTTCTCGTTGGTGGTGGGTATCACGTAGTTGAAGGTCATCATCGGCGGCGGCGTGCGATCCACCACCAGGCCCGAGAGGCCCTCGTTGTAGACCGGCCGATGGGCAACGCTCATGTAGATGCTCTGGAGGACACCCCGGACGGCGTAGGGCATCCAGGACCAGAGGACGAGGGTCCACACACTCCCGAAGCCGAGACCGTTCTGGCCCAATAGGATCAGGGCCAGATAGAGCGCGCCGGACCAGACGAGCCAGGCCCCGCCGGCGGACACGACGTGCCCCGCCGCGCGGATGCCCATGGTGATCGGCAGGGGCGTGATCGGATCGGGAGGCCGTCCCCCCTGATTCGCGGAGCTGGCATAGTGGTCCATCTCAAGCTGGTAAATGTAGCGACAATCGGCGTAACTGTAGGCCACGACGGTGAGGATCGTGACGGTGAGAATGAGGAAAGCCGGGATGGCCCACCAGGTCCAGCGGCTCTTCCTCAGGGCTGCCATAGTGGCCTTCGGCTTGATGAGGGCCCCGGCAAGAAGCCTGAAGACCCCCACTTGCTCCGCTGGTGCGTCGATGCCTGCCACGTTCATCTCCAGTTCCATTCCTTTGCCTCCTTGGTAGACATACGGACGATCCAGTACCGCTCACCCTCATCGTCTCTCACAAGACGGGCTGCGGTAGCAGCTTGACGATGGCGGCCACGAGCTTGCCGGCCGGGAAGCCCTTGAGAAGCACCACGTCGGCGCCGGCAGCATCGGCCTCTTGCTGCTGTTGAACGGTTCCGGCCAGAACGATGGTGCGGGATCGCGGCCACCTCCGTCTGATGCGTCTCACGGTCAGCCAGACCTGGTCATTGCTGAGGTCTGCTTCTAGGAGCACGAGGGTTGGATGAGGGTCGAGATCGAGGCTGAGAGCCGAGCTCACGTCGTTCAAGATCCCCAACGTCCCGATCTGCGGCATTGTGTCGACAAGGGCCCGCAGACCGTCTCGCAATGGTCCGGGCCTGGCTATGATCAACACCGGGTGATTCATGCTCTCCTCGTCCTTTCTCGCTATATCGGTGAGTCTCCGGAATCATCATATCATCCCCCGATGCGCCGCACATCCGTCACAAGATGGATTCAGACTCAACAAAGAGACCGCTCTGAGAGCGGTCTCTTCTAGGTCAGATGTCGGGACAGTCTACGACAAATGACAGAGGCTCGTCTCCCCCATCCGGTCACTCATTCAGCCGGCCCGCACTCGCCGCGGAAGAAGGCCCATTCGTCGCACTCGCTCCCGTCGGGGAAGATGCAGACGCCATACTGGTTGCCCTCCGCATCGGTGCGGATCTCCAGCTGGTATCCCTGCTCCTCGCAGTAGGCGGACGCCGGGTTGGGCAGCTCCGCATCGTCCGGGGGGTTGTCCACGGCGAGGGTGAAGGTCTCCTGCGTCCCGTTGACGTCGACCGTGTACGTGCCGGCCGGCAGGCCGTAGACATCGAGGGAAACGGTCTCCTCAAACGGAACCAGGGCCTCGGTGCACGCATCCTCCGTCGTGCGGATGGTCGTGATCTCGACCCGGAAGACGTCCTCCTCCGGCTCAAAACGCTGCTCCACCTGGTCGATTTCGGTACAACCATCGGGCAGGTTGCCGTTGATCAGGACCTCTACCTGGACCGGGAAGGACTCCAGGATCTGAATACGGACCTCATCGATTTGCGCCCGCCCGTGCTGTTCCGCCTGGCTCGGGACGCCACAGGCTGCGACGAGCCCTGAGAGTATCACCAGGACGAGTGCAGCACACCACCTACGACTGATCGTGCTTCTCATCGCTCCCTCCCTCGACCTGATTCATCGGATGGATGGGCCGGATGCCCCCTCTCCGCTGCCGGCGGGAGAGCGACAGCGCTGCGTGCGGCTGTCTCAGGTCGGC
>CAZQXX010000083.1:0-12458 GCA_964597105.1 uncultured Anaerolineales bacterium
ACTTCCTCCACCGCCAGATCCTCGATCAGCGGGCGAAGGTCGTAGCGCTTGCCCCGTCGTTCGTGGGGAAGCTCCTCCGCCGCCAGTGCATCGTCAACGCGTGCGCGGACGGTCTCCTCGGAGCGGTCCCACTCGACGATGACGCGGTACTCGGTTGCCACGATCTGGGTCTGCATGGCGGGAGCCCCGGGGTCTACCTCCTGCACCCGGCCGACCTGGAGTCCCTCGGGGAGGACCGGCACCAGGGATTTGGCGAACTGCTCGAGCGAAACCGGCTCCTCAAGCCAGACGTCGATCAGCTCCGCCTCCCCCGCGTGGCCCAGGGGCAATGCCCTCGCCAACTGGAGCTTTGGACGGGGATTGAAGCCCCCGGAGTACGCCAGAGGCGCGCCGGCGCGACGGAGCGCTCGCTCCCACAGGCGCATCAGATCCAGATGGGAGGAGTAGATCAGCCAGCCGTCTTTTGAGAACTCAATCCGCAGTCGCATACGTCCCTCGGGAATACCCCACGCGCGCCCTCTACCTCAGTCTCGATAGAGCCAGCCTCTAGAAAGAGCCAGCCTCTAGAAAGAGCCAGCCTCTAGATAGAGCCAGTCTCTAGATAGAGCCAGTCTCTAGAAGTCGATAACGAACTTGCCGTTTTCGTAGAGCAGCTCGCCGTCGACCCAGATCTCGCCGCCGTCCCGCAGGTTGCAGATCATGTCCCAGTGGATGGCGGACTCATTCTTGCTGCCCGTCTCCGGATAGCCGGCGCCTACCGCGACGTGGAAGCTGCCGTTGATCTTCTCGTCGAACAGGATCTGGCTCGTGAAGCGGGTGATGCCCTCGTTTGTCCCGATGGCGAACTCGCCCAGGTAACGGGAGCCCTCGTCGGTGTCGAGGGTCTTCAGCAGGAACTCCTCGTTCTTCTCGGCGCTGGCCTTGACGACTTTCCCTTCCTCAAACCAGAGCTGAACGCCGGTTACCTCCCGTCCCTGGTGGATGGCCGGGTAGGAGAAGGTGACGTGACCCTCGACGCTGTCCTCCACCGGGCCGGTGAAGACCTCGCCGCTGGGCATGTTGTGCTTGCCGTCGCTGTTGATCAAGGTCCGCCCGGCGATGCTGAGCTCCAGCTCGGTATCCGGGCCGACGACGCGGACGTGTTCCTTCCCCTCAAGCCAGTCGACGATCTTCTGCTGCCAGGCGGAGAACTCCTTCCAGTAGCCGACCGGATCGTCCAGATCGGGCATGCACGCCCCGTAGACGAAGTCCTCGTAGTCGGTCAGACTCATCTCGGCATCCTGGGCGTAGGCGTTGGTGGGGAAGAGGGTTCCCACCCACCGAAGTGCGCCCGAGGCCGAGCGTTGCATGAAGGTCTTCATTAACTCGGTCTGTGCCTGGCTGCGGAGCACCATCCTGGATGGATCGACGTCGCTGAGGGCTTTCGTGTTCGCGGCCCCCCGCACGCTGATGCGCACGTCGTAGGTCTCCGTGACCAGCTTGACGGGTGGGGGGATGTGCTGAAGCTGCTCGTCCGACCCATACTGATAAAGGAGCTCATCGCTGCCTGGCAGAGAGGGCAACATCAATGGATGCCCGCCGGCCTGGAGCACCTGGACGTAGACGGCCTTGAGCAGAGCCTCCGCCGGCGCGTCCCCGCCGATGAGCACTTTGTCCCCCGATTTCACCTGGGTGGAATAGTTGACGAGCACGTCGGCCAGTTTTTCAACGCGTGGATCTTTCATTGTCTCTCCCAGATTGAGCTAATTGTTCTAGAGTCCCACCGGCAGTCCAGCGACATAGCCGGAAGCGGAGGGTAGAACTTGCCTTATGTACTATCTGAAGCGGGGCGTTCAGGTTCAGGGCAGCCCCATTCGCCGGTCTGCGCACCGCGGAAGGTGGCGAGTATGCCACAGGCGTGGCACTCCTCCCGGCAATCGGTGAGGATCTCACCACGCTGGCTGCGCTCATATTCGTCGAGCAAGAAGCGCTTTCGCACCCCGGTATTGACGATCTCCCAAGGGAACAACTCCTCGGCAGAGCGCTCCCGATAGGCGTAGAAATCGGGATCGAGCCCGGCCTTGGCGAAGGCCCGCATCCAGGCCCCGAAGTCGCGCTGATGGGTCCAGGCGTCGAACCGAGCGCCCAGCTCCCACGCGCGCTGCACGACATCCCCCAGGCGGCGATCGCCGCGGGCCAGGATGGCCTCAAGCAGGGAGGCCTCGGGGTCGCTGTAGTCGAGCTTGAGGCCACGACCGCGGATCTCGCGCTGCAGAAGGGCCTGCTTCTCGCGCAGCGTCTGACTCGAGGCCAGGGGCACCCATTGGAAGGGTGTGTGGGGTTTGGGCACGAACGTATTCACGCTGACGTTGACCTGGGCCTGACGCCCATGGATGCGGCGACCGATGATGTGGACGGCGTTCGCCATCTCGGCGATCGCCTCCACGTCCTCCATCTCCTCGCCGGGGAGGCCGATCATGAAGTAGAGCTTGATCGTCTGCCAGCCCCGCTCGAAGACCTCCCGGGCCACATCGAGCACCTGTTGGGAGGGGATGGTCTTGTTGATCGCGGCCCGCATGCGGTCGGAGCCGGCCTCCGGGGCGAACGTGAAGCCGGTGTACCGGCCCCGGGAGATGGCCTCGGCCAGCGTCACGGAGAAGCTGTCGGCACGCAGGGCGGGGAGGGAGATAGAGAGGTGCTCGTCGCTGAAGCGCTCGACCATCTCTTCGACAAGCCTGTCGATCTCCGTATGGTCGCTGGGCGAGAGGGAGAGGAGGCCGACCTCCTCAAAGCCGGTCTCACGGAGGATCGTTTCGGTGGCCTCCAGGATCTCGTCTACCGGACGCTCCCGCACGGGCCGCACGACCATCCCGGCGTGGCAGAAGCGGCAGCCGCGCGTGCACCCGCGGGAGATCTCGATGGAGGCGCGATCGTGGCTGACCTCCACCGTGGGGACGATGAGGCGGGTCGGTGGTGGGGGCAATGTGGAGACGATCCGCTTGACGACAGGCATCTGTGCCTCGGGCACGATAGGTTCGATGGCGGAGACGGTGCCCATCTGTGCCGGATCTTGTGACGCGTCGCCGTGATAGCTGACGTCGTAGAAGCGAGGGACGTAGACGCCGGGCACCCGCGCCAGCGCCTTTAGTTGGGCCTCGCGGGGGGTACCACGGGTCTCCCGAACCATTTCCACAACCTCAACCATCGCCTCTTCGCCATCGCCGATGATGAAGGCGTCGATGAACGGGGCCATCGGCTCCGGATTGAACGTGGCGTGGCCCCCGGCAACGATGATGGGATGGTGCTCATCGCGCTCCGTCGAGCGGAGAGGGATGCCAGCCAGGTCGAGCATCTCCAACGTGTTGGTATAGACCCGCTCGTAGGGGAGGGTGATCCCGATCAGGTCGAAATCGGCGACGGGCCGCTTGCTCTCCAGGCTGTAAAGGGGGATTTGCGCCTCGCGCATCGCGGCGATCATGTCGACCCAGGGGAGGTAGGCGCGCTCGGCCAGGACCTCGGGCAGGTCGTTGAGGGCGCGGTAGAGAATCATCAACCCCAGGTTCGACATCCCCAGGTCGTAGATGTCGGGGAAGGCGAGACAGACGTGCATCGGGATGGTCTCCCAATCCTTGATCACGCTGTTGACCTCGCCGCCGACGTAGCGGCCGGGTTTGCGGACCGTCGGCAGAATGCGCTCAAGTCTGTCTAGATCAATCTGCATCGTCTTTGAATGAGGCGGTTTCGTTAGCCGCCGCACGAATAGGCACTATCAGTGGCTGTTATCCCGCGATCACTTTCACATAGATCTTGCGAGTGCGCGGTCCGTCGAAGTCGGCCAGGAAGATTCCCTGCCAGCGACCGAGCACCAGCTGCCCATTCTCAACGGGCACGAACTGGGCTGCTCCCACCAGGGATGACTTAAGGTGGGCCGGAGAGTTCCCCTCGCCGTGGCGGTACTCCGGGCGGGATGGGGAGATCCTGTTGAGTCCGACGCCCAGGTCGTGCTGGACGCTGGCGTCCCAGTTCTCGTTGAGGATGATCCCGGCGGTGGTGTGGGGGCAGAACAGGTAGCAGATACCGTCCTGTATGCCGGCGGCGTTGACGGCGCTCTGCACCCGGTCCGTGATGTCCTGGAAATCCTGCTTTCCCTGGGTCGAAACTTGAATCGTCTCCACGCGTGCCTCCCCCTCGGCGATAACAAACGAGAAGGGCGCGACCTCTCATTCGGCGCGCCCCGACATAGGACGACGTTTGACTATAACACGGCGTGATCAGTTTGGCAATGAGATGGGAGGGGTTGAGGCAAGGTCTGGCAGGAGGGGAAACGGAGGGTCAGTACGCACCGCTTCCGAAGAGTACCTCGGGCACCGTGCGCAGGAGAATCTGGAAGTCGAGCCAGAGGGACCAATTCTCGATGTAGTAGATATCGAGCAGGCACTGCTCGTCGAAGCTCAACAGGCTGCGCCCGCTGACCTGCCACAGGCCGGTCACGCCAGGACGGACCTCCAGCCGCTTCTTATGCCACTCCGCGTATTCTTCTACCTCGGCGGGAATGGGCGGGCGAGGGCCGACCAGGCTCATGTCGCCACGGAGGACGTTCCAGAACTGGGGCAGCTCGTCGAGGCTGGAGCGTCGGAGAATGTGTCCGACCCGGGTCACGCGCGGATCATCCTTCATCTTGAAGACGGGTCCGTCGACCTCGTTACGGTCACGGATCTCGTCGAGCTCCTCCTCAGCACCTTCAATCATAGAGCGGAATTTGTAGATCTCGAACCGCTCACCGTTTGCGCCCACGCGGGTCTGTCGGAAGATGATGGGGCCCGGGGAGTCGAGACGGATGGCCACAGCGATCAGGCCGACCAGCGGAGCCCCGAGGGTCAAGCACAGAGTCGCTCCGACGACGTCGATGACGCGTTTGATCACCCGGACCTTCTGACCAAAGCCGACGTCGCGCACGCCGACGAGGGGCACCCCACCCAGATCATCGACATCGACGCGGCTGAGGCTCATCTGAAAGAGATCGGGTACGATGTGAACGTTCACGTTCTTCCGCTCGCACGTCCGGACGACGCTCATAATCTTGCGGTGGTACATCCAGGGGAGGGTGACGATGACCTCATCGACGTCCTGCTCCTCGATCAGGTGGGGGAGATTCTTGATCGGCCCCAGTCCGTCGAAGCGACCGATGTTGCTGGCGCCTTTCTCCGGGTTATCGTCCACGAAGCCCACGATCCGGTAGCCCATCCCGGGCCGCGCCACGATGGTGCGCATGACGGTGCGTCCGACCTCGCCTGCGCCGACGATGACGGTCCGCACGGCGCCGACACCCTGTTTATGAAGATGTCGAATGACGACATTCTGAATCCCTCGCGAGGCGCCTAACAGGACGACGGCGATCACCCCGGCCTCAATGAGCAGGAGGCGCGAGTACTGGAGGGGCTGGAGAAGGAACGTGACGGCCAGCATGACGACGGTCGACTTCGACGTGGCGTTGATGATGCGGTAGGTCTGATCCAGCCAGTGACGTCCAGGCCAGCGCTTGTAGACACCGTCCATGCGGAACGTTACGAGCATGAGCAGCGTGAAGAGGACGCCGAAGGGAAGATAGGCTGACAGCTGATGGTAGTAGCTGATGTCTCGGAACCACTCAAGCTCGTACCGCGTCCAGTAGGCCACCACGATGCTGATGTTGAACAGGGCAACGTCGGAGGTGATGACCCACCAGGGGGTGTCTCGCCGACCTCTCATAGGGACTCTCCTTCGCCGTCGGGCGAGTGCTCGAGGGGTGACCTCTCGAGTGCTCGACGATAGACCTCTATGGTCCGCCTGGCCGTGCCCGACCAGTCGAACGCGCGGGCGTGAAGGAGTCCTCGAGTTGCCAGGGCCTCTTGGAGCCTGTCATCGTGCAGGATGCGCGCCAGTCCGTCGGCAATGGCTTCCACGTCGCGCGGGTCGACGAGCAGCGCTGCGTCACCGGCTGCCTCGGGGAGGGAGGAGGTGTTCGAGGTCAGGACCGGCGTTCCACAGACCTGGGCTTCCGTCACCGGCATCCCAAAGCCCTCGTAGAGAGAGGGATAAGCGAAGGCGGTAGCGGCATTGTACCAGAGCGGCAGCTCCTCGCTGCGCACGTATCCGGGGAATATCACCGCTTCCTGAAGGCCCAGCGTCTCGACTTTCGCAAAAAGATCCTCGTAAAGCCACCCCTTGCCCCCGACCAGCACCAGCTTGGTGTCATCTTCGTCCACGCGAGAAAAGGCCTCAATGAGGCGGTCCAGATTCTTGCGCGGCTCCAGAGTGCCGACGAAAAGCACGAACCGCTCGGGGAGCTGACGGCGTCGGCGAAAGGCGGCGACCTCATCGGCGGGTAAGGGCTTGAACTCCGGATCCACACCGTGGTAGACGACGTCGATTCTCTCACGGGGGACGCCCAGAAGGGCCACGGCCTCGGTGGCGGCGTGCTCCGAGACGGCGATGAGGCGTCGGGCGCGATGGGCCGAGAGACGGGTCATCACTGTCAGATAGAGGCGGTTTGCGGTGCGGAACAGATGCGGGAAGCGGATGAAGCTGAGGTCGTGAATGGTGATGACGACGGGACAGGGGGCGAGCAGAGGGCCGACGAAGACCGGTCCGTGGACCAGGTCGGCCTCGATGCGGCGCAGCGCCCCGGGTTGAGCCAATTGCTCCCACAGGATGCGGGCGAGGGGCCTGCCGGTCCGCCAGCGAGAGCGGAGCAGGCGGAGGTCAGACTCCGGCTCGAGGGCATCGGCGCCCAGAAGAGCCGAGAAGCGGAGACCATCGTCGGCGTCGCCCAGGTGGCGGAGCAGATGGAGGATGTACTGATGGACGCCGGCGCTTCGATAAGAGTCTTGCCCGGATAGGAGGTGGGCGTTGACGGCAACGTGGACAGCCTCCTGTGCAGCCGTCTGTGCAGGCGTATGCATAGCGCGACGATTATATCACGTTGGCTTGAAGCGACC
Source organism: uncultured Anaerolineales bacterium (assembly GCA_964597105.1). Taxonomy (GTDB): domain Bacteria; phylum Chloroflexota; class Anaerolineae; order B4-G1; family B4-G1; genus SKLM01. Next base: position 6,957 of record CAZQXX010000083.1, read on the forward strand.
AGTTCGCCGGGACGGAATCTGCCAGGGGTCAGGATCGGCCTATGCGGCGTGCTTCCGTCTCCAGATCCACCCGGCGGCGCCGGCAAGGACCGCCTCGACAACGAGCAATCCCACGATCGCGGCCGCGATGTCGATCCAGAAACGGATGGGGAAGAGCCGGATCAACGTATCCGAGGGGGGAAAGATCCAGGTGCTGCCCTCGAAGAAGAGCCGGTGGAATGTGGTGAAGAACTGATTCCAACTGATCACCATGAACGCGCCGACGGCTGCCAGCAGTCCGAGCGTGAATAGCGCTCCGCTGAAAAGCGCGGCCGGGATCAGGGAGCCGTGTCGGCCGGTGACCAGCAGCGTGATGCCGGTTCCTACCCAGATCACGGCGCCTACGATGCCCGCGATGGTCAATCCTTGATACACAGCCTGGACGTCGGCCATGTGGCGCAACTCCCGCTCGTTGAACGCCGGCTCTCCGTTGGGCAACCGCAGGTCGGCCAACAGCGAGATGTCGGCGTTGGAGGTCAGGTAGTCCTGGCAGACCTGGGCCAGGCGGATGCGCTCCTCGGTGGAGAGGCCATAGGGGTCGGGGGGGAACCCGGCCCTCCGATACTCCCAGTTCACGAACCAATGGCCGCTGACGAGGCGCAGGTTGGCGGCCAGGAAGACGAGGGGCAGGGCCAGCACCAGGAGCCACCGGGCCCACCGGGTGGGCCGAGCGCCCTCAGACCATCGGTTGGCTGTCATTTTCCACCTCCCAGAATGAAGTCGACGAGAAGGGCATTGGTCATCCACTCGATAGATGGGCGGTCGTCGGTGAAGACGACCTGGCTGGGCTCCACGGGGTGGAGGTTCTCTATCGCGTTGAGGAGGGTGGGGTGGAGGAAGGGATCGCCCTCAACGTGGGGGAGGTTCGCGCTCAGGTTGCTCGCCTCCGTAGGCTGGACGGTGGCCACGACTACGGTGTTGAAGCTGTACGGCACGTCGACCACGTGTGCTGACGGGAAGACCTCCAACAAGGTAGCCATCATGGCCTTCACCAATCGATAGTCGTCGCCGGCCCGCCCGACGTTGATGGCCACCACGCCGTCGGGTGTCAGATGATCCCTTACTTGCTGAAAGAACTCCACCGTGGTCAGGTGGGGCGGGATGTAGGGAAGGCGATAGGCGTCGACACCGACGAGCGTATACTGGTGATTGGCCTGGGCCAGATAAGCACGCCCATCGGCCACGATGGTGTTCAGGCTCGGCTGATTCATAGCGAAGTATCGCCGTCCGGCGCGCACAATCTCGGGATCGATCTCCACCCCGTCGATGGGCACGGAACCGTAGACCTCGGTGATCTGCCGAGCGGTGGTGCCGGCGGCCAGGCCGATGAGGGCGACGCGCTCCAGGCGGTCCGGGGTGTAGGGCGGTGCGTTGAAGTACGGGGCGACCAGGAAGTAGTCCCACGGCCCGGGCGTGCGCAGGCGGTCTGGACAGTAGACGGAATGGATCCCCCCACCTTCGTTCAGCAAGAGCTCTCGGCAGCCGTCACTCCGCTCCACCACCTGGATGTAGTTGTAGCTTGACTCGGCGTCGTAGATGACCGTCCCCTCTGAGGCGGCCTTCACCGGTTGATCCCCCAGGAGCAGGGCTAAAAGGACGATGACGATGGGCATGGAGAGATAGAGGAGACGTCGACGGGCACGAACTGAAGCGCGCAGGATGCCGACGAGGGCCACGCTCAATAGGATCAGGGACATCAGAACGAAGGTATTCCGGGTACCGATGGTGGGGACGAGGAGCAGGTCCGGAAGAAAAGCCCCGAGGAAGCTGCCGATGGTGGAGATGGCGTAGACCCGGCCGGCGGTCTGTCCGGAGCTTCCCACGTCGGTCACCGCCAGGCGGATGACGAAGGGGGAGATGCATCCCAGGAGGGTGACCGGAACGCTGAACAGAAGGAGCACCGCGACGAAGGAGCCACCCAGAAGTGCCACCCGGAAGTTCGTGAACCCCGGGGAGGCGAGGGACAGCACAGGCTGGGCGGCGAAGGGTATGAGTCCGACGGAGAAACCGGCCCAGGCGACGATCTGGTAGAGGGTGGACGGCCGGGGGGAGCGGTCGGCCCAGCGACCGCCAATGAAATAGCCGGCGGTTAGGTAGAGCAAGATGAGGCCGATGATGGTGGCCCAGACGAGGTTGGCGGTGCCGAAATGGGGACGGAGGAGGCTGGAGGCAGCCAACTCGACGCTCAGTGAGACCAACCCGCCAGCAAACGCGGTCAGGTAGAGAAATGGTTCCCTCTTTCGCATTGAGGGGATTATACTGGCTTTGATGGGTGCGGCAACCAGGTGCTCTGGGGGGTAGAAGGAATGACAGGGGACGAGGTTCTCGGTCAGCCCTCGTCAGGTCCGGCCCATCACCTGCTCAGGTAGCCTTATCGAGCGCGTCGCATTCTGCTTGCGAGCCAACGCCAGGTGCCAACGGCGATTCCGATGGATAGCAGAAGAAAGCTACCCCCGACGAAGAGCCATTTCATCAGGGTGATGACAGGGGCGAGGGTATCAATAACAGGGGTCCGACTGGGGTAGCGCACCATCACCACGGATAGCGCTGCGTTCTCCAGATAGTCGAGGCCCGCTCCGAGCAGGGGCGCGAGGTTAGCCAGCTGCCATCGACTGTCTGGAGAGAAGGTGTGTGCGTGAACCCAACTGATCGCTGTGGTGAGGAACAGGGCGTAGACCAGGGGCCAGGCTACGTCGAAGGTGAACCGGGACCTCACGTATAGCCGGCGTCCGGTCTCGCCGTACGCCTCGGCTATCTCGTAGAGGTCCTCCGCCGAGTAGAAGCCCCTCGTGTCCGGCGAGCCGGCCTCTCCGGCGTACGTCTCCGACGTGGTGGCCTGTCCGGGCAGGACTAGGGCGGAGAAGAGGAGAAAGACAGCGAGGGCTGCCAGGGTTAGCCAGATGGTTGAGAGTCGGCGGATTGAATCGGAGATTCGTCTACCCACGGGACATCGCGATCCCTGTCTCTCAGGCCACTCAGAAGACCTTCTTCCCGCATGTCCGCTTCCATCGGGAGTTGACGATCCTCCAGTTATGCCTCCGGGTTCGCATCCCAGGGGTAGATCTCTGTGCCCTCGGCGGCGGCCCGGATGGCCGGATCGTCAGAGTAGTGGCCTCGTTTCTCCGGAGGAATCAGCTCAGCGATGCGCTCCATGATCTCGTGGCCGATGGCGTCCAACTTCGGACGACGATCGCGGCCTCGGCCCTCGGCCTGGAACGGGCCGAAAGGCTTGCCGATGCGGATGGCGATCCGGGCCCGACGGCCTCTGCGCAGGCTGGGGAAGATCTCATTCAGGTTGGCGAATCCCATCGGGAGGATGCGGGCGCCCGTCCGGACGGCCAGGAATGCTGCCCCTGGTCGCGCAGGACGGAGGACCGTGGCCCAGTTCCCGGCCTCGGGGAAGATGCCCAGCACCCCGTCCTGTTCCAGAATCGCCTCGGCGGCTCTCAGGGAGTCGGTGGAGAAGCTGCCCCGGTGAACCGGATAGTAACCCCAGAGCTTGGGCAACCCGCGAACCACCGCGGGCGCATTCGGCATCTGGAAGCCACCGATGAACTCGAGTGGCCAGGGTACTGCGCGGATCATGGCCGCCGGATCGACGAAGCTGAAATGATTCGCGACCACCAGGAGTGGTCCGCTATCAGGCATGTTCTCCTCACCTGCGATGTCCAGGTCCGCCAGCGCGGCGAAGATCGGGTTCACCAGCTTCTGCAAGGCCGTTCGGATGAGGCGGCGTCGGGGGTACGGGTACTTCTTATGGGCTTCTCTCATGTCGTGCTCCCTTGATCGATGTCGCGCTCCGGCTCGTCCCACGCGAGCACTTTGGCACGCCCTTGCTTCTCATTGACCAGGAGCAGCATAGTCGTCCCGACGACCAGGAAAGCGACGACGGAGAAGAGAGCCAGGCGATGACCGGCCTGCTCGGCTGCCAGGGCCGTCAGCTGGTGGGTCGTCTGATACCACTGGGTCGCCTCAGCCGCCAGAATCCCGAAGATGGTCGGGCCGAAGAAAGAGGACGTGCGTCCCGTGACGGCGAAGAAGCCGTAGAACTCGGCGCTCTTGCCCGGGGGACTGAACATCCCCACGAGGGTACGACTGAGAGACTGGGCGCCGGTCAGGGCGAAGCCGGCGAACCCGCCGATGATGTAGAACTCGAGGCGGGAATAGCTGAAGTAGAGCCAGACTACGGGCACGATCATCAAGAGGAGCGATCCGATGAGAGCGGGTTTGCCGCCGAACTCGTCGGCTAGGAGCCCGAAGAGATAGGCCCCGGCGATGCTCGTCAGCTGCACGATGATCATGAAGATGATCAGCTCCTGCTGCTCCATCCCGTGTAGGACCGCCCCGAGGATGGCCGCGAAGTTGAGCACCATCAGGATCCCGTTGTTGTAGAGCAACGAGGCGATGATGAGCTTGACGAACTCCTTGTACTCCTTGATCGTCTTGAACGTGGTGGCGAGGCGTTTGAACGCCAGCGAAAGGTAACTCTCGTCCTTGGGCAACACTTGCGGTTGGGCGCGCTCGCGGACCCACAGAAAGAGGGGAAGCGAGGAGAGGGCGAAGAAGAGGGCTGTGAATGCGAGCGAGAGTCGGACGACCAGGGGGTTGCTGCCGGTCAACACGATCGGCACCAACACGATCAGGAGGCACAGAATGCCCCCGAAGGATCCGATGGCCCAGCCGTTGCCGGAGACCCGTCCGATCTCCTCGGGTCTGGCAATCTCGGGGAGGAGGCCGTTGTAGAAGACCTGAGCACTCCGGTAACCGACCTCGGCCAGGATGAAGAAGAGCATTCCAATGAACCAGTTGCCGGGTCGTACGAAGAAAAGGAGCGCGCAGAAGACGACGGTCATCCCGGTGTAGAACGAGAGGAAGCGCTTCTTGGCCCCGGAGAAGTCGGCCAGGGTCCCCAGGACGGGCGACGTGACCGCCACGACCAGCATGGCGATGCCGACGGCGATCCCCCACAGTCGCGAGCCCTCGGGCCCGCCGACCACCGATCCTTTGAAGTAGGCTGAGTAGACCGCCAGCAGAACGACGGCCGCGTAAGCTGAGTTACCGAAGTCGTAGAGGTACCATGCCCAACGCTGTCGCCGGCCGGTCCTCGCGTCTGGTGAGGTCTGTTGCACTATCGATCTCCTTGTCGTCAGGGGTTCCGTGAACGATTCACGGATACACGCACTATAACACCATACAGGTCGAATGGTTACAGGTTCTTCCGGAAGGGCGCTGTCTGGGACGGGCGTTCAGGCTCCAGATGGCACCAGATGCCCAGATTGTCGATTCAACCAGGCGCCGAGGATGGTCACGAGCAGGACGATGACGGTCATCACCCAGGCCGTCATCGCGACGAGGGGCGTGCCTGTGTGCTTGACACCGATGCCGGTGACGGCCCAAATGATGACCAGCCCGTAGGCGACGTCGCCCCGAGTGATGGTCACGATTGCGGTGATGGCGGTAGCA
>CAZQXX010000084.1:0-4596 GCA_964597105.1 uncultured Anaerolineales bacterium
TACCGCTGGTGGCCACGAACGACGCCCATTACGCTCGCCCGGATCAAGCGTCCATCCACGACGTCCTGCTCTGCATTCAGACCGGCAAGACCGTCACCGAGCCGAATAGAATGCGCATGGACGGTGAGAGCTACTACCTCAAGTCGGCCCAGGAGATGGCCGCTCTCTTCCCGGTCGCGCCCCAAGCCCTGACCAATACCCTGGAAATCGCAGAACGGTGCAACGTCAACATCGAGTTCGGCAATTACCACCTGCCTGTATTCGAGGTTCCAGAAGGCTACGATGCCCAGTCTTACCTGCGCCATCTCTGCGAAAAAGGGTTGCGTGAACGGTACGACGAAGTGACGCCGCAGATCCAGGACAGGCTCGACTACGAGTTGGACGTGATCCATAGAATGGGTTTCGACACCTATTTCCTCATCGTATGGGATCTGTGTCGCTTCTCTCGCGAAGAGGACATCTGGTGGAACGTGCGCGGCTCAGGCGCCAGCTCCATCGTCGCCTACAGCCTCTACATCACGAACCTGGAACCCCTGCACCAGAATCTCATCTTCGAGCGCTTCCTCAACGAGGGCCGTGTCACGATGCCAGATATTGATCTCGATTATCCCGACGATCAACGGGACCACCTGATTCACTACACGATCGAGAAGTATGGACACGAGCAGGTAGCCCAGATCATAACCTTCGGGACGATGGGAGCTAAAGCCGCCATTCGAGATGTCGGCCGGGCACTCGACTATCCACTGTCGGAGGTTGATCGTATCGCTCGACTCGTGCCGGGCGGGCCCGGGGTGAAGATCAATGGGGCCCTCGACACAGTCTCCGACCTGCGCACACAGTACGAGGAAGAGGAACACATTCAACGCCTCATAGATACTGCTCGTGGAGTCGAGGGGAACATTCGTCACGCCAGCACGCATGCCGCCGGTGTCATCGTGTCCGACATCCCCCTCGTCAACTACACCCCGCTCCGACGACCTACCAGCGGCAGCGACCAGGATCAGATCGGCACTGTCACTCAATATACCATGTCAGAGGCTGAGGAGCTGGGGCTCCTAAAGGTTGATTTCCTTGGCCTCGCCACCCTCACGGCCATGCGTGTCGCCTGCGAGCTCATCAGGGACCGCCACGGCATAGACCTCGACCTCCTCACCATCCCTCGGGATGACCCGGCCATCTACGATCTGCTCTCACGAGGTCACGTGATGGGCGTCTTTCAGGTCGAGGGCCAGGGGATGCGGCGGACGCTGATGAAGATGCAGCCCCAGAAGTTCGAGCATGTAATTGCCGCTATCAGCCTGTATCGTCCGGGGCCGATGGAATACATCGATGACTACATCGACCGCCTGCACGGCGAGAAGGAGATCGAATATCGGCATCCTAGTCTGAAACCAATCCTGGAGGAGACGTTCGGCATCATTGTCTACCAGGAACAGATCATCCGTATCCTGACCGACATCGCGGGATACACAGCGGGAGAGGCCGACCTCGTCCGCAGGGCTGTGGGTAAGAAGAAGAAGAAGGCTCTCCTCAGACACCGGGCAACCTTCATCGAGGGCGCTGTAGAGCGCAGCGAGATGCCGCGGAAGACCGCCGAGGCTGTCTTTGACGACATCGAGTATTTCGCGCGCTACGGGTTCAACAAGAGCCACGCCGCGGACTACGCAGTGCTTACCTGCCAGACCGCGTACCTGAAAGCCAAGTACCCTGTCGAGTATATGGCCGCTCTGTTGACTGTCGAGCGCAATAACACAGACAAGGTCAGCCGCTTCATCGACGAGTGTCGTCGGCTGAATATCGAGGTGCTACCGCCCGACCTCAATACCTCGGAGCTTGGTTTCGATATAGAGGACAGAGAGGACGGCCCACCTACCATCCGCTTCGGGATGGGCGCAATCAAGAACGTCGGGGAGGGCCCTGTTGAGGCGATTCTGGAGGCCCGACGGGATGGCGGCCCCTTCGAGGATCTGGACGATTTCTGCCGGCGTGTCGACTTACGACAGGTCAACCGACGCGCTCTGGAGAGTCTCATTCAAGTGGGGGCATTGCGACCCTTTGGCAAGCGGTCGCAACTCCTTCCCATCACCGAGCGCATCATCGGGTTGAGCTCGAGTTTTCATCGGGCCAAGGATATCGGTCAGATGAGCATGTTTGGGGACGCCACCGGAGTCCATCTCGCTGCCGATGAGACAATCCTACCTTCCCTCAGCGAGGTGCCCGATGTACCCCGCAAGAGGATGCTCGCCTGGGAGCGAGAGTTACTCGGCATCTATGTCTCGGCGCATCCCCTCACGCATGTAATCGACCGTCTGGATGATGTCCTTTCTGGCTCCGTGGGGACGCTGGATGAAGAAACCAGCGGACAGCAAGTCACTGTCGCCGGGATGGTTCAACGCGTCTATCGCCATACGACGAAGAAGGGCGACGACATGGCCTTTGTCACACTCGAGGACACGCGGGGCAGCTGCGATGTGGTCGTCTTCCCGAGGATCTGGCGCGAGACGAAGAACGTATGGCAACCCGAACAGATCGTCATAGTCAACGGCAAGGTCGATTCCAGCCGGCGCGACGAACCGAGCCTGCTCTGCAGCTGGGTCAAGCGTCCCGAGGACATAATGGTCGCTTCCGGTTCCACCTCGGGAAATGGCAATCGCAACCAGGCGCCTCCCCCCGTACCACCGCCCCGCTCGTCAGAGATGGCTGGTCCCCCACCGGCGTCGGAGAAGCCATCGACGATCCCGCCTCGCACCGTCTACGTCACCCTGGCACGGACCGACAAGCAATCCCAAGACAAACGCATGCTGCGACGGATCCACGATCTTCTCGCCGCTCACGAGGGCACCGATCGCTTTGTCATCCGCCTCAGCGGTGGACGTAGCGGCGACGCAGAACTGCGATTCCCAAACAAAGCCACATCCTGCTCCCCGGAATTGCTGGAAGAACTCGAGGCGCTGGTCGGCAAGAATGGTGTCCGGGTAGCGGAAGGCATCTCCTAGACCGAAATGTGACGAGAGTAACGAGAACTATGGTGGACCAAATTGGGGTCCTCCTGAATTGTGAACGAGGAGAAGAATATGAATGATAAGAAGAAAATCGGCATAATCGTCAGCGGCGGCCCAGCACCCGGAATCAACGGGGTCATTCACGCGGCCACCATCGAGGCTCGCACAAGGGGTTACGAGGTCCTCGGGATCTATGACGGGTTCAAACACCTCATGGAGGGCGAGCTGGTCGCTACTCCGTTGTCGATTGATGACGTGAGCCGTATCTACCTGAGAGGCGGGTCGATTCTGCGAACCTCCCGCGCGAACCCCACGAAAGAGGAAGAGCATCTGCGCCTATGTAGTCAGGCGTTGATAGAGGCAGATATCGGATATCTTCTCGTCATCGGGGGGGACGACACCGCGTACGCAGCCTATCGGGTCGCCCGCTACGCACAGGAGAGCGTGGGCGCCGATATTCGGGTAGCTCACGCACCCAAGACCATCGACAACGATCTTCCCTTGCCTGACCAGATCAGAACCTTCGGCTTCGAGACCGCGCGCCAGGTTGGTACCGAGATCACAATGAGTCTGATGGAGGAGGCCCTCACCGGGCAGCGGTGGTTCGTCGTTGTGACGATGGGTCGCAAGACAGGCCACCTGGCCCTGGGCATCGGCAAGAGCTCAGGCGCGACGCTGACGCTCATCCCCGAGGAGTGGCAGAGCCGCACGATTCGCATGCAGGAGGTCATCGATATTCTCGTGACGTCCATCCTCAAGCGAATGGCTAACGGCAAGCCATACGGCGTCGCGCTCATCTCGGAAGGCGTTATGGAGCATATGTCCCATAAGGACCTGCGTGAGCTCGACTATGTCGAGCGGGATGCCTTCGGCAACGTTCATCTCTCGGAGATCAACTTCTCCGACATCCTCAAGCACGAGTTGGACAGCGAGCTCGAGCGACTTGATGTACCGACTCGTATCAGTAGCAAGGATCTGGGATACGAGCTCCGCTGCACCGACCCGGTCGCTTTCGACATCGACTACACGCGCGGTCTGGGCGAGGCTGCTGTGATGTTCCTGCTGGATGGTGGCACCAACGCAACCGTCAGCATACAGGGGACGCAAGTGGTTCCCATCCCGTTCGCAGAGATGATGGACCCCGAGTCCGGGCTCACCGAGGTGCGGAAGGTAACCCTGGATTCGTTCGTATACCGTTCCGCTTACAAGCTCATGATCCGTCTAGAACCAGACGACGCCCGGAGGGACGATCTTATCAGGAGCATGGCAGAACACACAAATCTGACGCTTGATGAGTTCAAGTCGCGCTTCGGATATCTTCTGGGTCTTGAGGCTCCACCGTTCTAGACGATCCACGAAGAAGAGACAGAAGAGGAACCTGCCACTTTTATCGATGACAACGGTCCCGCGAGCAGCCATTGGGCTGCAGGAGCTAACAGGAGGCCATAATGAACCGAATTGGCGTTCTCACCAGCGGTGGCGATAATCCGGGTCTCAATCCGTGCATCAGAGCTGTGGTGCGTATGGGGCTCCATCTGGACCTGGAGGTTATGGGTGTCCATCGGGGCTATGCTGGTCTGATGGGCGGCGA
>CAZQXX010000084.1:4696-6582 GCA_964597105.1 uncultured Anaerolineales bacterium
CCCTCGCCTTTGATCGCATCCTGGCCACTCGGCTTGGGGCAGCGGCAGTGCAGCACTTGGTCGATGGAAACAGCGGGAATATGATCGGCTGGGTTGAGAATGACCCCCGGGCGACGCCCCTCGAGGAGGCAATAGCCTACCAGAAAGAGATCGATCCGGAGCTGTACGAACTGTCCCAGGTCATGGACAAATAAACCAGTGGCGCTGGCAGTCAGCCGTCTGTCGCGGGGATCTTTCCGCTGTCGCTGACGGCTGACTGCTCTGCACTGCAAATAGCTAGATGACCATCGGCTCGCGGTAGAGGCCGAACACGTCCCGGAAGACGTCCATGATTTCTTGCACTGTGGCGTAGACCCGGACGGCATCCAAAATATAGGGCATCGTGTTCTCAGTGCCCTGAGCCGCAATCCGCAGCCGATCCAGCGCCTCTCCCACAACGCCGTTGTCCCTTTCCTGCCGCACCCTCCTCAGCCGATCACACTGTTTCTCGTACCCCTCCGGATCCATCCGGAGAATGGGGATCTGCGGGATCTCCTCCTCTGAATAGGCATTGACCCCCACGACGACCCGCTTCTGCTCGTCGATCTCTCTCTGGTACCGGTAGGCTGCGTCCGCGATCTCCTGTTGGAAGAACCCCGCCTCAATGGCCGGAATAACGCCACCCAGGGCCTCGATGCGATCGAAGTAATCGTAGACCTGGGCCTCGATTTGGTCGGTGAACGCCTCCACCGCGTAGGCGCCACCCAGCGGATCAACCGTGTTGGCAACCCCGCTCTCGTGTTCGATGATCTGTTGAGTGCGGAGTGCCACGGTCACTGCGTGCTCGCTCGGAAGCGCCAGAGCCTCGTCCATACTGTTGGTATGCAGCGACTGAGTTCCCCCCAGGACTGCCGCCAGGGCCTGGATAGCCACCCGGACGATGTTGATCTCCGGCTGCTGCGCGGTCAGGGAGCAGCCTGCTGTCTGAGTGTGGAACCGCATCCACCAGGAACGTGGCTCCTCTGCACCAAACGTATCCCGCATCTCCCGGGCCCAGATGCGGCGGGAGGCACGGAACTTGGCGATCTCCTCCAGGAAATCGTTATGACAGTTAAAGAAGAACGAAAGTCGAGGGGCAAACGCATCTACATCGAGTCCTCGCTCCTGCGCCCACCGAACGTACTCCATCCCATCGGCCAGGGTAAAGGCGAGCTCCTGCGCCGCGGTCGAGCCGGCCTCGCGGATATGGTAACCGGATATGGAGATGGTGTTCCACCTAGGCAACTCATGAGTGCCAAACTCGATGGTATCGGTGACCAGCCGCATCGAGGGCTCAGGGGGGAAGATATACTCCTTCTGCGCGATGTACTCTTTCAGGATGTCGTTCTGGATGGTGCCTCGTAAGTCTCTCATCGGCACACCCTGCTTCTCGGCAGCGGCGATGTACATCGCCCAGATGATCGCAGCAGGGCTGTTGATAGTCATCGAGGTCGTCACCTCGTCCAGCGGAATCCCGTCGAAGAGCACCTCCATATCGCGCAGCGAAGAGATGGCCACCCCACACTTGCCGAACTCGCCTTCGGCCTCCGGGGCATCGGTGTCGTAGCCCATCAGCGTGGGCAGATCAAAGGCCACGGAAAGACCCGTTTGCCCTTGCTCGAGCAGGTACTTGAAACGTTCGTTCGTCTCCTCCGCTGTGCCGAACCCGGCGAACATGCGCTTCGTCCAGAGCCGCCCCCGATACATAGTCGGATGGATCCCTCGCGTGAACGGATACTCGCCGGGCAAGCCCAGATCCTCTAGGTAATCACCCTCGACCTCGAGAGGCGTGTAGAGCCGCTCGACGGGCTCGCTGGACGTGGTGATGAACTCCTCCGCCCTCTCAGGGTAGCGGTCCAGTGTCTCCT
>CAZQXX010000084.1:6682-9913 GCA_964597105.1 uncultured Anaerolineales bacterium
GCTCTGTGGAGACGTAGCCGATCGCCCCTGGCGTGCTCGCCACGTATTCGATCACTGCTTCGCTTGAGGGCATGACCACTGCGTTCAACGTGGCGCTTTCGCCGCCGAGCGCGATACTCTCGAACGCAGCACGCGTGCCAGATCCATCCTCGCGGCTCACGACGGTGAGCATCACGCCCTCCCACGACTGCAACCGCCCGCGGAAGATCTCGCGTAACTGGGCCAACCCGATATCCATCAGCGGGGACGCGGGATGGACGATCACAGCAACGCCGTCACGGGTTATCTCCTGCGCCCAGAGCGATCCTGCATCTTCCTCTTCTGAATCCCACAGCCAGGAGAGGAAACCAACATCCGCGTTCTCCTCCCGTATGATCTCCTCCGCCAGCGCCGTGCTGAAGACCTGGATGTCGACAGTCACCCATGGCCGCGATGTCTCATAAGCGTCTGCCCTGCTCTCAGCCAGCGGTTCACAGGAATCAGCAGCGACAACGTGCAGCGTGGTCGGCTCCCGCGTGACAGTGATAGGTTGCGGAGCACAGGCTGAAAATGAAAGGAGGAAGCAGGACAGGAGAAGGAGACGAAGAGCAACCTTCAGACCGACGGTCACCGATAGTCCTCTCTCACCGGGAAGAATACGTCGATGATCCGACATTCAGTGATCGAACGTCCGCTATGCACTGCGTCGGGTGGAATCAAAGCCAGCGAGCCCGCCCTCAAACGCTTCGTCTCTCCATCGACGGTCAGCTCGAAGATCCCTTCGATCACGTTGGTCACCTGTTCATGGGCGTGGCTGTGCTCGGGCACGGATACGTCGGCCTCGAAGTCCCAATAGGCCACCGTCATGTTCTCCGTATGCACGAACCCAACCTCAGCCCCAGGAATCAGTTCCTGTCTCTCCATATCGATCGACTCCCAGACCCTCATAGCTACCCCGGCTCCTCGGCTGTGTGTTCTTCGTTCCAGTATCCGCCCCACATCCCTGCCATGTGACTCGGCTGTCGTCCGATGACCACGTGGAGCAGCCCGGTGAGCATACCTTGGCATCGGCACATGATTATACCCCGCGCATATGCTCCGAACAATCGTGCTCTAGCTACAGAATCTTCCGCCCGGCTGCGTCGTATGCCTCGATGTCGGCTTTCTGTGCCACGCTCGCCTCGTACTCGTCGGCCAGCAGGGTCCAGACCATCGTGTCGCGCCTTCCCCCTTCGGGGTCGGCCACCCGTTGGCGGAGCGTCGCCTCGTGCACGAACCCCAGCTTTCGCGGCACCGCTCGACTCCTCACGTTCCTGGGATCACAGTGTATCTCTACTCGCACCAGCCCGTCGATCTCGAAGCCGACCTTAGTCAGTGCCGCTGCCACCTCTGTCGCCAGGCCCCGATTGATGTGGTCCACATGGATCCAGTACCCGATTTCCCGTGCTCCCTCACCCGCCCGGGTATGAAGTCCACTCGCTTCCAGCACCTGGTCCTCGTCGGGACTGAAGATACCGTAGCAGAAGTCCCGACCCAGATCAAACGCCCCTCGAAAGGCCCGCAGTCTTTCGATCTTTGCATGAAGGCTTTCTGGTTCATTGTCGGCCCAGGCCATCCACGGTCGAAGGTGGTCTAGACTGACGTCAATGGCAGCCTTCAATAATGGCGCGTCGGCCGGATGCCAGCAACGCACGATCGTCCGGCGGGTGCGAACGCGATAGGCAGGCCCGGGGATGTTCGTCGTCGCCATACAGGGCCTCACTTCTTGCTCTGCGCTCACGATTCACTCAACACGTTGCTCATCGAATGGCCCAGACCGAGAGAGAGAAGACACTAAACAGAACACAGTAGACAGCGAACGGGTAGAGGCGACGACGCTGGAGGTACTGAAGCAGAAAATGGATGCAGCCAAAGCCCACTACAGCAGCCGTTATGAACCCGACCGTCAGCGCTGGCGCCTGGGCCTTCAGCCCTCCCACGCGCGCCAGCTGGACTACCTTGAGAAATCCAGCCCCCAGGATGATTGGGGTCGCCAGCAGGAAACTAAAGCGAGCAGCCGGCTCTCGCTTCATGCCCTGCATCAGCCCGGTTGCGATCGTCGCGCCGGAGCGGGAGATACCGGGGAAGATGGCCAGCGCCTGCCCCGCCCCCACTACCAGCGCATCCACCCAGCCCAATTCATCCAGCTCACGCTCGTGGCGCCCTAGGCGCTCTGAGGCCGTCAGCAGCACGGCCGTCACCAACAAGAAGCCTCCTGCTGCAGCGGGACGGGCGAACATGTCCTCAAAAAAATCCTCAAGAAAATACCCGACCAGGACCCCGGGCACAGTCCCCAGCACAATCAGCCAGGCCAATGAACGTCTGGAGGACTCGACAGCATCGGAGACTTGGTGTCCATCGGAGCGCACGAGGGCTATCAGAGAGCGAACTGCGGCACCGACGAGTGAGACCCACTCTTCCCAGAAATAGACGATGACCGCCACCGCTGTGCCCCAGTGAACCACGGCATCGAAGGCCAGCCCCGGTGACTCCCAGCGGAGTAACCAGGGCACCAGCACCAGATGACCCGAGCTGCTGACGGGCAAAAACTCAGTGGCGCCCTGGAGGATGCCAAGAAAGAAGGCACGGAACAAGGTCACAGTAGAACCTCCCATGGACCAAAGCGTTGAGACCCGACTGCATCAGGCACAGTCACGGAATGACCTCCAGCGTCACGTCGTCCCAATATACGTCGTTATGCTTCAGGGGATGAGTAGCTCGGGCGTATAGCCAGACCGTCAGTGTGGGACCGCGAGCTGTGATCCCTTCCAGTCTGATCGGATCACCGTATCGGCCATAGATCTCAGCGGGGCCTGACCAGACTACCTCATCGTAATCTACCCCGCCGTCAGGATCGATCCCGACCCGCAGGACGTCGTGGGCCCACGTAAGCGGGGTTTCGCAGTCAGCTTCAAGCGGTGGGCTGTGGGGCTCATCAGAGCATTGGCTGTACCAGGCGTGCCCATAAGCCTGCAAGGCATACCGGCGTCCTTCTTCCACAGGGACTTCCTGATACAGGCCCATCTCGTGGCACCGCCAGAACGTAAAGAGTAAGGTTGCTTTCTGCCCACTCCTCCAGCGCTCCGGATCTCCAAAGAACGAAGGATCGATCACCTTCACCTCTGGTCGACCGGCGTCGTAGTCAGCCGTTCCAGAACAGGGGAAACCCTCCCGCCACCAGGTCACCCAGCCGCTCGGTGTAGTTATCTCGCC
>CAZQXX010000084.1:10013-12416 GCA_964597105.1 uncultured Anaerolineales bacterium
CTCACCCAGGTGCCCGTGGAGCCGGACACGTATGTACACCGGGTACCATCCAGATCATTTTCCTCCGTCAGGATGCACCAGCCGAACCAATCCCCTTCCTCCGGCGTCCCCGCATCCATCTCGACCATGTGCAGCGACGCCGACTCACTCGCACTACTCACGGCCTGGGTATCCAGCCACCAGTTGAACCGGAGATATCCGTCCAGTGCATCCGTGAGGTCGATAGGTCCGTAGATAAGCCAGGAATCGACGTTATTGGGATAAGCATCGGTACCGGGGACGAGGGCATCACCATGGTCGCCCCCGCCGACGCACCAGGCGCTATGACTTGGGCTGCTGGATACGAACGTATCCGTGGTTCCCCACGTATACTCCCCGCCTTCAATAGCGCTTGTCGCGTCGATCGCCGTCCATCCATCGCCCAATCCGTCCTCGAAGGCCTCGTGGAAGACCATCTGCCAATCCACCGCACTGCGTCGCGACGACATCCCAGGCGTCTTCGCGACAGAGACGACCGCAAAGGCAGCCCCCAACGCGCAGACGCCCATCAGCAGGCGGCCCATCCACGAAGGCCAGTACTCAATGAAGTCACGAAGGTCACTCACACACCATCTCCTCGACCTGCAGCCATGCACACGTCATTCACGTTTCTGCCCCACAATCTGCACGACGCCACCAATCCCAGGGTTCGATCAGCTGGTACTTCCAACGTCCACGAACCGTTCATCGCCAGCCCAGTCTGCGCAGCAGGACCTCCCACAAAGACCGCGCGGAGATCACCCCGTTCTCCCGATCGCGGACGTCGATCATATATTCGACCAGGTCAGGGTACACACGCTCATAGTCGGTGTGCTCCCACCCATCCGTCGGGCCCAGGGTGAATGGGCAAGTCGCCCAGAAATAGGGATCTTTGCTGGCTTCGCCGTCATACCACGTGACGGCGTCCACCAGCGTCTGCGTGGATGCCGCTTCCTCGTCGCCGCAGTACCACTCGCTCACGACCAACGGGATCACTTCATCTCGTTGCTTCAGGAGATAGTAAAGATACCGGTAACGGAAGTTGAGGTTTCCCCCACCGTCCACGATGGGAGCGCCCGGGATCGTCTGCCCCCACCCTTCTCTTGGATCGTTCGTCGCGAATGTGCCCTCGTGCAAGGCAAGGATGTGTCCGCCCTCTTGTGCACGGGCGAATACGCCCGTCTCGACCATGGCTTCCATCTCGTCCCATTCGGGGGTGCCGGCGTTCAGGGAGAACAAGGCCAGTTTCAGCCCGTATCTCTCGGCTTTCTCCATACACGTGATCATAAGCTCTGCCAGCCGTCGGTACCCTTCGGGACCGGGCGGGTCAGGCTCATTGGCTATCTCCCAGTACGCTACCGCGCCTCGCATCCTCGCGTCGTGCGTGAGCTTGTTCAGAATCAGGGAGAGCAGCACGTTCGCCATCTCGTCGAGATCGGTGTCCGGGTCCTCCACGTTTGGACATCCCTCCAGGTCCCACGCGCTCAACCGGCCAATAGTGATCGTCTCCGGGCTGGTCTCTCTCACGCCCACCAGCCATCCCAAATCATCGACGGCCTTGACGATCGGGAACCGGGTCCCGCCGGCTGACAGATCGTCGGCAAATCCGCCCACGCCGTTTGGGAGGATGGAATGGACCCCTATTCTGCTTCCACGATCGATCGTGGGATATCGCCAGTCGGACTCGTCGGCGCCATCGACGGCGACAAGGAGGGCGTCATCCCAGTAGGCATTGTTATGCCAGAACGGCCACTCTGTACGCGAGCGGAGAAAAATCGTCACCCGATGCGACTGCGCTTGCACCTCAACGCTGGGCACCTCATCGAAACAATTGTAGATGTGGACCCCTGAGCCCCATTTCACAGTCTCAGCGTCGGGATCGATGCCGCCGGTCGGATCGATCCCCAGCCGGAACGTGACGTTGCGCCAGTCATCATCCGGCGCTTCACCTTCCGGCAGAAACCCGCAGTCATAGCCCGGCCCCTCGCTCCAGAGAGGATCGTCTGGGTGCGGCCCTGCCTGCCAGTTACTCCAGGCGTGACCCACTGCAGAGAGCTCGAGGCGTGTTCCCGGCGCTACATCGACCTGCTGAAGCACGCCGGCATCGTGCTTAGCGTACGTAGTAGAGACCTCGATGCCCCTCAGTCCGCTATGCACGCGCCGGGGTTCTTCATCCGCCGATACGCCCCCTAGGTAAGGTTCGTACCAGACACCCGAACTGCGGCGGAACCACGCGATCCACCCCGGAAGTGCCTGTTCGTGATCGTTATTCTCCTCGTACGCACCACCATCATCGGCAAAGGCTACCGCACGGTTCGTCCCGCCTTCTCGGACCCACTCTGCCTCGAACCCGCCGTTGTCCAGGAGGTTACCTGGATGAGGCGT
>CAZQXX010000085.1:0-12174 GCA_964597105.1 uncultured Anaerolineales bacterium
TGAGGACGATCAGTCGCCGTAGGTAGAGAGGGACGAAGGCTTCCTCCCGCTCCTCTGCACGGCTCATCTGAATCGCGCTCCCCCCGGCCAAAGAGGAATGCGAACAGAGGATAGAACTTCGCCTGGGCAAAGAACCTGATGAATAGGACGGTGAGCCGATGGGCTGTCCCCATCTCCTGCGGTGAGAGCCGGGAGTAGCCGGAGAAGTCCAGCATATTCACCGCTAGCATACCAAGGACCGCCAGGCCTCGCAGGATGTCCACTGCCTCGATGCGCCGGTTATGGTTGACCGGGGACATCATAAGATCTGCGTCACGAGCGTTCATATCGTGACCGTTCCACAACAGCGCAGTATGTTCTCTGGGACGACAGTCGCGCACATGTAATACGTCGCAATGGAGCGCTCAGTTCAACTGAGACAGCGTCGAAGGACTGGGGCGGGGCGGATGTGGGCGCACCAGAGGGCTATGAGCGGATCCGAAGGCCCAGGCAGGTCAGCTTGTCAATGGCACTGTTCGACGTATACTTACGGCCGACGGTGAGCCGTAATCTTCTTAGTGGGAGGTATGTTCTTGTCAATTCAGGAAGCTGCGCTTCATGGTGAGCTCGTGCTCTATTTGCGCGATCGTCTGGCCGAGCTACTCGCCGGCGACCACGGGGATGTCGAACAGCACCGGAAGCGCTTGGACGCGATCATCCGTGACTGGTTCTTCACGCCACAGCCCGAGCTGCACGGCTGCGCGCCGCGGGACTTGATCTGGGCTGAGCGGAGAGGAGAGCCAAATCCTGTCCATCCAGAGCGCTTAGACGAGTTCTTTGTCGATGACTGTGCCACCTGCCAGGCCGAGTTTGAGCGGATCAGAGCTGCGCTCGAGGTCGGCGAAGATCCCGGCTGGCATTGGTACTACGACGGAGGCGGCTGCCCGTTGATCGCCCACTACGATCCTGAGGGCTGGGATGACTTCTGGGCGGAGCAAGAAGAGGCCTTTGAGGAATGGCGGATCGAGCAGGAAGAGCAAGAGGCGCCCGATCTCGGCTGTCCTGCCCCTGTTGCCTACGAACCTCTGCCCCTTGATGCGCCCGAGGTCTCTCCCGAGGAGTTTATGGCCAGACTGCGGCAACCCTGGCTTGATCCGGTTCTCCACCGTGCCGCCCGAGCTGTGAAGGATCGTCTGGACTGTCCTGAGCCGTCGGTGTTCGGTTTCCGATACCGTCCGCTTACCTACGATGAGACCCTCTCCTTGCTCGTCGGCCTCCATGAGCAAGGGGTTGACGTAGAGGTGCTACTGGCTCAGATCGAGGTCTTTCCCTACAGAAACGTTGCCCTCGACTGGCTGAGTCGTCCGGAGGAAAATGTCGCGCTGATGATTGAGGCGATGGAGCACGAAGTCGCACCCGACGACGTGGCAGAGCGAACCCGTTTCCGTCATCACCGGGACTTCATCCTGATGCTCTCCCAGATAATACCACCGGGCGCCCGCCTGTGGCTGCAGGGTTGGCTCGAGGCTGTGGCCCACGGGACCTTCTCTCGCGCCAGCGCCGAAGAAGTAGACGACATCTTTTAGGCGCGACAGGATTCCAGGGCTGATTTGTCATCTGTGATGCGCACTCAGGCTGTTTATTCCCTGGGACGAAGGTTCATCTCTGGACGTCTTGTCACCGACTTGAATGACGACCCTTTGTCGGAACTCTCCGCCCGGTATCTTGGATTCTTCAACTGCGAGATGAGCCCTGGAACGCCGTCTGCTGAAGCACGGACGGTATCACACGTCAGGAGGAGCCATGACTAGCCGTATCGGCATCCGTTGTGAGGACAAGAGCAAGTGGGAGCGTCGCGTGCCCATCATCCCGAGGCATGCCCGTCGGCTTCAGGAGGAGCACGCCATTGAGGTCTGCGTGCAGCCTTCCGAGATCCGCGTCTTCCCTGATCGGGCCTATCGTGAAGCAGGTGTCACTGTTACCGAGGATCTCTCTGTGTGCCCCACCGTCTTTGCTGTCAAAGAGATCCCTCTTGACTTCTTCGATCCGGGCCACACTTACGTCTTCTTCGCTCACGTGATCAAAGGCCAACCCCATAATATGCCGATGCTCCAGGCGTTACTGGACAAGGGCTGTCAGTTGATCGACTACGAGAAGGTGACCGATGACCAAGGGCGTCGCTTGATCTTCTTTGGTCACCACGCTGGGCTGGCTGGAATGGTCGACACGCTCTGGGCTCTTGGAAGACGCCTGAGCGATGAGGGGGTTGTCAATCCCTTTACGGGCTTGAAGCAGATGGTGGAGTACGATGGACTTGAGGAGGCAAGGGCTGCGATCTCAACAGCAGGCAAACGCATTGCTCAGGATGGGCTCCCCGAGTCGATCACGCCCTTCATCTGCGGCTTTGCCGGGTATGGGAACGTCTTCGGGGGCGCGAATGAGATTGTCGAGCTGCTGCCGGTAGAGGAGATTGAACCTGATCAAGTGAGCGAGGTAGCCCGGCACAGCGACGCTCGTCACGTTGTGTACAAGGTCGTGTTCAGGGAGCAACATATGGTGGAGCCGGTCTCTCCTGGTGATGAGTTTGAGTTGCAGGATTACTACGACCATCCCGAAAAGTACCGATCCAGATTTAGCACGTATCTGCCCCATCTGACTGCTCTCGTGAACTGCATCTACTGGGAAGAGAAGTACCCTCGGCTGGTCACCAAGGAGAGCTTGCGGGAGCTGTTTGACGCGTCGGACCAACCTCGGCTGCGAGTCATCGGCGACATCAGTTGCGATGTCGAGGGGGCTATTGAGGCCACAGTGAAATGTACCCAGCCAGGGAATCCGGTCTACGTCTATGATCCCTTCCAGGACCGGGCTATCGATGGGGTTTCAGGACGCGGTCCCGTGATCCTGGCCGTTGATATTCTCCCTAGTGAGCTTCCTCGCGAGGCTTCAGCATACTTCAGCAACGTGCTCATGGACTACGTGCCTGCCATCGCGGAGGCTGATTACGCAGTGCCCTTCGAAGGCTTAGCCCTGCCACCGGAGATCAAGCGCGCGGTCATTGTCCATCGGGGCGAGCTTACGCCTGACTACCGCTACCTAGATGAGCATCTCCCGTAGAATCTCGTCGGCGCCAGATGGACCGGTGGTCTGTCTCGGTCCGTCACATCGCGTGATCTTTTTTGAGGAGCAGTCAACCCCAAACTAGGAGGAGTTAATGAAGAACGTTCTTGTTCTTGGTGCCGGTCTCGTGGCGGGCCCACTGGTGCGTCACCTGCTCGATCACGACTATGAGGTCACCGTCGCCAGTCGCACGCTAGGCAAGGCTGAGGCACTGGTCAACCAGCATCCGCACGGAAGAGCTATCCAATTCGATATCACGGACGATGAGGCGGATCTTGATGAGCTGGTCGCTCAAGCTGACCTTGCCGTGAGCCTCTTGCCTTATATTCACCACGTGCAGGTAGCCAGGGCCTGCGTCAGGCTCCAGAGGCCCCTGGTGACTACCAGCTACGTCAGTGATGAGATGCAAGCATTGGATGAGGACGCACGGGAGGCCGGTGTCATCCTCCTGAATGAACTCGGTCTCGACCCTGGTATCGACCATATGTCAGCGATGCGCGTCATCGATCGCGCGCACAACGCCGGCGGGTCGGTCAAGGCATTCCGGTCCTTCTGCGGCGGCTTGCCCGCGCCCGACGCGAACGACAACCCGCTGGGCTACAAGTTTTCGTGGAGCCCGCGGGGAGTGATGCTCGCGGGGCGGAATAACGCTCGCTATCTGCAGAACGGACGTATCGTGGAGGTGCCCAACGAGCGGCTCTTCGCCATGCACTACGTGATCTGGGTGAGTGGTCTGGGTGACTATGAGGCCTATCCGAACCGGGACTCACTCCCCTACATCGAACGTTACGGCATTCCGGAGGCCGAGACTATGTATCGTGGTACACTGCGAAATCTGGGCTGGTGTGATGTGATGCTGAAGCTGAATGAGCTAGGATACTTCAGCTTGGAGGAACGCTCTGATCTTCCGGACAAAACGTTCCACCAGGTGATGGCTGATCTCATCGAGGAAGAAGACACCCCCGACCTGAAGGCTAATCTGGGGGCCCATCTTAATGTGGCACCCAACAGCGGCGTGATGATGGCCCTTGAGTGGCTCGGATTACTCAATCCCGAGCCGGTTCCTCAGAAGACGACGCTGCTCGACGTATTGGCGGACCGGATGCTCGAGCGGATGCCCTATCGCGAGGACGAGCGTGACATGGTGATCCTCGTCCACAAGTTCCGAGTGGATTACGATGGCCGGGAGGAGGTCATCAGCGCCACCCTGATCGACTTCGGAGATCCGGATGGGGACACCGCCATGGCGCGCACGGTGGGTCTGCCGGCGGCTGTCGGTGCCCGGATGATTCTGGAAGGGGACATCGGCGTGAGCGGCGTGCACATACCGGTCTTGCCAGAGATTTACCATCCGATCCTGGATGAGTTGGAGCGGCTGGGGATATCCTTCGAGGAGAGCGTGGCCTCGAGCTCGCAGTAAGCGGGTCCTTGCTTCGAGGACAGAAAGGCCCGGGATTCCCGGGCCCTTCTGTTTTGGTACTCGGGTCGCCTCAAACCAGAAGCTCTCCTCTCCGCCTCTCCGGTCACCCTGCGTGGAGACGAAAAGGAGAGGGTCCCCTAGTATTCGACGCGCACCCCCTTCAACCGTCCCAGAATCCACTCAAGAAGCGTGATCAGGAGGACGAAGGGCAGGTCGGCCACAACGGTGAAGCCGTACATGGCCGTCAGCCACAGGGCCGCCAGTGTAAGAGGCTGGCCCAGTCGCTCGACAATTGTGGGCCCCACTCCCGCAAACCAGGCCAGGGGCGTGATGAGCGCTATGAATAGCAGGATCGGTCGCCAGGGCTCTCGATCTGACTGACTCGGCAACATTGTGTTGCTGACGGCAAAGATCAGGTAGACCCACAGCCAGAAGTCCTGGACTCGCGCCATCTCGGTGAGACCCGCCACTACCTCTGCCCAGTTACGCTGCACGAAGGCATGCTGCATTGTGTCGATATTGAAGGCCAGGTAGCCAATCAACAGGATAACTGCGCTCCCTGCTAACAGTGGGGCCAGCCCGATCAGGCTGGCTCGTATGACGTCTGTTTCCTCGACTGGCACAAACCCAAGCTGGATGCGCTCATCTGCTAGCTTCGGTCGGATAGAGATCTTTCCAGTTCTCACGCCAAGAAGTCTCGCTGTGAGAGCGTGGCTGACCTCGTGAACCACAATGCCCGGCATCAAGGGCAGGGCGTAGAGCACCACTGCGATTTCCCGATCCCCGGACAGCAGCAGCATTGTTCCCTGTAGGTGGCGGTGGATCCAGCACTCAGTCACCAGCAGCAACATCAGGGTCACCGCCAGCCCGATCCAGGGAAGCCAGCTCATTAATTTGCCTTCGCCGCGAGCCCTTTCTTGACGATCTCCACGAAGTCCGATGTGCTCAGACTTGCCCCGCCAACCAGTGCGCCGTCGATCTCCGGCTGGCCCAGAAACTCGGTCACGTTGTGAGGCTTGACACTGCCGCCATACTGGATGCGGATTGACTGTGCGACTTCCTCACCGTAGAGATCGGCCAGCGAACCTCGTACTACCTCCCCGATGATTCGATTGGCATCTTCGCCGTGGGCCGGTACGCCCGTGCCGATGGCCCAAATCGGCTCGTATGCCATCGTCACGTTCATTGCCTGCTCGGCGGTAATTCCCTCAAACGCTGCCCGTACTTGCCCACCGACGAAGACCTCTGTCTCGCCGGCCTTGTTCTGCTCCAGATTCTCCCCGACACAGACGATTGGTTTGAGCCCGTGGGCCAGCGCTGCGTGCAACTTCTTGTTCACCCACTCGTTCGTCTCGCCGAAAATGGTCCGGCGTTCCGAGTGACCGATAATCACGTAGTCGCAGAGATCTTCCAGCATGGAGGGGCTGATCTCGCCGGTGAAGGCTCCCTCCTCCTCCCAGTGCATATTCTGCGCGCCAAGTCCGATGTCCGTTCCGTCCAGAATCTCGCGCACTGGAGCCAGAGCAATGGAAGGTGGGCAGACCGCTGTATCGCAGCCTTCGACATCTTCTATCTCCGTCTTCAGCGCGCCCACCAGTGAGACAGCTTCCTCGACGGTCTTGTGCATCTTCCAGTTACCCGCGATGAATGGCCTGCGCATAGTATCTTTCCCCTACTTGTCGTCGAGTGCCACGACGCCTGGAAGGGGCTTACCCTCCAGGAACTGAAGGCTGGCACCTCCGCCGGTAGAGATGTGTGTCATCTGGTCGGCGAGCCCGACCTCATGGACCGCCGCGGCCGATTCGCCACCCCCGATGATCGTCGTGGCGTCCATCTCGGCGAGCAGGCGTGCCATATCGAACGTACCCACGGCGAAGGTCGGCATCTCAAACACGCCGAGCGGTCCGTTCCACGTGATTGTCTTGGCGCCCTTTAGCGCCGATTCAAACGTCGCAACTGTCTTGGGTCCGATGTCGAGAATACGCCAGCCCGCGGGCACTTCGTTGGGAGCGACGACCTTCGACTGGGCGTCGTTGTCGAAGGCGTCCGCGATCACGACGTCAACCGGGAGGACCAATCTCCCGCTGGCGCGATCCAGCAGCGACTTCGCGATCGAAACTGCGTCTTCCTCGACCAGGCTGTCGCCCACCTCGTAGTCCATCGCCTTAAAGAATGTGTTGGCCATTCCCCCGCCGATGAGCAACCGGTCACATCTGTCGAGGAGGCTTTCGATCACAGAGATCTTATCCGAGATCTTGGCGCCTCCCAAAATGGCGACGAAGGGGTGTTCAGGGTCGTCGACCGCTTTCCCGAGGAGCTCCAGCTCCTTCTCCACCAGGAGCCCGGCAACTACGGGCTTGCCTTCATCTCGCATGGCCTGTGCCACGCCCTCCGTCGACGCGTGGGCGCGGTGGGCGGCCCCGAAGGCATCGTTGACGTAGACATCGGCCAAGGCCGCCAGCTTGGCGGCGAAGTCCGGATCATTTGCCTTCTCCTCCGCGTGGAAGCGGGTGTTCTCCAAGAGGATGATGTCGCCGGGCTGCATGGCCTCGACAGCCGCTTGGACATCCGGGCCGATGCAGTCGTCCACCTTCTTTACCGGCCGTCCCAGCAGCTTTGACAATCGCTCTGCTACCGGGTCCATTCTCAGCTCGTCCACCGCTTTTCCCTTCGGGCGTCCCAGATGGGACATGAGGATTACGGTAGCTTGTTCATCCAACAGCCGCTCGATCGTGGGCAGCGCGGCCTCAATGCGGGTATCATCTCCCACTTGTCCCTCTTTGAGCGGTACATTGAAGTCGACACGAACAATGACCCGCTTGTCCTTTACGTTCACGTCGCGTATCGTTTTCTTGTTCATTCTGCCTCACTTTCCTCAAGTCGACGGGCGAGTGAAAGCCTCTTCGGAGTCCTCACTCACCTTCGACGCTTTGGCGAAACCAGCCTCAGAGGAGCCCAAGCTTGGGCTCCTCTGAGGTATCTGTGTTCGTCCATTGGGAGAGCTACAGAGTCTTGGCGACCCTCATCCCTTCCCGCACCATCTGGCTGGTGAAGCCCCACTCGTTGTCGTACCAGCTCATGACCTTGACGAGTGTCCCGTTAACTACCTGGGTCATCCCCACATCGACGATCGAGGCATGTGAGTCGCCTATGACGTCGGACGAGACGATCGGGTCCTCGGCCACACCGAGAATGCCCTTGTACTTGTCGCTCGCAGCTTCCTCACGGAAGGTGTCGTTTACCTCTTGGACGGAGGTCTCGCGCTTGGTCACCAGGATGATGTCAGAGATGGAGCCTACGGGGATGGGCGCACGTACAGCCACGCCATCAAACCGGCCCTTGAGCTCCGGGAGGACCTTCGTCGTTGCGATGGCAGCGCCGGTAGATGTCGGGACGAAGTTGGCGGCGGCTGCCCGGCCCCTTCTGATCTTCTTGCTTGGTCCATCGACGAGAGCCTGAGTCGAGGTATAGGCGTGTATCGTCGTCATGATGGCGTTTTCCACACCGATCCGACGCTTCATAACCTCGACGACCGGCGTGATGCAGTTCGTGGTGCAACTCGCACAGGAGAGGTAGCGAACCGATGGATCCTCAGGCACGTTCACCCCGTGCACGATGGTCGGGACCCCGTCGCTCTTCGCCGGGGCCGAGAGAATGACGAATTTCGCGCCCGCCGCCAGGTGTTTCTTCAGATCTTCCTCCTCTCTGAAGACGCCGGTGCATTCGAAAGCGATGTCGAGGTCGAGGTCACCCCAGGGAAGCTGGGCAGGATCCCTCTCGGCGAAGAACTTGTATTCCTTGCCGTCCACGATTAACGCGCTGTCTCCAACTTCAACGCTTTTCTCATACCTTCCGTAGACGGTGTCATACTTCAGAAGGTAAGCCAAGTTGTCCAGGGGCATGATGTCGTTGACCCCTACCAACTCGAGCTCGGGCGTGTCCAGAATGATCTTGAACGCGGCCCGACCGATGCGTCCGAATCCGTTGATTGCTACTCTAGTCATTGTAGATCTCCTTTTTGTGTTTGGATTCTTGAGAATCGTACCACTTCTTAACGTCAGCGAACCCGCTTGCGTCTCTCTCCATAGATGTCTGACTTGTTCCTTTCACTCGGTTGTGGACAGCGGCGACCCGACCCAGGCCCACTCGACCCCTCCCTGTGCCAAGATCCTGTCTAGTAATCTTCGATGAGGTGCAGCAGGGTTCGCGCCAGTTTCTCGCTGTCGTGACGCCATGGGTGGGTCGCGTCGACTAGATCGTACGTGATCATCTGGTAGTCAGCGTCTGCAGGAACCTCTGGTCGAACCAACTCCACGCCGGGTGAAGCCTCGAAGTCTGCGTCCAGGTTAGCGTTCGCCAGCACAATCGGAAATAGCGAGCCCTGCACATGGCTCTCCAGCGCCGCGACGTGGTCGTGGACAGTGTAGCCCTCCGTCTCGCCGCGTTGAGTAGCGACGTTGCAGACGTACACCTTGCGCGCTATGCTCGCCTCCACTGCCTGGGCGATCTCTGGTACCAGCAAGTTGGGGAGCACGCTGGTGTACAAGCTCCCTGGTCCGGCTACGATCAGGTCGGCGTTCAGCAACGCCCGCACCGCTCCGGGATACGCGATCGCGTCACTGGGATCCAGATAGACCTGCTGTATTCTGCCTCTGACCTCGGGGATTCTCGACTCGCCGCTCACCCGGCTGAGCATACTGGATCCCGATTCCGCAATGCCTGTCCCGGATCTGGCCTCAAGATCGGCTGTGAGTTTCACGTCCTGTAGCGTGCTCGGCACGACCTGCCCCTGCACTGCCAGAACGCGGCCGGACTCCAGGATGGCGCGCTCGAAGCTCCCCGTCACCTCCGCCATTGCAGTGATGAACAGATTACCGAAGCTGTGTCCGTTGAGACCGCTCCCGTTGCCGAATCGATACTGAAAAAGGTGTGTGGTCAGGGCTTCATCATCGGCCAGCGCGGCGATACAGTTGCGGAAGTCGCCGGGTGGGAGGACTCCCAGGTCTCGACGCAGCCGACCAGAGCTCCCCCCGTCATCAGCGACAGTGACGATGGCTGTGATGTTGCTCGTGTGCTCCTTGAGGCCTCGCAGAAGCGTCGCCAGCCCGTGCCCTCCACCGATAGCGACGACCTTTGGTCCCCGTTGCCGCCGGCGACGGCGCTGGAGCGCCCTGATCACCGTCTCTGGATCGGGATTCACGAATGGGCTGAGCAGGGAGCGATTGAGGCCGAGTAATCCTGCCAGTACGGCACCAGAACCGACGACCACGAACAGGGCGGCGCGCACGCCACGGGGAATGAACTGGAGCGTGAGGTAGTAGAAGATGCTCGGCAGTGGGTAGAGTTCCCGAAGCGAGAAACTCAAGCCCAGGCTCAGAAACGCGACGCCAGCCACCAGGATGAGCAGCCACCGTTTGATCCCCATCCCCACGGAGAGCCCCTGGATGGCAAAACGGAGACATCTACGCAGCTTCACTCGCGTCGCTTTCCGATTGATCACTGAGTTACCTCTGGTGTGCGACTGTTCTGCATAGAGCTATTATAATGGAACTCCCCCTCCGCGTCAACGAGTTGGCTGCTATGCAAAATCCATTGCAGTGTTGTGGTCAGCCCGTAGCACTTGACGCATTTGATGGAGTCGCGAAGTCCCCGGAGCAGGCGTGGATCCGCTCCGAGCGACGCTGCCAGGCAGCCGCTATGTAAGCGGGTGTCTGTACTGGTGAAAAGAGGTCCCTGGCGGCCTGGACTGCCCGACACATCCGGGATCTGAACTGACTCCCTTATGATCCGCAGCCGAACCAGGCGCTGTTGCGCCTCCAATCATGCGCCTACACGGTCAAGCGCCGCGCGCACTCGTCGCGCCATACGGCTGCACGCCGGAGCGTCTCGCTCCATCTGCGTGCGTGGGCGTGGTAGATCCACGACCACCTCGGCGACGATCGTGGCAGGTCGGGGGCTGAGGACCAACACACGGTCGGCCAGGAAGACGGCCTCCGCCACCGAGTGTGTGACCATCAGCACCGTCTTCCGGTGAGCTTGCCAGATGCGCAGCAGCTCTCGCCCCATTCGCTCCCGAGTCAGCGCATCGAGGGCGCCGAAGGGCTCGTCGAGCAAGAGGAGTTGTGGATTATGCACCAGCGCTCGGGCCAGCGCCACCCGTTGCGCCATCCCCCCAGACAGTTGGGCAGGGTAGGCCTCCTCAAAACCGGTCAGCCTGACCAGTTCCAGCAGCGCGTGCGCCTTATCCTTCGCCTCCTTCTTGTTTACCCCGTTCAGCTCAAGGGGTAGCGTCACATTCGCCTCCACCGTCCGCCAGTCCATCAGCGTGGGTTCCTGGAAGACGAAGCCGACATTCCGGCTTGGCTCCTTCACTGCCTCGCCGGCGAGATAGATCTCCCCTGCCGTGGGACGCTCCAACCCGGCGATAAGCTTGAGCAAAGTCGTCTTCCCCGACCCGGAAGCACCCACCAGGCAGAGGAACTCTCCCTGCGCTACCTGAAACGAGAGGCGGTCGAGCACCGATAGGCGACCATCAGGTTGCTCGTACCAGGTGCTCAATCCTTCCACGCTTAACAGAGGCTTATCCTCGCGCATCGTCAAATCCTGCAATCTACTCGCTGCGCTAAGGTTGGTCCCGACGTTATCGCCTCCCGTTCCTTCAACGTCCTGCTCCCTCCAGCTACGGCAGGAACGCATTCGTGAATGCCTCATCCGGATCGATCGACTCCTCAAGCAACCCGGCGTCCCGCATAACCTCCATTGTATTGCGCCAGGCTTGCGAATCCGATTTCCCCAGGGGGTCACCCTGCCAGTACTGAATCGTGGCGTCTAGAACTGCTCGCTGTACGTCTTCGTTTTCATCCAGTCCTTCTACGTACTGCCCGCAAATCTCGAAGGCCCTGTCAGGATCGTCGAGAGTATCTCGCAGCCCTTTCAGAAAAGCACGCACGAACGCACGGACCAACTCCGGTTCTTCCTCCAGCACCATTTCGTTAGCGATGATGCCGTTGGACACCAGGGAGATCTCCTCCGCCGCCAGGAATTGGACCAGGTCTCTTCCCATCTTCTCCAGTTGAACCGGTTCGTTGTTGGCGTAAACCACCGCAGCGTCTATCCGACCCTCCGTCAGATTAGCCAGCTGCGTATAGCCAATGACCTCGAGCTTGACGTCGTCTTCCTCAAGCCCGTGCTCGGCCGTCAGTGCCCGCCAGCCGATGTAGCTGGCTCCGAAGGTCTCCGGGATACCCACCGTGCGGCCCTCCAGATCGACTGGTTCCTCGATTCCGCTCTCCTCCAGAGCCACTACCGATACGGGGAAGCGCTGGAACCAGCTGGTGATGCTTTTTATAGGGAGCCCCTGCGCTCGGGCCAGGATCACCTGATCGCCACTGGCGATGGCGAAGGGTAGCTCACCGGCGCCAGCAAGCCGTACGCCGTCTGTCTCCCAGCTGTAATCGAACTCGAGCTCAATTCCTTCCTCGGCGAAATACCCGTTCTCCACCGCCACGTACCAGGGTGCGAACTGGACATCGGCGACGTACCCCATTGGGAGGCGGATCTTGGTCGGGTCTGACGCCGGAGCTGATTCGCCCACACTTGAGCATGCCGTCAATGCCACCGCCAAGAGCACAGCAAGCCAGGACAGATTCCTCTTCATG
>CAZQXX010000086.1:0-2031 GCA_964597105.1 uncultured Anaerolineales bacterium
CGTCCTCGCTCACCAGATCCCTGTTATAGACCAGGGCGATGGCCTCCATCGTCTCCGGAAGGGCCCAGATCTGGTCGTTCCACATGACGCCGCTGACCGCTGGATCGGTGAAGTTGTCCTCAAGATAGGCCATGTCGACCCAATCATCCAAGGCAGCGATGTTCCCGATCAGGGCGTTGCGGCCGATCTGGTCGTTAGCCCAGGCGATGATGTCGGGGCCCTCGCCAGCGGGAATGGCCACCGATAGAGAGTCACGCAATTCGTCGACCCTCGTGTACTCGATCTGAATGTCCTCGTTCTCCGCGTTGAACTCGTCGAAGAGCCCTTCGATGGCACCCTGATAGTCGCCGGCGTAGCCGTGCCAGACAGTCACGGTCGTCGCTTCAGCCGGCTCCTCGGCAGGCGGCTCGGTTGGCTCCTCAGCGGGTGGCTCAGTGGGCTCTTCGGCGGGCGGCTCGGTTGGCTCTTCAGTCGCAGCCGGACCACATGCCCCAAGCACCAAGCTCAGTGCGACCAGGGCTGCTAATAGAGCGAATGTGTACTTCTTCATTTTTCCTCCTCCTAATTGGTGGTTCCCTATACCTAAGGCTCTTGACGTTACAGGTCCTGCCCTGCTTGTTCTCTCTTGTCGTCGGATTACCTCCCTTGTTATATTGCCTCCATTGGCCCCGCGGGGACTACTGCGTGATCGGTAAAATCTGTGCCGACGGGAAGGGGAGTTATGGTACACGTTTCGATGCGAGATCTCCCCGGATCACCCACTGCCATAGTCTCTAGTACGACGATTAGGATCACCTTCCTTCGAGGTTCTCGACACAGGTGTCAGCCGCTCGCTGCATATCAGCTGCCGCCTGTTGTGGATCTTTGTTGCCCGCGAGAACGGCCTGCATCTCTCGCCTCATGGCCTCCCAATTGCAGCGCATCTCATCGACGGTAGGTGCCGGCCTGCCGACGACCATCTGGGCAGCGGAGCCTCTGAGAAGAGGATCACTGGCAAGGGGAGGGGCCTCCAAGGCCTCTCTCAGGGTCGGTAGGCGGTTGAGTTCGGTGACTAACAGCGCCTGATTCTCGACGTTGGTGACGAACTGAGCGAAGTCCGTCACTGCATCCAGTTTAGCTTGGTCCTCTTGAAGATGGATCGGGAACATCAGATAGGTGCCGCTGATGTAAGGGCGCGGCCACTCGCCAGTGGCACTGACCCTGGGAATCCGAGCCACGCCCAGGCGATCACCGAACCTAGCTCTATAGCCCTCGAGCGACCAATCGCCGTTGATGATCATCGCAGCCCTGCCCCTGTCGAAGAGAAGATGGGCCCCCTCGTAGTTGCTCTCGCCCGGGACAATGGGTGTCTCGGCCCTGATGTCGTATAGGAACTGGAGCGTATCCACTATCTCCTCGGTGTTCAGCGTAGGCGTTGTGCCATCCTCGGCGAAGACCCTGCCCCTGAATCCGCTCAACCAGGGCACAAGCCACAGGGGATCCGTTTGGTCGTACACCAGAGCATACCGGTCGCCGGACGTCAGCTGCTGACCGATCTCGATCAGCTCGTCGGTGGTCTCGGGAGGCTCCTCGATGAGGTCCTTGTTGTAGATCAACATCAAGTGCCCGCCGCTGCTGATCGGCAGCCCCCAGGTTTGAGCATCCACTCGGACAGCCTCCAGGGCTGAATCCAGGTATCGATCGAGCTCAAACAGACCATCGATGGGCATGAGCATCCCGGAACCGACGAAGGAGACTGTATGATCGTTGACCGCCCAGAACAAGTCAGGGGCGGCATCGTCAAATTCGGCGGCGAGGGCATCTTCATGCAGCGCCTCGCCATCTTTGTCGATGACCTCAAAGCTTACGTTGGGATGGAGTGACGCGTAGTCCTCCGTCAGGGATCGCACATGCTCCAGGGCGCTGTCGGTCTCTGTAGTCCAGAGGATCAGCTCCACCTGCTCCTGGTCAACCTGCTGGGTAGCCTCCCCGATGACCTCCGTCGTGGGCTCCGCCGTGGCCGTCGGCTCCCGGGTAACCTCTCCTGGCATC
>CAZQXX010000086.1:2131-12123 GCA_964597105.1 uncultured Anaerolineales bacterium
CTCCGTCGTGGGCTCCGCCGTGGCCGTCGGCTCCCGGGTAACCTCTCCTGGCATCTCCTTGGTCGCCTCTTCCGTCTCGGTGACCGCCTCGGTGACCATCGGTGTGGGCTCATCTACCGGCTCCTCCAGGGGGGCACACGCGGCCACTACGAGAAGAATAGCAAGAACCAGGATCGCGCCTGGAGCAAGTCCGTTGTTCTTCACAACATTCCCCCTGATAATTGGGTCTCAATCCTTCGTCCGTCCGCTGGCTCTCCATGAGCTAGGAGCCAGCCTTCCCCCGAGTCCTCGTCGCCAGACCTATGGACTTGAGCTCATTGCCTGGAAAGGGATTACTGAGGACTGCGCAGACTGACAGGGTAACTCGGTGATAACACTGATGAACTCCGTCGTACGGCGCACGATCTCCTCAACAGGGTCATCCCCGGAGATTGTCGCCTCGAACATAGCCTGGAGTTGTCGGGACACCTTCACGTATTCGGGGATCGAGGGGCGAGCACGCCCCTCGGCAATCATCTGTGATACCTGAGTCAGCCGGGAGCCTGCCTCTGGATCCAGCCCATTATTGAAGGCGTGATCGGGCAAGTCAAGCCACATGGGGCGATAGAGATCGCCAATGACGTCGGGATCCGTCGCAAGCTGGAGCACGTCCGCCGCGAGGGCAGGAAACTCGGACTGGCGCAGAACCACGTAACTGGTTCCTCCTACGGTAGGCACTGGATCCTGGCCGGCGGGCGCTGGCGGGGGAACGACTCCAACACGAGCGGAAAAATCAGCATCGCTCCACCCTGCCGTCGCTTGGATGAAGTCTGCTTCGTAGCTACCGCCCAACGCCATGGCCACCTTCCCCTCCGCGAACAACCGGCGGCTCGTGTTATCTTCGTGATCAACGACATCAGGCGAGGCGACGCCGTAACGACGGATCAGCTGACGGAGGAAGCGCAGAGCGGAAGATGTCTCGGGGCCATCGAGGACGACACGATTCACGTCAGTGTCGATTATCTCCGCGCCGGCCGACCAGATGAAAGGCAAAAGACTGTACACAGTCCTCTCGCCGCCCGCTGTGCCGCCCGGAAACGCCAACGAGTAGTCCAGGCCATGGCGTTCCTTGACCGCTGGCTGAAGGAAATGGAGAGAGACGTCGAGAAGATCGTCCCAGTTCCTGGGGGGCACGATCCCTTCCTGATTGAACCAATCCCGACGATACCAGAGAAGTGAGGCATCCGCCTTAGCCGGGAGACCATAGAGTCTCCCCTGAAGGGAGTTCGCATCGACGACGACCTGATAGAGAGCCGCTCGAGATGCTGACTGATCCCAGGGGAAACCCAGTTCATCGAGGGCGAAAAGGAATCCTGAGTTGGCGAGCCCCGCTACCCAAACGGTATCGACCATAGCCAGGTCAGGAGCGCTTCCGCTGCCTACGGCTGACCTCAAGATATCATAGAACTCGCTATGCGACACGACATCCATATCGAATGCGACTCGCGGCTCGAGGTGTCGCTCGTTCCATACACGAGACACGTGTTCCAGAACTGCAGACCAGTGAGGATCGGAACACATCATTCGAAGGGAGACTGAAGCTTCAGGGGACTCGTGATTGGCAACAAACGTGCCGAGGCCGGGCCGTCGAATCAGCACGTCTTCCCGGGCCAGCTGGTTGAGCGCCTGTCGGACCGGTGAGCGACTGATGCTGTACATATGGCAGAGCTCGCGCTCAGTGGGTATCCGAGCACCAGGCCCCCACACTCCGCCCTCAATGCGCTCCCGAATCAGCATCTTCAGCTGATGGTAGATAGGGACTGGTGATGTGCGATCGATCGATGTCATTGATGAGAGCTCCGAGAAACAGGTGATTGTCGGTAATTGGGATAATGTAACAACATTATACTAAATCGAGGAGGCGAAGTCAAGGGTCCTGTTAACATCGACGTGCCGGGACCGGGTCCTGTGACGCCAAACGCCCCGATCCCGGGGGATCAGGGCATAGCCAGCGTCGGTACTGAGGGGGTATCAGGGGGTTTCAGGCAGGTGTGCGGTCGTACAGATGCTGACGCAATGTCGTAACCTCTCGCCGGAGTTCCACATCCTCCTCCAGGAGCTCGGCCACGCGGTCGCACCCATAGAGAATCGTCGAATGGTCCCGCCCCCCAAGGAGCTCTCCAATCTGTGGGAGCGACGCGTCAGTCTCCTCGCGGACGAGATACATCACAATCTGACGGGGACGCGCGATGTCGCGCTTGCGGCTGCGCCCCGTGAGTTGCCGGGGCTGCAAGCCGAAGTGACGAGCCACACGCTCCAGAATCTCACCGGCGGGCAACTCACGTCGCTGGGGGAGGAGATTCCCCAGCGCGACTTCTGCGATCTCCGGCGTCAGGGGTTGATCCGTCAGGCGGGCCATCGCGATAACCTGGTTCAGCGCCCCCTCAAGCTCACGGATGTTGCTCTTCACCTGAGTCGCAATGGCGGAGAGGATCTCGTCGGAGACCATCGTCCCGCTGAACGCGGCCTTGGAGCGCAAGATCGCGATGCGCGTCTCCAGATCGGGCGCCTGAATGTCAGCGATCAGCCCCCATTCGAAGCGAGAGCAGAGCCGCTTCTCCAGCGTGCTCAGCGCCTTCGGCGCTCGATCCGAAGAGAGGACAATCTGCTTGTTCGCACCGTGCAAGGCGTTGAAGGTATGGAAGAACTCCTCCTGAGTCCTCTCCTTGCCAGCAATGAACTGGATGTCATCCACAAGGAGCACGTCGGCCGTGCGATACTTCTCACGAAACGCATCCGTCGTATGGGAGCGGATGGCCTCGATGAGATCGTTGGTGAACGTCTCAGACGAGACATAGAGGGTGTCTATGCCCTGCCGCTGACAAGCCTGCCCGACAGCGTGAAGCAGGTGCGTCTTACCCAACCCCACCCCACCATACAGGAAAAGCGGATTATACGCGCTGGCGGGACTCTCGGTGACGGCCATCGAGGCCGCGTGGGCGAGACGGTTCCCCGGCCCGACCACGAACGTATCGAAGGTGTACCGGGGGTTGAGGTCACGAGTGGAGGTGGTACGCGCCGGTTGACGCTCTGGCACCGGCTGCGGTGAGGGGTCGGCAGCCTGCAGTAGCGGAATATCCTTCTCTTCGGGCTGGGGCTTCTCCACCCCAACGACGAACTTGACGTCGACGGTCCGTTCTGCCAGACGGGCGAGAGTGCGCTTGATCGTTGCCGAGAGGCGGTGCTCCAGCCAATCCTTCGCATACCCGTTCTTGACAGCGATGACAAAGGTACCGTCTTCATATCTCAGCAGCTTCGAGTCGCGCAACCACGTGTCGAAAGTGGCTTGTGTCATCTGAAGCTGCAGCTCGCCAAGGGCAGCAGACCACATGTGGGTAGGGTTCGTAGGCATGTAGAAAGGAACGCGGTCTGTCCTAGTTGACAGCAATAGGCAACGCGAAGTCAACAAACGTTGCGATGTAGTACAGCGGCAGGTCTTTTCCAGCCAAGGCGGCTGAGTTGAGGTTGAGCCTACCCCTGCGACGAGTGAACTATGTTTTCGATTCGACACGCGTATTGTATCAGAACACCCCTACGCTGACAACTGGTTTTCCGCGGTTTAGCTTAAAAGTGTGCGGTTTTTAAGATGGTCTCAGGGAGACAGAAAGCCGGAAAAGAAGCAGCCCCTACGTACGACAGATCTTGGGGGTGCACACGCTCGCTCCACAATATGTAGGGGCATAGGTCACTGAACTGCTGACCGAGGCCACTGCAACATCATTTGAGAGGCGAAACTGGTTTGGTCAACCAAGACAAAGCTACAAGGTATAGGGCTTCATGAAATTCGGATTACATACGGCCTCGGACATCCGTACACAGAGTCTCGCTTGAATGCAAGTCGCTTTGCACGACTAAGCTGCCTGGGAGCAGCGTGAGCGACCGAGGCTCTATGAAGCCGGCGCCAGGCACCGACCCGGACCTTCCGAAACCGGGCCGGGGCCGCTCCATGCCCGGTATGTGAGATTTGAGTGGGCTGCCCCTTCCCACAAGTTGAGGGTCCCCCAGATCTCCCCAGTGATCGCTGTTACACACGGCATCGCATGAGCGCCAGAACGTGGGGGCATCCCAGTGTAGGTGCCGTTCTTGAGCATTCGACCCAGCTCTGTCGGGTGACCGCAAGCCCCATGGATCTGGAGGGCGAGCTGGGTCGGGCCGAGGATGAGGGATGTCACACCATTCGGAAAAGAGTTAGCCGAGAGGAAGGCCACGGCCTCCGCAGCCACGCGTTCCGCGTTGCCGGGCAGCTCAATGTCCTCAACGTGCTCCCAACCGAGGGATCGCTGCTGATCCTCCCCACCCCCGACGGCCAGCGCGACAATACCAGCTCCTGTTTCTACGATCTCCTGTTCGGTGAAGGCCCTTCCGTGTTGACGAAGACCTATCTCTTTCGCAAGGAGATGATGGATCGACGGGTGACCTTCGCCCCGGCAACACGTCGCATACTCCGATCAGCCTGCAGCAGGAGGTTCACCTTCTCATCAACCGACACAATGAACGGATCGACCTCGCCCCGTGTCCGATGGCCGCCCGTGCCGGTCACCGGAGGTCCGATGTGGCACTGATTGCTTTGCCACGCGTGCATCTTGGCGTATAATACTCCGGCGCTGAGAAAGATGCAGTTTGCCAGGTGGAACCAA
Organism: uncultured Anaerolineales bacterium; assembly: GCA_964597105.1. Lineage (GTDB taxonomy): Bacteria > Chloroflexota > Anaerolineae > B4-G1 > B4-G1 > SKLM01. The sequence goes on from CAZQXX010000086.1 coordinate 6,808, forward strand.
GGAGGTTACATGGCGGATCTATTCGACAAATGCCGGGCCTTCACCGAAGCGAGAGACGCTCAGGAGGCCGGGATCTATCCTTACTTCATCCCGCTCACTGACAGCGAAGGCACTGAAGTCACCATTGGGGATCATCAGCTGATTATGATCGGGTCGAACAACTACTTGGGCCTCACGACCCACCCCAAGGTACGACAGGCAGCGATCGAAGCAACGGAGAAATACGGCACGAGCTGTACGGGATCCCGCTTCCTGAACGGCACACTGGAACTCCATCTGGAGTTGGAAGGAGAGCTGGCCACGTTCATGGGCAAGGAGGCGGCCCTGGTCTTCCCCACGGGATATCAGACTAATGTCGGCACGATCTCCTCACTCGTGGGGCGGCACGACGTGGTTATCACAGATAAGGAAGATCACGCCAGTATCGTAGACGGCTGCAATATGGCCTTCGGAGAGGTGCGCCGCTTTGGTCACAACGATATGGATCATCTGGAGCGCGTGCTATCCAAGCTTCCCGACGACGCGGGCAAACTCGTCGTCGTCGACGGCGTGTTCAGTATGGGCGGTGACCTGGCCCCACTGCCGGACATCGTGCCCCTGTGCAAGGAATATGGTGCAAAGCTGATGGTGGACGATGCGCATGCCATCGGGGTGGTGGGTGGAGGACAGGGTACAGCCGCTCACTACGGTCTGAACGACGAGGTGGACCTGATCATGGGCACCTTCAGCAAATCCTTTGCCAGCCTTGGGGGCTTCATCGCCGGCGACGACGACGTTGTCCACTACGTACAGCACCATGCTCGCTCCTTGATCTTCAGCGCCAGCATGTCCCCGGCGAATACGGCCGCAGCCCTGGCCGCGCTGGAGGTGATGCAGGAGGAGCCAGAGCGGATCGAACGGGTGAATCAGATCGCCAAGACGATGCGGACGGGATACCGGGAGATGGGGTTCGACGTGGGGAATACGGTGACCCCGATCATCCCGGTCATTATCGGTGACGACATGCCCACGATCATCGCCTGGAAGGCCTTGTATGAAGCTGGCATCTACACGAATCCAGTCATTCCACCGGCCGTACCCTCAGGGTCTTCGCTGCTCCGTACGAGCTACATGGCAACTCATACCGATGAGCAACTGGAACGTGTCCTATCCACCTTTGAAGAGGTCGGAGAACGACTGGGCATCATCAGTTCGACACCTTGACGGAACGCCTCCTGAAGGGTATAATTTTAAGGTGCTGATCTTAGAAAATGGTCATTCAAGAAAGGTTTCGGAGGACGGGATAAGAAATGCCGTTGTACGAGTATGAATGCTCAGATTGTCAGACGCGCTTCGATGCTCTGCGAGGTATGGCAGAGGCGGATGATCCCATTGCCTGCCCCGAGTGTGAGGGAAAGGAAACTCACCGGATGATCTCGCTCTTCTCTGCTGTCGGTGACAAGGGCATGATCGCTGGCGATGGAGGATCCTGTGCTTCCTGCTCACCCTCGGCATCGTGCGCGACGTGCAGCGCCAGGTAAGTCTGAGAACGCCCGGCGAGTTTGAATTTGAATACGGCCGCTGTCGACGCTGGCAGCGGCCTTTGCTTTTTAGCCACCCTTGCGCCGATGACTCCTGCGAGGGAGCAGATGAAACGGCAAACAGAGGGCTGCAATGACTCGATACCATCGGAGCGGCTCTCCCTGGCGTCGGAGCCAGGACCAGCAACGGTTTTGCCTGCGCAGTATTGCGGTATAATGGGCAATCGCTCGGGCAGGATACGAAGCAAGAGCAGTCAGAGACGCAAAGACATCGACTGAACTAGTCTCAGTAGACCCGGTTCTGCGCGGACTGGATCGTCAGATGCAGGCCAAGAGCAGGGAACCTGACACCCTCCCGGGAGCGATCTTGGATCTACTGACTTCAGCAGCCTGAGACGGAGTTTGTATGCCATCAACATTCCCTTTTACCGCCATCGTCGGACAAGAGCGCATGCGTCACGCCCTGATCCTGAACGCAATCTATCCGCAGATTGGGGGCGTCCTTATCCGAGGCGAGAGAGGCACGGCGAAGTCAACCGCGGCGCGCGGCTTGGCAGCGCTTCTGCCCGAGATTGAGGTGGTGAGAGACTGTCCTTTCGGCTGCGATCCAGACCGCCCGCGCACGTGGTGCACGCGATGTCTTGAGCGGGCCGATAGGAGGGAGGCCTTACCGCGCGCGCGCCGCCGCACCCGCTTCGTGGATCTGCCCGTCAGCGCGACTGAGGACCGGGTGGTCGGCACACTGGATATTGAGCGTGCCATCCAGGAGGGAGAGCGGCACTTCGAACCGGGGGTCCTTGCCTCAGCCAATCGGGGCATTCTCTATGTGGACGAGGTCAACCTGCTGGACGACCATGTGGTGGACCTGTTGCTCGATGCAGCGGCCATGGGAGTGAACGTCGTAGAGCGAGAGGGAATCTCGTTCAGCCACCCGGCGCGCTTTATTCTCGTCGGCACGATGAATCCGGAGGAGGGGGACCTACGCCCCCAGCTCCTTGACCGCTTTGCACTCTGCGTCGACATCCAGACCATCCGCGACCCTCGCGCTCGAATGGTGATCATGGAACGGAACCTGGCCTACGAGGCTGACCCGGAGAGCTTCTCTGAGGAATGGGCCCAAAAGGAGCAGGCACTCTCGGCCGAGATCGCCCGCGCTCGCCAACTGCTACCCGCGGTGCAGCACACGCGGTCCGACCTGGAGACGATCGCGACCGTGATGGGCGAACTCGGCGTCGATGGTCACCGTCCGGATCTGGTGGTGCTGAAGACGGCCCGAGCTCACGCGGCGTTTGACGGCCGGCGTTACCTGACCGAGCGGGACATCCTTCTCGCTGCGGAACTGGCTCTTCCCCATCGTCTGAAGCGGCATCCCCTAGAGGACTCCGAGTTCACGTCTGAAGATCTCTCAGAGCGACTGAACGAGGCTCGCGCACAACATCGCCCGGGGCGTCGAGACGAAGCCGCTGCCGAGCCACGCGAGGGATCAGATAAAAAAAAAGGGGAAGCCACCCACGACGTTGACGACGATCCTTCTGCCGAACACAGCGCACCGATGCGGCAACCGGCTCCTCAAGACGTTCCCAGGTGGCCCTCAGAGGGACGTTGGTGGGAGGGGGGTGAGCAGATCGATCCTGGCCAGGCTTTCACCCCCAGTCACCTGGAGACCCCACTTGATCGGCTGACCCGGTCCAGCGGAGGGCGACGCAGCCAGACACACACCAACAGGAGACGAGGGCGTTATATACGGGCACGCCCATCGCCGGATGACCCCCGTGACCTGGCTTTCGATGCAACGCTGCGCGCGGCCGCTCCCCATCAGAACGAGCGGCAGGACGAGGACTCCCCGGCTCTCGTGCTCCGACCGGACGACTACCGGCGGAAGGAACGGGTTACCCGGGCAGCTAACCTCGTGCTGTTTGTCGTGGACGCGTCCTGGTCGATGGCAGTAGCCGAGAGAATGGAGGCGACAAAGGGCGCTGTGCTCTCGCTGCTCACCGACGCGTACCAGCGGCGTGACTACGTGGGCTTGATCGTCTTTCAGAAGAACGACGCGATCGTCGTGCTCCCGCCGACCAACAGTGTAGAGCTCGCCCGACGCGCTCTGGTCGACATTCCGGTGGGGGGCAAAACACCTCTCTCCGCGGGGCTCCAGGCGGCTCATGACGTCATTGCTCGTGAGATGAGACAGCGGCCCGACCTCATGCCCTTGATGGTACTGCTCACCGACGGGGCTGGAAACGTGTCGATGACGCCACGTCCTCCGCAGGAAGAGGCATATCTCATCGCGGACACGTTCTCCCAAGCCGAGATACGGTCAGTGGTGATCAATATGGAGAACGAAGCCTTTGATCAGGGACTAGCACAAGCGCTGGCCACGCATCTGGATGCGCCCTGTTACTCGCTCGCTGAGCTAAAGGCTGAAGCGCTACTGGAGACGGTCCGCGGGGAGCTAGACGAGCACGCGTCCTGATCCTGGCAACATGCCCGGGATGATTTTCCGCCCTGCCTGGCTTACCCTACCGTGCTACCCTGTCTCTCCTCGCTACCGCCGCCAACTGATCCTGCGCCCAGTTCCCCAGAGGAATGACGAAACCACGCAGACGATAAGCCAACCTCAGTTTGGCATCGGGGAAGATCAAGAAATCGCCTCTGCGAATACCCCTGACTATGGCCGCTGCGACTCGGTCTGTACTCATTGGCTTGCCATTATCGGTTAACAACCATCTAGTGAGCCAATAAGCGACTACCTCGCTCGGCCGCTTGAACTCCTTCGGCTTCACAGCGCCAGTGATCATCTTCAGTTCCAGAGGCTGGAGCTCTCTCTCCTGGCGAAGCTGAGGAGTATCGGTGTCAGGCGGGAGAACGAGAGACACCCTAATCCCGTGGGGCTTCATCTCAGCCCTGAGTGCCTCCGTGAATCCAAACACGGCGAACTTGGAGGCTGCGTAGGCCGTGTAGCCAAAGCCACCGACGACCCCTCCCATAGACGCGACGTTGACGATGTGGCCGTCTCGCCGGGTCATCATCTGCGATACGACAGCTCTGACTGCGTGGAGTGTACCGAAGTAGTTGACATTCATCTGCTCCCGAAAAGTGGACAAGGGGAGCTCCTCGAAATATCCGGGGTAAACAATCCCCGCGCAATTGATGAGGATGTCGCAGGCCCCGCTAACCTCCTCAACGGCTCCGACGGCGTCTTCAATATTCTGATAGTCTGTGACATCGGCGGAGAAGGCCCCGTTCTCCTGATCAGGATCGCCTCCCTCTGCCTTGATATCCTCAAGGGCCCAAGCGAGTTTCCGTCGATCCCGAGCAATCACGAAGACGTTGGCCCCCTCGCCTGAAAGGAGCTCTGCCGTGGCCTTACCAATGCCGCTCGAGCCTCCAGGTATGATGACGTTCTTCCCCCTGAAGCAGGCGTCTGCTTTTCCCATCTCGTCGAGATCACCTCATCTGCTGTGTGCAAAAACAGAGAACCGCCCGCGCCGGGAAGTCCCGAGCGCGAGCGGCCCTTGTTGATTGCGCATCTTCGGTACTACACGTCCGAATCTGACGCGGCTAGTTAGTTGCTTCGTTTAGAAGCCCGTTGGCTCTCCGATAGGAACTACATCAGCCGCTCGCAGGCCCTTGGGACCCTCTTCGACCCTGAATTCAACCCGCTGGCCTTCATTGAGCGTCTTGAAGCCCCCGCCCTTGATTTCGGAGTAGTGGACGAACACGTCGTCCCCTTCCTCGCGGGATATGAATCCGTAGCCCTTGTCGTTGCTGAACCATTTCACGGTTCCCGTCTCTTTAC
>CAZQXX010000087.1:0-12031 GCA_964597105.1 uncultured Anaerolineales bacterium
CCGTCGAATTCATTGTAGTAAGGGCGAGTCCGCCCATATTTTCCTCTCATAATATTCCTCCTTTCAGGATCCTAAGAGATTATCCGGTGTAGACGGTTGCGCCATCAGGAACATCAGAGTAATCCAGATAGAGGCGATTAATCATGACGGAGGTTTCGAAAGTAGAGCTGTACAGAGCGCTCCAGGTCATGTTTTCCACCAGATCCTGATCATTTCCGCCGGCCGACATGGTAGATGTCCCAACCACGACTCTGGGGAAATAAAAAACATAGGCGTCGCCGTTTTCATCGATAACCTCGTAAGACAGCGAAAATTCCGTGCCGTCAACGAACTTGTCGTACATGGTGTCATCCTGGAAATATGCATTCATATTCCCGGTAACAGCCAACTGCCCTGGAGAAACGGATACGTTCCCCATCTGGCCGATTGCCTGTACACCGCGCAGGTTGTTGGAAATGGTAAAGTCCAGACTCTGGAAATAAACACCGGAACCCTCTGTGACGTTGACGTTTGCGCCGCCGACATCAATGGTCGAACCCATCCGGATAGTACCGACATGGGATACGGAGTTCATAACGTTGTTGCCCACAACAGCAGTCTTGCTGCCTGTGGATTTGGAGCCGTCGCCGGAAGAGCTGGAGTCTTTGTAAATCAGGGAGGTCTTGCCCATGAAATCGATAGACCCGGTCAGAATGGAGCTGGCCTGGGCGGAAACTGTCATGGAGTTGACCATGCAGCCGGAATAATCGATGTAATAAATCGGATCCAGGTCTTCCATGGCTTTTTCAAAATAAAAAGACTTCCGAACAGAAGACATGCCGTCTTTCGGGTTCTTGATCATATTACCGGTAATGGTAACGTCTTTTGTAGACTCCGTTACCAGTGTATAGTTGGAGTCAATTGTCAGGACAGTGTCGCTGGTTGCAGTGATTACCTGGAAAACGCCGAGATTTCCATCATCAGCGTTTGATCCGGCAGCGGTGTTTTTAATCATGATGAACTGGCCATCAACGATATTGGCAAACGGAGTGCCGGAACCCGCCGTAATTGTTTTCGCAGAATTATCAAAAGTTGCGACAACATCTACGTCGGTTGCGGTTCCCCATTCCTCCCACATGACGCCTTCGATAAAGTCGTCAAAGGTCTTTGCGGCGACTTCGATATTGATACCGCCGCTTACCTGGAAACCGGTCTGGATCAGGTCGGATACCTGACGGGACGGGTTGATGTTGTTTGATGTGATCGACTCTTTGGTAAACTGGAGGGATTCTCCGGTGAAGTTGATATATTTGAACGCGACTGACGGCAGAGTGCCGTAAGCGCTGGACCCTTCAACTCCATACGAAAGAGTAGTAAAGTTACTCGATGCAATGGTAGCCATAAGACAATCTCCTTGCGATTGCTTAGGCTGAAAGACAAATTGTACGACCCGTTAGGGTCTAAGCTTCGGGAAAAACTCTATTCATCTTGTACTATATTTGTAATTCAAATGTCAACAATTATAATATGAATAAGTGCTTGAATGTCAGACGGGAAGTATTGAATATGTATTCACCGCTTTGAACGGAGAATATAAATGACGCACCTGCCATTTTTCTGTTTCTTCTGTCGGTCCCGACTCCATAGGCTCCAGTGTAATATTGCCCACCTGTTTGCATCTGGTGATAGCTTTATAGGAATCAGACACGGTGTCAAGAACGCCTTCGCCATCGGCTTTCGACACATAAAGCTTGGCCGCAAGAATGCCCAGCTGCAAAAATTGCGCATTGGGTGATCCCATCGATTTTTGAATTTCGTCGCCCCATCTTATATAAATGTAGATCCATGGGTCAGATCCCTTATCCAAGGCCTCGGCTCTCTGGTCATCGCCTTTGAATGCAATCTGGGCCGCTGAAAAATTTGTATTGATGTGGGTATATAATGCGACTCTTATATCATTGTAGGACATTGCTGAACCTTTCTTTGACTTTCTGTTTCGCTATCCGGTAAGCATAGTATCCGTCTCTTCTCCATGTCGGGCCTCCGAACTCCACATAATTACTATATCCCGTTGTGTTGAAAATTTCAACTCTGTCTCCGGAGTTTATTTTTTTCGCTTTCATTTTTTCAATATGATGGATAGCTTCCGAAGCTGCCCAGCTGCCGGTTGCAAGATTATGCGGAGATACGTTGCCATGGTTGATCTGTATTTTGTGGTTTGCGTCGTATTGCCCTTTTGAAAAATTACTGTCCGGTCTATCTACATGGGGGGAGTAGTTAAACAATACGTGCATTGCATGATTGGTCACTTCCTGCTGTTTGTCAGCCGTTGATTTTTTGACCTTCTTGAAAAAATCCGTTACCTGTTGTTTGCTGCTAACTGTCATTTTCAGATTCCACAGCAATGGCTTTGTACATCATGGTGACGCCGGCAGGGCGGACAGCCCTGATATTCTTGACCTTGTAAGTTTTATCATAGGCATCGATTTCAATGTTTTTCTGGTCGGTCAGGTCGGGAATGCTGTCTACCGGATCCCCGGAATGAAACAGGATCTCCACTTCCTCGGGATTTACCACGCCGAATTCTTCGATTTCAAATGATTTAATCGGGCCGTGTGTCGTGTATTCGACTGTTGAAGAAGGGGTCTTGCCTGTTGTTATATTGTATGTTCCGGATGTGGTGATCCGGACAATCATAGGATCTTTGAATTCTTTCTTGAATGTTTTCCGGACCTTGTTTGCCTGTGCTATCCAATTGGTTGCCATGAGTTACCCCCTGGAAAGCGTCATATTCATACCGGGATATCTGAGATACGGCCTGATCAGATTCATGATCGCTGTCGGAGGCGACGACGCCATGGACGCTGTTTCGCCTCTGCCAAAATATTCGGTCTCGATAACACCCTCAATACGCTCTCTTTTAACGGTCGGATTGTAATCGGGCTGGAGAGTATCTTCCTGCTCCAGCTCTTTGAGAGCCGCCAGGCATTGGGCGTCCTTTATTTTTTTCGGAATACCGGACGAAAAAGTCCCCGTGGCCCAGTTCTGGACCGATAAAAAATCAAACGCCTTGATCAGCAAGGCCTCCTGCTGATAATCCAGTCGATTGAACCATGCCGTATTGTCTCTGTCTTCATGGTATCCGGCTGCGTATTCGAGTGTCACCAACGAATTGCCGACCTCGAATGTCCCATCGTCAATGGTCAGGGCCATCAGTCATCCCCTTTCTTTTTTTTCCGGGTCTGCTTCTTTTTGGGTTTTGGTTTAGGTTTCGGCTGCTCAATTGGTTCTTTTTCCGACTCATCGGCCGGCTCTTCTTCAGTCGATTTTTCTGGTGTTTCATCAGCCGCTGCGAATCGTTTCCTTCTCAGTTCCATTCGTCTTTTCTGACGGCCTTTATTTCTTGGAAGTTTCATATATATCGCCCCATTAAAAGTTCATATCTCTGGTATACAAATTTTCGAGAGAAGTTCTTAATCTATCATCTGGCATCCTTAAGAACTTTTCAATATCCTTGCCGGTTAAGATTAATCTGTTGTATCCATGTCCAGCTGGAGTGTTTCCTGGGATCACTTCCTTTTTAAAAGTTTTCCCTTCGTCTTCCCATTCATAAAACATTTGTTGCCCCTGTATTTTTTCGAAAAGGGACAGCACGGAATTCTCCATGCTGTCCCCCTTGTCGGGTAATCGCCTGCAATGGCGCTACGACTGGTTTCTTAGTTTGTCTCGATCAAAGCCACCCGGAGGTTCTTTTTGTCGTACACCCGATCCCAGTTTGTAGCATCTTCACACTCAGTGTTGGTCGGTGCAGCACCGGCAACACTGGAACTGGTGAACTTGATTCCGCGAGGATGCAGAATAAAGTGCCGTCTGGAAATGAAATAGGTGTCATGCGCCAGACCTTCCCTCTGGAGCTCAGAAGGAACAGGTGCAGACCCTTCGCCACGGGCAATAGCGCCCTCAGCAAACAGGAAACTGCGATACAGAGTACCGGAAGTATCACCGGTACGTGTCGGGCACAGATCGTTGACAATAACCCGCTTGCCGACATAGAACGGAATTGCGGCCGGGCTGTTGGACGGCCGTTCAAAATCGATCAGTTCCTGTTTCAGCAGGTCGGTGTAACATTTGGAATGCATCATGATGGCGACAAACCGATCCTGGGCATCACCCAGAAGTGCCTGGCCGTCAATGATGGCTTCCGGACACATGACGGTCGGAGCGGACCCGTTCCATTCCACAACAGAACCAGTTGCCTCGGCGCCATGGGTCAGGATCAGATCGGAGCTGTCATTGTCTTCGTTATCGGCAAACACGCCTTTCAGGGTCGCCAGGAGCAGATCCTGCTCTTTGCGCTGCCAGTAGTTGTGAACCCGGCTGGCAATCAGTGCCAGCGGATCAGTCCCGGACAGAGCGCCGGACAGGTCGTTGACGGACCATGCATCGGCCCTCAGGTGCATCCGGGCGATGTCCTGGCTGGTGCCGATCTTTTTGGTATCCAGAGATGCACCGTCACTCATGACCTGATCGTCGCCGGTCAGATCGGTGAAGAACGGCAGGTTGACAGTATTACCGGCATTCCGGACGATATCGTCCAGATAAGGGTCACGAACAACGATACCGGACTCGATCAGGTTTGATTTTTCGGTGGTCATTTGAAAAAAATACTCATCCCACACATCGGGGATCAGAATATCTTCGATTTTTACTTTTGCCATGGTTATTTATCCTCTCCCGCAGCAGCCTGTTTTTTAAGCCTTTCAAATTTCTGCGGATCATTCTTTTTAAGAAGAGCTTGCTGGGTGAGGTTGAGTGTATCCTTTGCGAACGGATTGGGCTCATCGTTTGCATCCGTGCTTCGGTTCCCATCGGATCCGGAGCCGCCCGACCTTTCATCGGGTTTGAAGCATACTTTGAACTCTGGTCTCTCTTTAAACTCACCCACAAGCGACTCGATACTGAGAAGCTGGCCGCTGTCGTCTTTCCGGGGATTGCCTTTTTCGTCGATGACCACCGCCTTGAAATTACCGTCGTCCATTTCTATAACATCTATATGCGGCGAAATGTGCGGCGTTAATACCGCGATGCTCCCGTCAGCCTTTGCCAGCGCTGCGGTCAGCTCGCGGTCCTTCAAATTGGTTTTCAGGGCGCTCATCAGTTTTTCTTTTTCCGATTGAGTGCTGCCCTTCATATCTTCGATCTGTTTGGTATATGTCTCTTCAAGGGTTTTGACTTTGTCTTCATGGCTCTGCATAAGCTGCTGTTCGAGTTTTTCCCATTTCTGCTCGTCTTTCAGCTTTTGTTGTTGTCGTTTTTCTTCCTCATCTTTCAACCGTTGCAGTTCCGTGAGATGCTCCTGGTACTTTTCAGGATCAATATCTTTCACCTTTTCAAGGTCAATACCGGCGATTTTCGAACTGAGTTCGCTCAACTGGTCTTCCAGCGTTTTCTTCTCGGTTCTTACCGCCTTGACTGCGTTGCTTAAACCTTTTACATCCGGGTGGTCGTCCAGGCCGTCAAGGGCCAGGACATAATTGTCACCGGACTTGGTGTAAAGCTGCGCAATTTCTTCCGACAATCCATCAAGTGACGATACGACTGTTTTCAACTTCATAATTTTTTCTCCTTAGCTAAGCTTTCGGATCCCCCTACAGCCCGCCTTCCAAGCATCCCGCAAGGAACTGGTTAACGTTTACTCCTTCTTAAAGCATCCCGCTGAAAGAATTTGTAGTTCAAAATGAAACATGTTATAAACTTTTTTGAACTATTTATTGCTAAATGTCAAATCTGAAAGGAGTGCTTTTTTTGCTTTATTTCGATGACTTGATGGAATATTATTTTTCGTCTCTTGAAAAAAACAGGTTCAAGACGTGTTCGAACGATCTGACGGAAAACCAGAAAGCCTGGTTTGACGACACTCTTGCGCGGTTGCCGTCGATCAGGGTCAAATATTTCAATGCCAAGAAAAATTTTAAAGAGGCGGTTGAAAATATTTCCGAGGAAGACAGCAATGAAGAAATATTTTTCTTTTTGTCATTGCTTTATTACCCGAATACTTTTTGCTACGACGATCTTTTCTTCGAAGATATCGCAAAGGGACTTGCAGAAGAAAAAACGACAGTCGCCATCCAGAAAAATCTTGAAGCCGGCATGCCGTATGAAGAAATCAAAATCAAGCTGGACCTGGATGCCCAGCCGCATGGCGAGTCTTCGGTTCCTGCCATTATCCGCAGCAAAGATCTCCAGATCGAAGAGCTTCGCAACATTAATAATGTAAAAGCTTTTTTCGCACAACATCCTTATGCCTCTGTCGCAGAGGCCGCGAAAACCCTGAATTTAAAAAATAAAGATATCCGCAAAATTATTAATCAGGCGGAAGCTGAAGGCGAAACGATTAAATATTCAAACGTTCTCAGAACTATTGAATATGAAACGCTTAAAAAACAGATCATTCAATTAAAAATGGAAGATCCGATGATTTCGGACAATGAGCTGGCATATCAGCTGGAAGCGCCGCTGGTCACAATTAAAAAGGCCATCCAGGAAGCCGTTCAGATGATGAAGATCGAGAATGCCCAGAATTTCGCATTCATGGCTCACCAGTCCGCAAAAAGTTTCAAGCTTGTCGAAGACGAAGCTTATAAGCGACACAAGGCCACGAAGAACTCCAGCTCCGAGTGGCTCAAGATCATGGTCAGCGCCCGGCAGGCCATTGTTGATCTATATGGCCTCAAAGAACCGGAAAAGATCGATATCCTACATCAGTTACAGGGGTCTTCCAAGGAAGAACGCGATGCCATGGTCGAGGCCTGGTATGCCACAGACGCCCTGGACATAGACTTTAAACAGATTGAAGCAAAAACAGAGGAAGCGGATGAAAAATTTTAATACCGGGGATGTGTTCAGAATTCCCCATGACCCGGAGTTCAGCGATGATTTTTTCGTTGTAATCGGCACCCGCCCATTCATGGGCTCTCAGATTCTGGACGGCATGTGCGAGGGGGCAGAAGACATCCAGATCACCGTTAATGCAAGAGATGTCGAAAAGGTGGACGCTGCATGATCGGACAATTTCAGAATCAGGAGCCGTCGGTCATCGACCTGGCCCATTCCCGGCTGCTGCCATATGCGAAGCTGCATATGCCCAACTATATGATCGGGCTGCATCACCGGGTGATCGCGCATTATTTGCAAAAACTTGAAAAGGGAGAAATTACGCGGTTGGCTATCTTTATGCCTCCGAGGCATGGGAAGACAATGCTTGCTTCCGAATTTTTCAGCGCCTGGTATCTGGGCCGCAACCCTTCTCATGAGATAATTTTTACGACATTCTCCCAGGACCGTGCAGACGACGTCGGCAAAGCCGTCCGGAACCGTATGGTGAACGAAGCCCATGGGCAGGTGTTTCCGGGGTCTACGTTGAAGACAGATGCAAAGGCCAGCCGGAAATTCTTCACGGAGAAGGGTGGTGTTTTCTATGCGACAGGCTGGGGCGGTATTATCACCGGGCGTGGCAGCAATCTACTGATACTTGACGACCTCCTGAAAGACAGGGCTGACGCGCTTTCCAAGATCAATCGCCGAAAAAGAGAAGAGTGGTTCACGTCAACGGCTTACTCCCGGCTCATGCCTGACGAGTATGTCGATAACGGCAGGATTCTGCTGATCATGACAAGGTGGGCTTATGACGATATTGCCGCATTTCTTTTAAAAGACCTGGCCCATGAGGGTTGGCATGTGCTCAATTGCCCGGCCATTGCCGAAGAAGACGACATTCTGGGACGAGAACCCGGAGATGCCCTGTGGCCGGACTTCAGGCCGGTGCATGTCCTGGATAATATTAAAAAATCCGTTTCCCCCGAAGACTGGAACGCTCTCTATCAACAGCGGCCATTGCCGGTTGAAGGCGGGATGATTAAAACCGGCTGGTTCAGACGGTATGATATTCACGAGATGCATCAGATTGAAGATCTGTTACAGGCCGGCCAGCAACTACCGGAAAAACTTCGGTGGTTCAAAAAGATCGCCATCAGTCTGGATACCGCTTACAAGCCCAATCAAATCAATGATCCGACCGGATATACTGTCTGGGGATTCAATAAAAATACGCATTATCTGCTGGAAGCCGGTGCTGAAAGACTTGAATACCCGGATCTGAAACGTTTTCTTGCGCGGCTGTACAAAAAATATCAGCGATGGGGGCTGGGGCCGATACCGATTCTGATCGAAGATGCCGCCTCCGGCCAGTCACTGATCCAGGATCTGAGAAACAGTACCAACTATCCGGTGATTGCACTCTATCCGGACAAATCCAAGATTCTCCGGGCGGAACATGTATCGGATTACGTGGAGTCCGGCCGGGTCTTTGTTCCCGAGAAAGCGTCCTGGCTGACGGATTTCGAAACCCAGCTGGCGCAGTTTCCCTATGGAAGACATGACGACATTGTCGATTCGTTCACGCAGTATTTGAAATGGGTCCAGGGGCCGACCCGCAGACCATCAAAAAGGAAAATTATTTTTAAATAAAATTGAAAGGAAACTATCATGAATGTAGGCGAATTAAAAAAAACAGGCTCCCTGTACGATCATTTCATCGACGAGTGGCTGTTTTTCGGGAAGGCTTTCCGGGCGGGCAAGGCGTTTATCGAAGAAGCACTGATCCAGCATCCCAGTGAATCGGATCCCAATTTTGCATTGAGAAAAGCAGAAGCGTTCAACTTTCCATATGCGCAGAACATCGTGACAATATATAATCATTTCCTGACCGACAAGCCGGCCATCAGGGAGGTGCATCCCTCCATATCGAGCCGGGACGACTGGCGCAAATTTCAACGCAACTGTGATCTGTTCGAGACAACGTTCGAATCTTTTCTCAACGATTCCCAGAAGCTTGCCGGCGCATACGGCGTGATCGGGCTGCTGGTAGATTTCCCGTCCGGAAAATTTGTAAAGGGTGATCAGGTAGCCCCGTATCTGAGCATGTATACGCCCAATAATATCCTGGATTGGACGTTCGAGCGGGATATGCTGACCGGTGTGCCGAGAATGACATACCTGAAACTCAAGGAATCATCCAACTACTATTTAATATGGTATCCGGATCGATGGGAAAAATACAAGCTGTCGTCTTCCGGTAACGACATCGAAGAGACGATTACCGGAGAAAATCCGCTTGGAGAAATCCCGTTCATCTTTTTCCCGAACATTAAAGACAGTGTCACCCCGTATCTGGGCGTGTCCGATATTGCCGATGCCAGCTACGTGAATGCGGCAATTATCCGGGCATTCAGCATGGGCAATGAAGCCCTGAAGATGGCCGGGTTCCCGATCATGAGATATCCGTACCAGACAGACCAGAGATGGAACGACGATGAGGAAGAATCCACACAGGACGAGCTGGTTATCAGTGAAAAATCCGTGCTTCAATTTGACCCGGAAGCCAAGAACGGGAAGCCCGACTGGCTGGAATCCAAGGTGAGGCCCAGTATCGAGGCCGTGTTGATGTGGGTGGACCGGTTGACGGAAGAGGCATACCGGGCGGCAAATTTGAGCGGCCTGCATGAAAGCCGTGCCAAGGCCCAGGCTAAGTCGGGGGTATATCTGAGATATCAGTTTCAGCAGAGCAATTCCGTGCTGTCAAAAAAAGCCGACACCCTGATAGAAGCCGAGAAGAAAATCATGCGGTTCTGGAATATGTGGTGCGAGGCAGTCAAGGATCCGGATGATTTCAACGATATGGTGAAGATTTCCCGGATTAAAGAGTTTTCGATCGACTCACTACAAATCGAGCTGCAAAACATGATCGATTCCATGATGAACGTCGCTTCGGATACATTCAAGCGCAAAATGCAGGTCCGGATTTCAAAATACACCTATCCGGATCTGACTGAATCAGACATTAAAAAGATTTCCGGTGAAATCGAGGAAGAATTGAAGCAGGAAAAAGAAGCCGGCGAAGATACGGGCGACGGTGACTTTTCAAATAACACGGATGACAGTGATTCGTAATGAATGAAAGGAAGGTGGCGCATGAATCAGGATCAAAAAATTGCAAGTCTGGAAAAAAGGGTCAGCGAGCTGGAGGAGTCTCTTGAAGTTTTGGCACAGATTATCGTGGGGAGTCCTTATTTGCCCAGTGGTGAGTCAATTACTGTAACGACTGATATGGAAAACTGGAATAACGCTTAAAAATAAAAAGACCGCAGGGTCCGGGAAACCCTGCGGCCGGCTTGCAGGTTGGCAAACATATACCTGCAAGTGAGTGGTGTCTTATTTTTGTGAACCCTCTGTTAAAAAAGCTTGTGCATAATCTATTGGTTCACGGTCAATATCTTCTTCTCCAAGCGGGAACAATTCGACCCTGACGCAACCCCTATCCACTTGTCTCATGACATGGACTGAAATATTGTCCACCGTAATCCAGCAACTGAGTTCGTCTTTCTTTAACAAATAATCGTTTTCTTGTTCATGTATCAATGACATACATCTCTCCTGTTTTTCATATATCCCAAACAGCCCTCTTTTTATTTATCAATTCGTCATTCCAATAACATCGCATTTCAAGGACATCAGAGGCAATCAATATTTCCCTGTACCAGTTAAGATACTTTATGGAAAGATTTTTGACCTCTTCTTTCACAACAGCTTCAGCTTCTTCCCTGAAGTCTGCCACCATCCGCTCTACAATATTATTGACTATCTTTTCTCTTATTTTTTGATTTATTTTTTCGTCCAGCTCCTGCCGGACTTCTTTTAAAAAATTATCCATTTCTCTCCAATCAATCCATAAACACAATTTCACCGAACGGCAAATTCTGCTCGAAGTATTCGTCGTAATACCCGCCTTTATCCACGATCCAGATGACCGGGTAGCCGGGGTTTGCGCCGAAGTCGAATATTTCAAGGTCCGTGAAGTATACCACACAGCTGGGGATGATGTCCTGCTCTTCGAAATATTCCCAGACAGGCGCCGCCGCTGTCCCACCCCAGCCTTCCGGAGTGTATTCGATGTCCTCGCCCTTGTGGAATACCTGTGGATTGAATACTTCATGGGAACATGACAGGGCATGCAGCTCTTTGAATTCGATTTCTTCGAGCATGTTCAGAAACTCGGCAAAGAACCGGGAGCATTTTTGCTGATCGATGGATCCGGACGTATCGAATACAACAGCAATGTTGATTTCCTTCTCCGTGTGAAGACTTGGCAGGATGAAGCCTTTCGATATCTGCCGGTATTTCAGATTCGGTTTCATCCAGCTGTAGTCCGCCTGGCAGGTTTCTGTGATGAATCTCTGGAGAATTGCCTGCCATGGTACTTTCTTGCTGGTGATTCTTTCGATCTCCCGGTCGAGCGCCGTGCCCTTGGCAACCCCCAGGTCGCCGCTGAGCTGGTTGACCGCAGCAGCCGAAGTCACAACGGCTTCCACTTCGTGCTGTTCCAGGTCTTCTGGAGCGTCTTGCACCTGACCGTGCTTTTCAGCCTGCTCGATCAGGTCTTCGATTTCTTTCGGGAATTCGGATTTCTCTTCAGGGCTGTCAGAGCTGGAATCTTCTGAATCATCAACCTCTTTATCTTCCGTGCTATCTCCGGAGTCGAATCCGCCTGTGATACTGTCTTCGTCATTCTCGGAGTCAGCATCTTCGTTGGCGTCAGTCTCAGCTTGACTGTTTTGTTCGATCTGATCGACAAGACCGGCATATATCTCTTCGGCGGACATGCCGTGATACTTCAAATCATACAGCGCACTGGACGGCATGACAGGACCGATGCATTCCGACAGCAGATCATTGACCGCATAATCGCAGGCAACGTTCCAGAGTCTATGGTTTCTATCCCCCCGTCTGAACATATGCATGAGAATAACGTGCCCGATTTCATGAAGGTATACAAATAACCGCTCTTTGGGAGGCAGAGAAGCTATGAATACCGGATTATAAAGAATATGTTTCCCGTTTGTTGCAAGAGTGCCGGCCCTGCTGCTTGGAATTAATTGTAAGGACAGCGCCAGGATCCCGAAAAACGGGTAATCCAGCATTAATTTGACGCGGGTTT
>CAZQXX010000088.1:0-11788 GCA_964597105.1 uncultured Anaerolineales bacterium
CGCGGGGGCGGCGTACTTCCGGCAGGCGCACAACGGGGTGCCGGTGCGGATGGCGTTGTTGGCGTTGGTCACGGGGCGGGAGTGAGGAGGCGGACGGGGGGCGTTGGCACGTTGGAACGTTGGAAGGCTTGAACGTTCTTCTGGGGTGAGTATGGGTTGAGGTGACCGGCTGTTTTCGAGTGTCAAAAACACCTGGCGCTTCTATGGATAGGTAGGCGGGGAGGCCCGACACCGTCGGGCCTTTTTGCTGTCTGGGGGCTGCGAGGATGTGGCGGGCACCGGGAGCCGCAGGGGAGAGGGAGCTACGGAGGAGGAAAACGGCGGGCGGCGAGAGAGGGAGAAGGACCTTCCCGGAAGCTGTGAGAGGCGATGTGCCGGCAGGGACTGATGCGTTCGTGTGTGCTTTTTCTGAGGGTGTGATGGTGTAGCTTCCGGGAAGGGTAGGCGGGTGTTCTCGTCGGGTCGCGACGGGTCGCGGTGGAGGTGGGGATTTGGCGATCGGGTCACGTGACCTTTGGGAGCCACAGCGGCGGATGTGGAACCGGCGACGGGAGCGAGATTCCTCGGTCCGGCGAGGTCCGTCGACTGCGCTCGGGACAAATTCACCACAGGCCGCTACGCCGCAGCTGCCCCGGTCGGAATGACAGGAGCTGACTCTCGGGTCAGCGGCTGACCGTTAGGTCAGCCGGGCAGTTCCCGGCCAGCCGGGAACTCGACGCTGCGATTGGTGGGGCTCCAGCTGGTCGTGTGGGCCTGGGCGGTGAACAGGGGGGCCGGGAGGACGAGGGGAGGGGGAGAGGGAAGGACGGAGGTGAGGGCATACAGGGGCACGGCGGCGATCTGGCGATCGCCTGGGAGCAGCGGAGACCGGGGAGGGGTGGCGAGGGCGAGATTCCTCCGCTCCGGTGTGCTGCGGTCGGAAGATAGGTTGGGGGTCAGTCGACCCACTCATACGGTTCCTGCTCTCAGAACTCGACCCAGGCGGTCATGCCCCAGCGGAGCGAGGCGTCGTCGACGCCCTGCAGCTCCACCGTGACCGGGAAGACAGCCTCTCCTCGGAAGTCCTCTCCCCGCAGGGCGATCTGTTGGACGATGCCGTCGAACTCCTGATCGGGGAGTGCATCTACGGTCACCTGGACCGATTGCCCGGGCTGAACGCCTGCCACGTCTAACTCCGACAGATCCTTGGTGCGCACGAGGAGCTGATCGAGGGTGGCCAGCGTGCAGGCGACCTGCCCCGGGACGACGGCGTTTCCAACCTCGACTTTGACCGCCGTCACTGTGCCAGAGAAGGGAGCCCGGACTTCAGCATGCGTCAGTGCCTGGCGGGCGGTCTCCAGGGCGACACGAGCGCGGTCCACACCCAACCGGGCAACGGCGACCTCCTCAGGCGTCGGCCCGGCCTGCGCTAACTCCAGCTGGGCCTGTGCTGTATCTCGCTCCGCAGACGCGATCTGTACGCCGGCGTTGGTCGCGCGGATCCGGGCGGCACCCGGTCCTGCGCGAAGCTCCGCGAGCCGAGCCTCGGCCGCAGCCAGCGCCTGGGTGGCAGCCTGGAAATCGTAGCGAGCGACTTCCTCGCTCGGGGGGTCGCTGTCGTAGGCATCCTGAGCGACTTTGCGTTCCGCATCCGCGAAGGCGACCTCGACGGAAGCAGTGGCTATCTCGGCTGCTGTGGCACCCGACAGCAGCTTGTCCCTCTCGGCGTCAGCGCGTTCGACGGCGGCCTGAGCTGCTTCCAGACTTGCCTGCGCCGCGGCGATCTCCTCTGCTCGGGCACCGGCCTCCAGCAGGGCTAACTGAGCCTCGGCCACCTCGAGGTCAGCCTCTGCCTGCTTAACACCCAGTCGGGCGTTGACCTGATCGAGACGAACCAGGAGATCCCCCGCTGCGACAGCATCGCCCGGCGCTACGAGAACCTCTGCCACCTCACCGGCAGTCTCGAATCCCAGACTGCTGGCGTGGGCCGGTTCGATCACCGCCTCAGCCAGGACGACGACGCCAGGCCTCTCGGCCATCGCCATCGCCGGCACCTCGGAGGTCGCCGGCGCGCCGGCATCCAGACTCCAGCCGCACCCCGTCAGCAGCCCTACTGCCAGTATCGACTTGATCGCTTTTCTCATAAGAGTCTCCTTGTCGGCGGACGTATTCTCTGTAGCGCTCTTCCCGGTTGGCCCGTATTCCGGGCGGCCCGTGTTCCGGGCGACCGATCAGGGTGCCCCGAACTCCAGCCAGGCCGTCATGCCCCAGCGGAGCAGCCCATCCCCGGCGTCCATCAGCTCAACGATGACGGGGAATACGGTCTCCCCGCGGAAATCCTCGGCTTGCAGGGCGACCTTGCGCACCACTCCCTCGAACTCACGCTCGGGCAGTGCGTCGACCGTGACCCTGACCGATTGCCCCGTCCGTATTGCGGCCACGTCCAGCTCCGAGAGATCGCTCGTCCTGGCCTGAAGCTGGTCCGTCGTGGCGAGAATGCTGGCCACCTGACCCGGAGCCACGACGTTGCCAACCTCGACCGCGACCATCGTCACGGTCCCTGCGAAAGGCGCTCGCAACTCGGTGTGGCCCAGAGCGGCCTGAGCCAGCTCCAGAGCCGCCTGTGCCCGCTTGACCTCCCCCTCGGCGGCGACAATCTCCTCGTCCGTCGGTCCTGCCTGCATCAGATCGAGCCGTGCCTGCGCCGCCTTGACCTCCGCCTCTGCAGCCTGGACACCGGCCTGGGCCGCGCGGACGTCGCCGCTGTGGGGGCGCGCGTTCAAGTCGCTCAGCCTTTCCCCGGCGGCGACCAGCGCTTCTTCTGCCGCGGCCAAAAACATGCGCGCTTGCTCCTCTCGAGACCCCAGGCCGGGACAGACCTCCTTCGCCTCGCCAGTGTAGGGATTCTTGAAACTGAAGCACTCGACCGTCTGGTCGTGCGCATCGTCGGCCCTGATCTTCTCTGCGAGGGCATAGGCGACGTCGGCCTCAGCAGCGGTACGTTCCGCCTGCGTGGGCCCGGCCATCACCTGATCTCGCTGAGCGGCCGCTTGCGCCCGTCTGGCCTGAGCGGCAGCCAGCTGGGCTTCGGCAGCGGCAATCTCCTGAGGTCGCGCGCCGGCGGTCAGCTGTGACAGGCGTGCTTCTGCGGACCGCAGAGCAACCTCCGCCTGTCGCACCGTGAGTTGGGCGTCGGCGGGATCGAGCTGGACGAGGACATCTCCCGGCTCGACCACGTCCCCCGCCTGCGCCAGCAACTCCTTCACCGTGCCCGACGCCTTGAAGCCCAATGCGGTCCAATGAGCTGGCTCGATGACGGCCTCGGATACCACGGCATCGTCGATTGCCCGGGGTCGGCTCTCCACCTCATTCTGCACCACGTTCTCCCCCGCCTGTCCTGCGCTGCATCCCGCGAGGAGCACCACAACGAGTAGCAGGCCTGTCCACTTTCTCATATCATACGCTCCTATCCCTTTCCCGCCGTCCATGCATACGCACCTGCCGAAGGCCCACGCACCTCCGTGGGCCAGTTGCCGTATGCGGCTCCCACCTCCTGGCAGATCGATATCGCGCCCATCGACGCCACCCTAGAACTGGAACTTCTCCATCGCCTCCATGATCATCGTGATGCGCTCGTCTATCCCGGCTTCGCCCTCACAGGACAGCTGACCGACGATCTGTCCGTCTCCGAGGAAGACCACACGGTCGGCATAGGCGGCAGCCCGTGGGTCGTGCGTGACGACGACAATGGTCTGGCCGAGCTCATCGCGCGACCGGCGCAGCAGATCCATGATGGCCATGCCCGTCTTCGAATCGAGGTTGCCGGTCGGCTCATCGGCGAGGACGATGGCGGGTTGCGTAACGAGCGCACGGGCAACAGACACGCGCTGCTGCTCCCCGCCGGACAGCTGATCCGGCCTGTGATGGGCACGGTCGGACAGGCCGACGAGCTCGAGCACAGCATCGATGCGCGCGCGGTGCTGGCGCAGGTTCTGGCCATCGATGATGAGGGGCAGGGCGACGTTTTCCTCCGCGGTCAGAGTTGGCAACAAGTTGAAGAACTGGAAGACGAAGCCCACGTTGTGGCGCCGGACGAGGGTGGCCTCTTTGTCGTCCAGAATCGACAATCTCTTCCCGGCCAGGTTCACCTCTCCGTCCGACGGTTTGTCGAGGCCGCCGAGGAGATGGAGGAGCGTCGATTTGCCGCTTCCTGAAGGCCCCATAATGGCGACGAACTCACCCTTCTCGACGATGAAATCGACGCCGGCCAGAGCGTCCACGGTGTGCTCACCCAGTTGATACTGCTTCCGGAGTGCTCGGGCTTCTAGGGTTGACAAGACGTCCCCCTCTCGTGACTCAGGCACAAGGTTGTTCCTCATTTGACTTGGCTCGAATGAGACTTTCCTGCGATTGGATGGGCATCATCGCTAACGGTTCGTCCTGCTCACACTGGGAGGGGAGTCCTGCGCTCAATCTCACTCCCCACGGTCGAGCCCTTCCTCCTCTGAGGCCGGCCCCCTCAGCCTCTTGACCCAGTTTTTCATTCTCTTGAGACCCCGCCCCATAGGGGTGGCGTTCATCTGGGCCTCCAGATCGATCTCTATGCCTTTCCGCTTCAGGTCTTTCATCATCCTGATGCTGGGGATCTCTGCCAGTCCGAACATCACCGTGACGAAGACAATGTAGGTTAGCTTCCCCACGTCGTGGGTCCGAAACCAGATCCAGGGGATCATGAGCACGATGCCGCCGGCATACGCCACCAACACGCTCAGCTCCACAAGCACATATCTGAAGACCACAAGACCCAGAAACATGGCAGCCAGGGACGTCACCAGAGCCCCGAGCCAATCGATCAAGAGCAGCCCGCCGTAGATGGTCGAGATGCCCTGACCACCCCTGAAGCGATGATACACCGGCCAGTTGTGCCCGACCACGGTCATAGCCGCTGAGATCAGGTAATACTGAGTGCCTGGAAAGGCGATTTTGAAGGCTAACGCGGGAATCGTCGCTTTCAGAATATCGAGAATCGATGTGAGGCATCCGTACCTGGATCCCAGCTTGTTTGCCACGGCCGTGGCGTGGACGGTCTTAACCTCGACGCTCTCATCGCTCCCGGGCATCTGATACTCGACACCGGTCAATTCCTCTCCTGGGGCCACCAACCTGGCGACCAGCCTGGCAAACGACACCGAGCCGAGTAGATAGCCGACGACAGCGGCGAGTAATGCGATCCACGGGTTCATCAGAAGGTCTCCATCTGCGCGTCGATCTTCTCCTTTATGGCCCGAATCACGATAGGATCGTCGTTCCAGGCGCCCAGGTTGATCAATGGGAAGCCGGTGGGAACCTGGGCCTCGTGGACGAGATCGGGAGCGTCGTACTGGCTATGGATGGCGTCTGCGCTGATGGCCGCGGAGAAGTAGAGCACCTTCTCAGCACCGTTCTTGGCGAAGGCCTCCACCTGCTCCGCTGGCTTGGGCTCTTTGAACTCCATCCAAGCAAGGCCCATATTCTCCTCCCGATAGCCGTCTGCAGCCAACAGGGCGAGTACATCTTCTCTGAAACCGATCTCCTGCTCCGTCTCTGTGGGCCACTCCACGTCCCATTGGTCGGGTTGGCCGTGGCCCACCAGCAGGATTCCTACCCTGGACTTGTCCGTGCCATCGCGGTGTGCATTGGCCCTGTGGACGAACATGCTCTGCAGGATCTCGGAGTCGTAGAGGGGACCCGTGAACCTCACCGGGACCCCATATTCCTGCTCCACGTGCAACGCCTCGATTAACTCCTCACCCTCCGCAGTATGGTTGGAGATGGTCAGAAAGACCTCGCTGACAACGATGCGGCTGGCGCCCTCGTTAAGGGCCTGGATCACAGCCGCGTCGGGTCTGGGATTGTCATCGAGAAAGCTGATGTAGAACTGGGTCGTGGTATCTCCCTCGACGCGATAGGCTTCCTCCAGGCTCTTCACCATCTGAGCATGCATCTGCCTGTGGTCGCTCTTGCCCACCTCCAGGTATTTCCTCCTCAGTTGCTGGAGGAAGAAAGGGCGAGCTACGAGGGGGACGAAGGGAATCTCCTGCTCGTCAAACTCCTTGAACTGATTGATCCAGCCTATGGGATCGTAGGTCTCTGGTTCCCCATGGGTGAAGTAGACGACGGCCGTATGGCCAAGGCCCGGGTCCCCTTTGCGACGCGTGATCTCCGGGACGGGTCTCGAGTCCTCCCTGTTCAGAACCACTCGCGTCGTGGCGACGTACCCCGCCGAGAAGAGTGCCAGTGACAGGGGAACAGCTACCAGAAGCGTGGACCCTGTGAAGACGACAGCCAGGGTCAACACCAGCCCGACAGAGACCAGGGTGAGAGCGACAAGGGACAGACTCATCCGAAGCGGATGGACAGTCAGGAACATCACGGCGAGCACGCCCGTGCCGATTGAAAGAAGGACCAGTGGAAACCATCGTAGCGCTTTCATGTTTTCTCCTCTGCAGGTTGATGACCTTACCACGCTGGGTGACCCACGCCTTAAGCGAGGGGCGTTGGCGCCGACCTCGTGCCTTGCGCGACGTGGGCCAGTGGGCCCCGCGCGGACGATGCGCGCACCGGGAAGCCGCGATTCACCACGTATCTTTACTCGGGTGCATTGGCGCCTTCGACGCGTTCAGAGGTCGGGTGCGCGCGGTCCTGTTCGTCCGACTCCTGAATGATGACCTCTCCACGGTACCCGTCCACGCTGACCAAGGTATGGTCCTCAAGACGACACGCGCCAGGGACGGACACGACGGCCGGGATGCCGTACTCGCGAGCGACGATCGAACTGTGTGAGAGCATCCCTCCCGACTCCGCAATGACGGCCCCCGCCTTGGTGAACAGGGGCGTCCATCCTACATCGGAGTACGGTATCACCAGGACGTCCCCGTGGCTCAGCCTATCGAAGTGGCGCAGGCCTTGAACAACCTTTACGGGCCCGGTGTACTGCCCCCGTGAGGTCGGGGTGCCGCGCAGGATGTCTGTTGATTCGGCTGGCGGAGCCAGGGGCTGATCCCCAAAGATGATGTCGGGCAGCACGATATCCTCACTCAAGCTGACCTCACGCCTGCAGTCAGCGATCCTGTCCCGGTAGGCACCGGCTGTTCCTCCCTGCTCCACAATCTCCCTGACCTCGTCAAAGCGAAGGTAGAATATGTCCTCTGGCGACGAGATGATCCCACGCTGGATGAAGCGATCGGCCATACCAAGGAAGTAGACACGGAAGAGGCCATAGCCAAAAGTGTACAGGGAGCCAACGGCCTCTCGGTAGAGCCTGAACTGCCTGGCTCTGGTCCAGACCCAGCGCAAGAGAGGCCGACGAACCGGGGATACATTCAGGTTCTCGAAGCTCAACTTGGTCCCGGATCCATTCGCAGGCTGCTCGTATTCCACGAGCATCTTGATGATCATATCGGGATTCTCTCGCCAGGGAACACAAGAGAAGTCGTTGCCACTGTCACTCAAGTGACCAAACCGCTCCAGGAACTCCTGGACATGCCTCCGCAGCGACTCAATGCCCGGCAACTGCCGGAACTGATCGTAGGTGCTTTCCCGGACGTGCCTTCTGATGGGCGCATCGAGTTCGTTGTACTCGGCATTTAGCTTGGCCAGATGGGCGTTTGGATCGTAATCCTCTAGCGCTCTCATATCCGCAGTCGGGTTGAAGCGCTCGAAGTCGATGCCGATGCGCGCGAGCTGGCCCTTAAGCATTGCGTTGTAGACTTGCATAAGCAAGATGGTGACGATATTGTAGTAGGCCAGCTCCTGGGTCAGAGCGTACAGGCGGTCGATCTCGTGGATGAGCTTTCCTTCGGCCAAATGGGTGACCTGATCGATGCCAAAGGTCTCGTATTCGCTTTCCATGCGGGGGAGATTGACCTCGATCTTGCGGGCGAACCTGAGCTTGCTGGCAGCAACCCTCACCATCCTGGGAAGCAGCGCGTACGTCCTGGGCGTGGGTTTGAAGGAGGGCCTGTCCGAATCGCCCCCCTCGAGCCCCATGAGCAGCTCCAGCGTCTCTCGTGGCAAGCCCAGGCGCTCGAAGATCTGGCCGAAGGCCCCCATATTGAAGTAGGCGCGATAGTTGAAGGATCGGGCTAGGGTGTTGGGGTCGATGTCATTTGGCCCGATCAACTCGGTCAACAGGCGCACCCAGGAGCTGTTGACAAGGGGCACGTTCACAGACCAGATGAGAGGCTTGATGATGCCCGGCAACATCTCCTTGGATATTCTGTTAGAGAAGAGATCGACGTGGAGGGACGTAATCTCGCGCAGCTGAACCCACTGCACCGTATGCCCATCGTATACCCATTCCAGGTCGACAGGCTCGCCGTAGGCCCTGGCAACCGCTTTGGTCTGCTGAACGACATGCTCGATGAGATCGATGCTGATCTCGTCTTCACGAGGTTGGCTAGTCCACTCCCCCCACTTATTCACCCACCTGGCGGGGGTGACGCCATCCTGTAGCAGGGCTTCTCCACTGCCCTTCACCGCCTCTACGACAACTTCGTCCAGCCCCGTCATCGGGTTCTTGCTGAAGGAGACGCCGGAGACGACCGGGGGGACCATCTCTTGGATGACGACAGCCATCCTAAGCTCACGGGGATCTATCCCATGTCTGGTCAGATAGGATCGGACTGCTTCAGTGTGTGTCGCTGCCCAAACAGACTTGACGGCTTGTATCATCTCCTCCAGGCCTCGTACGTCGAGGACGCTCCTGAACTGCCCGGCAAAGGAGTGGTTCAGACTATCTTCGACATTGGCCGATGAGCGGATGGCATACGCTCGGTCCATATTGAGCTTGCCTGGCAGCTCCGATGCCAGATGGCCAATCAGCCTTTGCTCATCGTCGAGGTATCGCAGATACGCGTCCCACGTGCAGACCCACGACGGCGGCGTCCGGAATCCATTCTTGATCAGGAACCTCAGTTTTTGGGCCTTGTTCCCGATCTCTGAAGGGAGCCTGGTCCTTTCAAGCTGGTACACGTATCGATTGCCCATTGACGACTCCTGATCCTTCGTGCCAAGTATGCGACAGCCCAGACTGCTGAGGAAGATCCTCCGGGCTCGCGGGTGCCTGCCGTCTCGTTATTCGAACTGGATCGCCTCGATTATGCTGACACGCACTGCCCTACGGGCCGGCCAGAGCGCTGCCAGCTGGGACACGATCAAGGAGAGGACCAGGCCGACGACCAGGCCCTGGACCGGCACGACATAGCCGAGCTCGTAGCCCGTCATGGTGTTGATGGCTCGCAGCATGATGCGTGACATCAAACTACCGAAGACAAGACCGAAAGCCCCTCCTACGAGGCCCATCATGATCGCCTCGGCCAGTATCATCCGAGTCACCTGCGGCCTCGTCATGCCGAGGCTGCGGAGCATTCCGATCTCCTGTGTGCGCTCCAGCACGCTCATTGTCAGCGTGTTGACGACTCCCAGAGCCCCGACGACCATGGCGATAAGGGCCAGGATATCGAAGAGACCCTCCGTCTGCGACAGCAAGCTGAGTGCCTCCCCGCTGAGCGCCGCATTCGACTGGACGCTGAGATTGCGACGGTCACCGTACTGGCGATCGATCAGGTCTCGAACCGTCTCCAGCGGGTAGCCCGCGTCGGCCCGTAGCAAGAAGGCACTGACATCGTCCAGCCTGTAGTACAGGCGCATATCCCGCCAGCTGCCCTGCAGAACCAAGCCCTGGTTATAGAAGTCGACAACCACCCCTGCGACGGCGAAGTCCTGCTCTCCACGCCTCGTCTTGAGGCGAACGGTGCTGCCCTGCTCAAGCCCATTCTTCTCGGAGATCACACTTGAGACGAAGACGGCGTCGCCGGCCGCCAGGCGGGCCAGCAAGCGATCCGGCTCCCCCTGACCGGCGGCGAAAACGAAGGACGTGACTGACCGGTAGGACTCTGGATCGACGGCCATGAAGCTCACCGGCTCGGTCCTCCCATCTGACCCAATGAGCTCTACTTCGAAGTACCGTATCGGCGTTGCTGCGGCGACCCCATCCACGGCCTCCAGTCGGCTCGCCAGGTCGGTGCGCATATTGCTTGACGAGTGGACGTACAGGTCTCCCCCGATGTAGCTGTCGAGCCAGTCACGGATATCGGTCTCGAAGGCCCCTGTCACCGCGCGAATGCTGAGAATCATCGCCACGCCGACCATCAGCGCAGCAACTGTCAGGGCGGTTCGGGTCCTGGCTCGCCGCGAGTTGCGGCTGCCCAGCTGGCCCTCCGGCCCGTACAGGCGTCTGATCACGGGCCGAGCCAGGCGTTCCCAGGCCCCAAAACTGACAGGGATCAACAGGGCGCCGCCCAGAAGCACGCCGAGGGCGATGAAGTGCCCCAGCTGCTCTTCGACATCTGGCGGAAGCGGGATGTGGAACAGTAGCAGGTAGGAAAGGATCAGGAGCCCCAATCCGAGGATCCACCCCCAACGCAGCGCCCCACGCTCGCGCGGGTTTCCGCGCACCCGCAGAGCCTCAAGAGGCGAGACGTGCCCGGCCTGCCAGGTCGGGACAGCCGTGGCTACCATGGTCATAAGAAAACCGACTACTACGCTGGTCACCAGGCCGTTGATAGGTACCTGGACCTCCCTTACCTCCTGGGCTAGCATGAGCTCCATCATGCGGATGAGGCCGCGCGACAGGAGAAGCCCGGCGCCGACGCCGAGAGCGGTCCCGACGATGCCCAGGATGCCGGCCTCGGTCAGGATCTGCCGCATCACCTGTCCGCGCGTCATGCCGACGGTGCGGAGCATGCCGATCTCCCGCGTGCGCTCTACGACGGTCATAGAGAAGGCATTGAAGATCAAGAAGGCACCGACGAAGAGGGCCACGACGCCGAAGAAGTTGAACCCCATCTGGTATCCGTCCAGCATTTGAGTCACACGCTTGCCCCTGGCAGCGGGATAGGTCACCACATAGTCGTCTCCCAGCCTTTCCTGCAGGGACTCCTTCAGCTCATCGAGCGCCGACCCGCCTGAGGCGTCCGGAGCGGCCACGATGTCGATCTGGCCGAGGTCGCCAACGCGCTCAAACAGTTCTTGAACCGTCCTCAGGGGAACGACGCCGAAAGACCCATTGTTGAGCTGACCGGCCCCCTCCTTGGATATGAGGCCCACGACTCGCAATGCCTCCACACCCCCCGGGGTCAGGATCTCCAGATCCTGCCCCACCCTGATCTCCTCGGCCTCCGCGTAGTCCTTCACCAGCACGATCTCATACGCGTCCGCATCGGGCGGGAGGAACGTCCCCTCGACGACCACGTATTCGCGAGCCTCGGGGTCCAGAGCCGGGTCGATGCCATAGATGGAGAGCCCACCGGCGACGGCGCCCAGGAAGCTGATGTCTATGGACGCAGCGTCCTCCCCAGCCAGAATCGTCTGAACCTGAACAGAGGGCACGGCCGCCTCCACGCCGGGCAGGTTGAGCACGCGGCGCAGCGCCCCCTCCGAGAACCCCCGATCATCCACGTCCCGGCTGGTGATGACCAGGTGCGCCTTCCCGGAGGCCTCGCTGAAGAGGGTGGTGACGGCATTGAGCGTGCTGAGGTTGGTGACGCTGATGGCGAGGATGACGGCCACGCCGAGGACAATGGCGAACAGAGTCAGGAGGGTGCGCGAGGGTCGCGCCCACAGCGAGCGGAAGGCGAGTAGCCAGACACGCGGCATAAGCGGTTCCTATCGTTCGCTCGTGGGCAAGAAGCCACGAGACCCGGCTGCGGTCGTTTCTGAGGCAGAGCTGCTGTATTATATTATACCGAAGCTGGGTTTGAAAAGCGTG
>CAZQXX010000089.1:0-11650 GCA_964597105.1 uncultured Anaerolineales bacterium
CGTGACGCGCAGGCCGCCGTCAGGCTGGCCAAAGAATGGATCACACAGGTATAGGAGACAACCAATGAACCAGGAACAGAAAGCCCCTGAGTTTCAACCTTCAGCCGAGTATTTGGCCCGCGAGAAGCGCTTCAACGATGCAGCGGCCCTCAGAGAGCCAGATCGGGTCCCCATCGCCAGTCTTGCCAGCCTGTTCATCGTGCGCTACGTCGGGCTCACCAATGCCGAAGGGCTCTACGAATACGAGAAGGCGGCCAAGGCCGTCAAAGAAGCGATGAAGAAGCTGAATTGGGACATGGCGCCCCTCCATTTCACCTTCTTCCCCGGCCCCGTGATGGAGAAACTGGGGTTGAAGACGTTCAAGTGGCCGGGCAAACACTTCAAGGAGAACCTCCCCTACCAGTTCGTCGAGGACGAGTATATGCTGGCCGACGAATATGACGAGTTTCTGAACACCCCGGGCGACTTCATCGTCCGCAAGCTGATGCCGCGCATGTCGGAGACCCTGGAGCCGCTGGGGATGATTCCGACCCTCCTCGCGTTCTCCAGTGGTTACTCCCTGCTCAATCTGGGCGCGATGCTGGCCGGCACACCGCCGATGCAGCAGATGTTCGAGCAACTGCTCGAGGTAGGCCGTGAGATGAACAGGTGGAGCGCGGCTCAGCAAGGGCTGACGAGAGACTTGATGGAGATGGGCTACCCGCCGGTGGCGAGCACCGTCTTCACGCAGGCACCCTTCGACTGGGTGTCTGACCATTTGCGCGGACTGCGGGGGACGATGCTCGACATGTATCGTCACCCGGATAAGCTGAAGGCGGCGATGGAGATGCTGACGCCGTTCCTGATCCAGTCGACCATCATCGGTGCTCAACAGAACAACACCCCGCGCATCTTCATCCCGCTCCATCGGGGTGCTGGCGGCTTCATGTCGGATGAGCAGTTTGCCGAGTTCTACTGGCCCACCCTGAACAGGCTGTTCTTGGCATTGATCGACGCTGATCTGGTACCGATGCCCTTCTTCGAGGGCGACTACACACCGCGGCTCGATTTCCTGGCTGAGCTACCGCCCGGCAAGGTGGTAGGCCACTTCGACATTATCAAAAAGCAGAAGGCGAAGGAAGTGCTCGGCGATCGGATGTGCTTCTGGGGAAACGTCCCAGCCCAAACGCTGGTCACCGGCACGCCAGAGCAGACGGCAGACTACGTCAAGGAGCTGATCGACATCTTCGCCGAGGGCGGGGGTCTGATCATCGACGGTGCCGTCGACGGCATTCCGCCGGAGGCAAAGCCGGAGAATGTAGAGGCGATGACGGAGACGGTGTTCGAGTACGGCGTCTACTAGGCACGGAATTGGGAGGATGGCCGAGCGGCCGTCCTCCCCGGACACCTGAACAAGCCCGCAGCATCCCTTGAGACGGCCTCGCCTCTGTAGGCGAGGGTGCAACTGGATGGCTTTAGGTCCAGTCGGAACGAATCTGAAAGAAAAAGGAGTAAGCACTATGCCAGTGTCACAAGAACTGATCAATGCGATCGTCGAGATGCGGGAGACCGACGCGCTCCGCATCGCCGACGACCTGCTCGAAAGCGGCGTCGATCCACTGGACGTGCTCGGCGCCTGCCGCGAGGCTATGGAAGAGGTCGGCCGACGCTTCGAGACGGGCGAGTGTTTCGTCCCCGAGCTGATCATGGCCGGCGAGATCCTCAGCCGCATCTCGGACAAGGCGAAGCCCTACATCCGCGAGGAGGAAGGGGCCGAGCCCGCTGAGACGGTGGGCACCGTCGTCATCGGCACCGTGGAGGGCGACATCCACGACATCGGGAAGGACCTGGTGGTCTTCATGCTCGATGTCAACGGCTTCCAGGTCGTCGACCTGGGCGTGGACGTACCCCCGGCCTCGTTCGTAGAGGCGGTTCAGGAGAACGGCGCCCAGGTCGTCGGCCTGAGCGGGTTCCTCACGCTGGCCTATGAGCCGATGAAGGGGACCGTCAAAGCGCTCAAGGACGCCGGTCTGGATGGCGTGAAGGTGATGATCGGCGGCGGACAGGTCGACGATCAGATCCGCGACTACACGGGCGCGGACGCCTACGGACGCGACGCGCAGGCCGCCGTCAGGCTGGCCAAGCAGTGGATGGGAGGCTAAGCTATGTTCATGTATCCGGAAAACTGGGACTCGATGAGTATGCAGGAGAAGCAAGAGGCCCGTCTGGCGCCCTGGCTCTCCCCCGAGGTTGAGTTTGCGAGCAGCGAGGCGGAGGACGCCTACAAGCGGCGCACCAAACGCCTCAAGGACGTCTGCCAGCTCAAGACACCCGATCGCGTGCCCGCCATCCCCCTCTTCGCCGGGGTCGTGGCCGACCACACGAAGGTCACGCACGGGGAAATGATGTACGACTACGACAAGGCGGTGGAGGCGATCATCAACTTCCACGAGGAGTACCAGCCGGACTACCAGGCGGCGGCGAACTTCCTGCCCGGCAAGGTCTTCGACGTGCTAGGGCTCAAGACCTACCGCTGGCCCGGGGACGGCCTGGCGGAGGACGTTACTTTCCAGATGGTCGAGAAAGAGTACATGACGGCCGACGAGTACGATCAGCTCATCGCCGACCCCGAGAGCTTCTACATGCGCACCTACATGCCACGGGCCTTCGAGGCGCTGGAAGGGTGGTCGATGCTGCCGAGCTTCTACGGCACGATGGAGTTCCCGATGGTGCCCCTCACCCTGGCGCCGGTGTCTGCGCCACCGGTCCAGGCGGCCTTCACGGCGTTCGTGGAAGCCGCGCAGGCGACGGCCGAGTGGCTCGGCGCGAGCGCCAGGATGGGCGGACAGCTGGTGGGCAGAATGGGCCTGCCGGGAACCGCAGGCGGGTTCAGCAAGGCCCCCTTCGACATCGTCGGCGACACACTGCGCGGCACGCGCGGCATCATGATGGACCTGTACCGACATCCCGACAAGGTCATCGAGGCCTGCGAGCGGTTGGTGCCTATCGCGGTCCAGCTGGCGGTCCAGGCGGCCACCGGGAGCGGGAACCCCTTCATCCTCGTCCCGCTGCACAAGGGCGCCGACGGCTTCATGTCGAACGAGCAGTTCGAGACGTTCTACTGGCCCAGCCTGAAGGCGACGATCCTCGGCATCGTCGAGGAGGGCGCGATCCCGTGGATGTTCGTCGAGGGCGGGTACAACCAGCGCCTCGAGATCATCGCCGAGTCGGACCTGCCCCCGGGAACGACCATGTGGATGTTCGACCAGACGGCGATGGAGCACGTGAAGGAGACGTTCGGCGATTGGGCCTGCTTCGGCGGGAACGTGCCGGCGTCGCTGCTCCACTCGGGGACGCCCGAGCAGGTGGAGGACTATGTGAAAGGTCTGATCGACACCGTCGGACAGGATGGCGGCTACTTCCTCAGCCCCGGTGTGGTCGTCGATCAGGCGAAGCCGGAGAACCTGCACGCCTACATCAAGACGGCGCGCGAGTACGGGGTCTACTAGCGGCGCCCCGGTTCCATCTCCATCGGAGACCAGTCAAACCGGGTTGCTCGGTGCAGCCCGGTTTGACGCACCCATTGTTCGGAGGAAAGGAAGCCAATGACAGACACTGGTCCGCGCACCCGTGAACGCGCATCGTCCACCCCCACCAGAGCCTGGCTCATCCTGGCCGTGCTGCTCCTCTTCAGCATCGCGGCCCCGCTGAATCAGTTCAAAGTCCCGCCGATCATGCCCGTGCTCATCGAGTCGCTGGGGCTGTCGTTCGGCAACTCGGGCCTGTTGATGTCGCTCTACGCCGTGACGGGCTTGATCCTGGCGCTTCCCTCCGGCCTGATTCTCCAGAGGGCCGGCTTTCGGCTGACGGGCCTTCTGGCCGGCGGTTCCATCGCCCTCGGGGCAGCGATCGGGGCGCTGAGCCAGCGCACTGGCGTCCTGCTGGGTAGCCGCGTCGTCGAGGGCATCGGGACGAGCTTCATGGCGGTGCTGGCGCCGGCCATCATCGCTCAGTGGTTCGCCGCGGAGCACCGCGGCACGGCGATGGGCGTCTGGGCCGCTTGGGTGCCGGTCGGCACGGCGGCGATGCTGATCCTGGCCCCGGGGATCACTCAGGCGTCGGGGTGGCGCACCGTGTGGTGGGTCGGCGCGATCTACGCCCTCGTAGCGACGGTGCTCTACCTGGTGACCGTGAGGCCGCGTCGAGCGGCACTGCCGGATGCGTCGGAGACGAGGCCGACCCCGCGCGTCAGCCCGTCCCGGGTGTTGCGGAACGTCGACGTCTGGCTGCTGGCCGCCGCCTTCGGCGCCTTCAACGCGGCCGTTATCGGGTTCGGCACGTATATGCCCACCTTCCTGAACGAGCAGCGGGGTCTGCTTCTGGCGCAGGCGAGCCTGCTCGCCAGCATCCCGACCCTGATCACGATCTTCTCTGCCCCGGCGGGGGGCGTCCTGTCGGATAAGATCGGCTCGCGTAAGAAGCCGTACCTCGCTGGTTTCGCCCTGGCGATCGTTCTTCTCCCACTGGCCGGCGCGCTGGGCGTGACCGGGCTGATCGTCCTGGTGGTCGTTCAGGGAATCGTGTTCGGCCTGATCCCGACGAACATCTTCGCCGCGGCGGTGCAGGCCGCGGAGGACGAGCGGGAGAGCGGCATGGCGATGGCGATGATCATGGTGGGACAGAACGGAGGCATGCTGCTGGGGCCGGTCATCTTCGGGGGGCTGGTCGAGGGCGCGGGATGGACAGCCGCCTTTGCCAGCCTGAGCGTTCTGGCGGCTCTGGGACTCCTGGCCGGCTGGCGAGCGAAGGTACGATAAGGCGACCTGACAGGTTTTCGGAAACCTGTCAGGTGTGTGGGAAAAAGGAACTTATGCCCCATCACATCGATTTTCAACCCGTCGGTCGGCGCGGCGAGTGCGCCGGCGACCAGTCGCTTCTCGAATGCGCGCGCAAGCTCGGCGTCGAATTGGTGAACCTCTGCGGCGGCGTCGGCACCTGCGGTCGCTGCGTCGTCCAGGTGCTGGAGGGCGAGCTCTCGCCGGTGACGGAGAACGAGCGCGCCTTTCTCACGGCCGAGGAGCTGGAAGAAGGGTATCGTCTGGCGTGCCAGGCCTACGCCTCTACCGACTGCAAACTCCGGGTTCCGCCGGGATCCCTGACCACGCCGCAGCGCACCCAGGTGGAGGGACAGGAGATCCCCGTGGAGCCGCAGCCCCTCGTCCACCAGTACGAGCTTCAGATGTCCCCGCCAACTTTCGAATCGAAGGATGAGCCGGAGGACCTGCGGGCCGACGAGACGCGATTGCTGGAGGCCCTGGAGGAGACCTGTGGCGTGCACGCCGAGGGGGTGGACACGGACGCCCTGCGGGTGGTGTCGCCGCGTCTGCGCGACGAGAAGTGGCACGTGAGCGTGGTGGTGCGCAACGGGGAGGTCATCAGCGTCGGCGGCGCGGCCGCTCCGTTGCTGGGACTGGCCGTCGACCTGGGGACGACGAAGATCGCGGGCTATCTGGTCGATTTAGAGACGGGCGAAACACTCGCGGCTCGGGGGAGGATGAACCCGCAGATCGCCTACGGGGAGGACGTCGTATCCCGCATCTCGCGGGCCACGCGCTCCGCGGACGAGGCAGCGCGGATGCAGAGCCTGGTGGTGGGGGCGATCAACGAGCTGGTGGAGGATCTGTGCGAGGAGACGGGGACACATCCGATGGACGTCGCCGACGCGGTGGTGGTGGGGAACACGGCGATGCATCACCTGTTCCTGGCGCTTCCCGTCGCGCAACTGGCGCTCGCGCCCTATATCCCGGCTGTGGCGCGGGCGCTGGACGTGAAGGCCCGGGACGCCGGCCTGCGGGTGGCGTGCGGGGGGATGGTCCATCTGCTGCCCAACGTCGCCGGATACGTCGGCGCCGACCACGTGGCGATGCTGCTGGCCACGGGGATGGCGGACGCGGAGGGGACGGTGCTGGCGCTCGACATCGGGACGAACACGGAGGTCTGCCTGGCCCACGACGGTCGGCTGACGACCACCTCGGTGGCGTCCGGTCCAGCCTTCGAGGGAGCACACATCAAGCACGGCATGCGCGCCGCCGAGGGCGCCATCGAGTACCTGCGGATCGCCGAGAGCGACGGGGACTACGCTATCACACTCCAGACGATCGGGGACGTGCCGCCGGTGGGGCTGTGCGGGTCGGGCATCTTGGACGCACTGGCGGAGCTGTATCGCGTGCGCGTGGTGCGCCGCGACGGCCGCATGGCGGAGGGTCCCGGGGTGCGCGAGGTAGACGGCTTGCGGGAGTTCGTCCTCGTGAACGAGGAGGAGCGAAACGGCGAGGGTGCGATCACGCTGACCCAGAAGGACGTGCGGGAGCTCCAGCTGGCGAAGGGCGCGATGCGCGCGGGGATCCAGCTCCTGCTGGAGGAGGAAGGGCTGGACGAGGGGAGCATCGACCGGGTGATCATCGCCGGGGCATTCGGCACCTACATCGACGTGGAGAGCGCGGTGACCATCGGGATGCTGCCCGACCTGCCGCTGGACCGCTTCCGCCAGGTGGGAAACGCGGCCGGGACCGGGGCGAAGCTGGCCCTGCTCTCGGGGGAGAAACGCGCAGAGGCACGCCGGATCGCGCGTCGGGCGCATTACCTGGAACTCTCGACGTCACCGGCGTTCAAGGGGGCGTTCGCCAGGGCGACGTACATCGGCAGAGGGTCCACCGGACCCCGTGGAGGGAGCTAGATCCGGCCCGACTTAGCTTTCGGGAAGGTTAGCGGACGCCAAGGCAGCCCGCGGCCACTGATGGCGTCCGCCAGGAGGAAGAAGGCTACCGCGCCGCCGTCCCGTCTCCCGTAGTCGATGCCCGCGATCCTCTCGAAGGTCTCCCGGGCCCAGCGCTGCTGCGATACAGCCCTTACGCCCCCCGGGGCACAGCGGCTTCTGTTACTGACCCACCGCGAGCCACTCATGCAGCAGGCGGGCGCGGAGCAGGATGGGGCGGTCGTCCTGGTGCACCTGGACGTTACCGACCATCTCCCAAGAATCGCCTAAGGGGATCTCCAGCCGGGCCAGGGCCACGCAGGCGTGGCCGGGGACAGCGCCGCAGTCGACGCCATCGCCCAGGAGCCCGGGCCGCACCTCGGTCGCCCACACCCGCAGCGCCGCCTGGAGGATCTGGTGCGCCTCGTCGGGGTGGAGTCGCAGCGTCCCGGCGTCTGGTCGCTTCGGCCCGGGCTTCAGGCTGGGCTGCTGCCCGTGGCCCAGGCCGCGCACCAGGTCCGCCATCTGCTCCGACGTGACGTAGTCCCCCGGCCCATCGGTGACCTCGATCCGGCGGAGGAGGCCCTCGAAACGCCGTACCGCCTCCTCCTCGGCCTGCGCCGGAGGATCCAGCATCAGGCGGAGCTCGAAGCTATCGGCGATGCGGGAGGGGACGCCGCTCTCCTCCCCGGCGCCGAAGGGGTCGCCCGGCACGGGCAGCGGGTCGGTCTCGCGCTCAGCGTAGCAGAGGACCAGGGCGAGGGACAGGGAACGCGGCGGCTCTCCACCCGGCTCCGTCACGTCCTCCTTGTGTTGAGCGATCCAATCCTCCACCTCCTCGGCCGTGATCCGTTGAGCCTCCGGCACGCGGATCTCGCGGCCAACGGGATCGATGGCAAGGCCCGGCGAGACCGTGACCTCCGACCCCTCGGCGGTGCGGCGCGCGGAGACGGCGAGGCCGCAGACGGTGCCGTAGCCGTGGAGGGTGCGGTTGTGGCGGCGGTTCTGCTCCACGAAGTAGGCCTGGTCCTGGTTGAAGTCTTGGGCCGTGAGCATCTGGCCGTCGAAGTACCTGACGCGCTTGATGGTGTCAGGCGCTGGGTGAGTGCTGGGATTGGTCATCCTCTTCCTCCTCCGTCAGATCAAGCGCGCGATCGGACGCGTCATACTGCGAACATATTTGCAGCTGCATAGTCGGAGACCTGACAGGTTTCCGAAAACCTGTCAGGTCTGTCAGCTTTCGGGGACGTTAGCGGGCGCCATCAGTCGCCGCTACGGCCCCGCGATCTCGCCCACCCAGTGGGCCCAGGCGATGTCAGGGCTCAGCTTGTCCGCCAGGCGGCGGTCGGCGGTCCAGATATCACACCCCAGAAACTCAGCCAGCGCCAGGTAGTGAGCGTCGTACGCCACCGTCTGCTCCAGTCGCTCCGCCCAGTGGAGCGCGGACCGGTCGAGCGCCGGCATCGGGGGGACCAAGCGGACGCCCAGCTGGGTCAGTACCTCAAGACGGGCGAGGGCCTCCGGCAGGCCCATGCCCGTGATGACCATCGCCTTCCGCAGGGCAGAGGTCACCTCGTAAGCCCACAGGTCCGGGGCGAAGACGTCAATCCCCGACGCGCTCCAGTGCTCCCACAGGGCGTGAGCCTGATCGGAATAGGGCGTGGCGATGACGAGTGCGACGGTGAGGTTAGCGTCAACGACCAGGGCCATGGCCCTCATCCTCCCTGATCAGGTCGAGCGCGCCATCGGCCTGGCCCTGGCGATCTTGCCGCGCAGCCTCGACCAGATCGACGTCGAGGACGCCATGGCGCGCGGTAAACGCCTCGCGCAGAGCCTGGGCCCTCTCCAGCGCCTCCGACTCGATCCCCCGGGAGGCAGCGCGCCTCTCTCGTTCCTCTACCTCGACCAGCCGTTCAAGCGCGGGCGCGTACCGTTCTATCAGCTCACCCAATCTAGCCCGACCCTCAAGGCGCTCCCCCGCTCCCGCCGTCCCGGTCGG
This sequence comes from uncultured Anaerolineales bacterium, assembly GCA_964597105.1. GTDB lineage: Bacteria > Chloroflexota > Anaerolineae > B4-G1 > B4-G1 > SKLM01. The sequence continues at coordinate 8,733 of CAZQXX010000089.1, forward strand.
CGTGACGACGATGCGGCGACGCTCCGGATCGGCCACGATGGTGACCTCGTCGCCGGGCTCCAGCTCAAGGGCCTCCAGGACCTCCGGCGGGAGGGAAACCACGGTGCTGTTCCCGCTGCGAAAGATCGTCCGTCCCATGCTCCTCTCCTGATGTGTATAGACGGCATATGTACGATGTACTTACTTCTCATGATAGCACATTCTGGCCAGAGATCAACACCAAGCGCGGGTCGTGCCAGGGAATCGCAGAGAGGGGGGACCTTCCCGAAAGCCCAGCTGTCCTGCCGTCAACACGGTATCCCCGCTGGCGAGGATATTGCGACAAGGAGACCTGACAGGTTTACGAAAACCTGTCAGGTCTGTTAGCTTTCGGGAAGGGCTATGGCGCCGGGCGGCTCAGCCCGAGTCGTGGGCCCGGACCACAAGCGGCAGGTACACCCTCCCCTCCACCTTGTCGACGAAGACAGGCCGCCGCTCCCACATGACGTCCTCCACCCACAGCTCCTCCCAGAGAACGCTGTAGGTCTCGACGTTCGGCTCCACGCCGAACCACTTCGTCAGCGTGATCGTCCCGGGCGCCCCGGCCGGGAACTCCCAGGAGAGGAACCCTGGGTCGGAAAGCACGATGCCCTCCTCAGGCTCCCTGGTATATCCCCTGAGGGACAGCCGATCCGGGTCCCAGTGTTCGACGATGGCGGCAGCGGACCGGGTGGCGATGACGTCCGTGACGCTGAACACGTCGAATACGTCGAGCGTCGGGCCCAGATCGGGCGTCCACGGCTCCCCGTTGACCCGCTTCTCCCACCCCGGTGGCGGCACGTGATACGCCGTCACCGCCTCGTCCATAAGCTCGTCGACGTGGTTGAAGATCCCGGCCCAGATCTCAATCGTGGTGGAAGGCGGCACGCCCTGGGCGATCTGGACCGTGACCGTGATCGCCCCCTCATCGCCGGCACCGATACCGTCGGGGAAGTCCCACTCCACGGTTGAATCCCCGGCCGCTCCACCGGTCGGCGGCGGGTCGGACCCGAGGAAGGTCACCTCCGCCGGGAAGGTGTTGCGGATGGAGAAGGCGTTCTCGAAGCCGCCGGCGTTGCCGAAGTGGAGCACATACTGGGTCTCGTCCCGCGCGTAGACGCGCTCCTCGTAGGTGCTCTCGATCCACAGAGCTGGCGGCTCTTTGATGACCACAAACGGCCGGTTCCTCACCCCGCCCGATCCGACCACCAGGCTCTCCCACACGACCGTCTCCGTCCACGTGCAGGGTTCCGCCTGGAACACTTTGAAGATCTGAACCTGGCCATAGTCCGCGCCCGGGGGCACCGTCAGAATCCACGTGCCGGATGTCGGGGTACTGACGTAGGGCAGGTAGCTGCTCGGTTCGACCAGCCAGCCATCGAGCAGCGTGAGCTCCTCCGGATTCCACTCCTCGACGAGGCTGAAACCGGAGAGATCACCACCGGGGTTGATAACCTCCTCAACGGCGAACGTCTGGGAGGTCTCCAGCGTCACCGAAATGCCAGGGTGCCAGGGCACGTCGGGGACATCGGAGTGGATGTACTTGTCCCAAGTCACCAGGAACCCCTCGGCGATGGCGTCAAAGCCGATCGCCGCCTCGTCCCTCACCACGTCGAGGTGATCGAAGATACCGTTCCAGATCGCGATCGTGCTGCCGGTCTGGACGGACTCGTCGATGAAGATGTACACGTCGATGCGGCCTCCGTGATCCGTCGCCAGGTCGCCCACGTCCCACGCCGCCCGCTGGCCATCCATCGAGACCCGATCGGGGGGCGGTTCGGCGTAGACCATGGGGGCCGTGATCGGGAACTCGCTCTGGATCTTCACGTCGTTCTCGTAGCCGCCCGCGTTGCCGTACTCCAGCGTGAAGGAGGCGACCGTGCCGGCCGCCACCTCATCGCCGTCCCCGGTCGCGATCCACAGCGCCGGCGGCTGTTTCTCGATCGTCACCGACCGGACGGGGAACGAGGGGCCGCCCTCGAGCACCAGCTCCTCCTCGAGCACCGTCGTGGTCCAGTCGCACGGTTCGACGTAGAACGCCTTGGTCACCGTCACCACCTCCGGTGGGCCCGCCGGTCCCACCACCTGGAGCGAACCCACGCCCGTGATGACGTCCGCCACCGGCGGGACCACGTCCCAATCGACCAGCGAGAGATGTGCCGGGTCCCAGAACTCGGTCAGGGTGAACGGTTCCAGAGCGGTGATGACGTCGGTGACTATGACCGTATCCGCCGTCTGCCTGGGGATAACCAGGTCCGGCTCCCACCGTAGCCCATCGATCCGTTTCTCCCACGCGGGGTCTGGCTCGTCTGCCCCGAAGGCCAGGCAACGGGTCGTCTTGTCGCTGGAGAAGTCCGTCACCCACACCTCCGGCGGGTTCGAGCCCTCGATGAATGTCACGCCGCTGTTATATCCGCCGGCGCCGGGGCAGTCGAAGGTCGAGCTCCCCTCTGGGATGGGATTCATATTCAGATCGGTCACCAGGATCGTCGTCGTGTGCCACCCCGAGTGGTAGAGCACCTCGTTCTGCGCATCGTAGTCGATGCCCAGGTTGTCGCGGAAGACGTCGGCAATGGCGCCGGTATAGGTCATCACCGTCGCCCAGGAGTTGGGCGTCCATAAGGTCCCGGTCCTGGTCAGTACGATCTCGTAGACGATGGCATCGTCATAGGCAGCCGTGACGAAATACCGGTTCGGACTACCCGGCACCACGGCGATGTCGATGATGCTGTCGATCTCGGAGCCGTCGGAGCTGTCGTTACTGGCCACCTCGTCGTCCATCTCCCACGCGTTGAGGATGGTGCCGTCGGCTCTAGCCTCCACGATGTTGTCATCGGCGTAGGAGAGGTCCCCGTTGTAGTCGGGGAGGAAATAGGTGCCGGCCACGAAGTCGTACCCCG
>CAZQXX010000090.1:0-11470 GCA_964597105.1 uncultured Anaerolineales bacterium
CCGCCAGCGTTCATCCTGAGCCACGATCAAACTCTCCATAGTTTATTACTTAACCGCGACTAACCGTCGCGGTTGGGTAATCGAATTGTCGTTGACCCAAATTCCGTCTTACCTTCCTATCACTATTCAATTGTTAAGGTTCTTCTCGCACTCAGTCAAATTATAGCACGGTCAACATCTTCTGTCAAGCGACTGTCAACTGTGCCCTCAGTGCGAAGAGCTAGTATACCATATCCAGCTCAATCTGTCAAGGAACTAATTACGGCTCGGGAGCTACATCTGCGATCCTGCTCCCTCAGTGGACGCGACATTATAACACGTCCCGTTCGACTTGTCAAGGAGCCTCCGAAAGTCCGGGACCGTTATTCGACCCCTATCCCTCAACAGGCGCGAGATTCTAACACGCTCCGTCCAACCTGTCAAGGAACTCATCAAGAATCCTCAGAGAACCTCCTCCATCTACAACGACGCGGGATTATAACGGCCTTTCTGGGACTGTCAAGTCGCTATGAGCCCTGTCCGCGAATCCCTATGATCGATTTGAGCATCCTTAATCACTATCACTTCCTGGCTTCTCGCCCTGATTCACGCAAGATCGGTGTGAGCAAGCAACCGCTCCCTGCCACTGGACAAGTGATCAGATGGGATGTTCGGTTCCCGCCAGGAAGCCGACCTCCCTGGTGCTGCAGACTCTTTCCAACTCATGTGAACTGTTGTATAATCTCCACCGTCGATTTGGCAATAGGCATAATGGAGGACCTGATGACTAACCAGCTACGCGTGTTGATCGCCAAGCCCGGTCTCGATGGGCACGACCGTGGTGCTAAGGTCATCGCCCGCGCGCTGCGGGACGCCGGCATGGAGGTTATCTACACCGGCTTGCGTCAGACACCGGAGATGATCGTAGAATCAGCCCTGCAAGAAGATGTCGACGCCATCGGGTTGAGCATTCTCTCCGGTGCACATATGACACTCGTGCCCCGGGTGCTCGATGGGCTGCGTCAGATGGGACTGGATCATATCAAAGTCTTTGTCGGCGGCATAATTCCCTCAGAAGACGAGGCCAAGCTAGAAGAGATGGGCGTGGCCGGGGTCTTTGGCCCTGGCTCCAACACTGAGGTCATCAGCTCCTTCATCCGCCGCGAGTTGACCGAGGACTGATGGAACTGGTAGCTGAGGCACTGGATGGCAATCGTTATGCTTTGGCGCGCTTGATATCGCTCGTTGAGGATGACGGCGCGGACGCTCGAGATGCGCTGGCAGCCCTCTACCTCCACACTGGTCAAGCTCACTTGGTTGGAGTGACCGGTCCGCCAGGGTCGGGTAAGAGCACTCTCGTCAATCAACTTGCCAAAGCCTTGCGCGCTCAGAGCATCACGGTGGGGATCGTGGCAGTCGACCCTACCAGTCCGTTCACTGGGGGGGCACTGCTTGGGGACAGGGTACGGATGCGCGACCTCGCAGGAGATCCAGGCGTCTTCATTCGGAGCATGGCAACACGAGGCAGTCTCGGAGGCTTGGCCCAGGCCACAAATGACGTGGTCAAAGTGCTGGATGCCGCCGGCTTCGATATCGTGCTGATAGAGACTGTGGGCGCCGGTCAATCCGAGGTAGAGATCGCCCGTACAGCCCACACGACCATTGTTCTGGAGGCCCCAGGCATGGGGGATGAGGTACAAGCCCTCAAGGCCGGGTTGATGGAGATCGCGGACATCTTGGTCGTGAATAAGGCAGATCGACCAGGTGCTTCGCGAGCGGCGCGAGCGTTGCAGATGGCTGTCAACCGCAATACTCCTTCGAACGGCACGCACTGGCAACCTCCGATCTTGCAGACCGTAGCCCTCAACGGCTCCGGCGTGCCAGACGTCCTGGAAGCCGTCGCATCCCATCGCGAGTACTTGTGTAGGACAGGACTCCTGGCTGAGAGAGAGCGGGCACGCGTTCAGACGGAGCTGTTCAACGTGCTGCAGCGCCAGTTGCTCGACGAGTTAGTGGCCAAGCTGGGTAAAGAGGAACTGGAGACCTGGATAGAACGGATTACAGCACGAGAGGTGGACGTGTACACAGCAACGCAAGAGTTGTGTGAGGTCTAAGGCAGCATCGTGCGCCCCCAGCCTACTCGGTCAGTTCAACCAGCTCTCCCCCATTCCGCTTCGATAGTGGCCCTCAATATCGGTCGGATCGACTCTGTGGAGAATCGCACTGGTCCAGTCGACAATACGCGCTGTCTTAAGCAGGAGATATGATCGTCGGAGAGAAAGTGCGATTGCGGCCGATCGAGCGCAAGGACCTCCCCCGCTTCGTGAAGTGGTTCGGCGATCCCCAGGTGCGTCGCTATCTGGGCATGGCCCTGCCCTTCTCTCTAGCACAAGAGGAGCGCTGGTTCGAGAATCTCCAGGATCGCCTGGAGAAACGGGAGCTCGTGGCATTGACCATTGAGACCGCCGAGGGCGCGCACATCGGCAACATCAGCTTGTTCGACATCAGATGGAAGGACCGGTGCGCGGAGCTCGGAGTCACCATCGGAGACAAGAGCTACTGGAATCGAGGGTTCGGCACTGACGCCGTTCGCACTATGCTGCGCGTGGCTTTCCATGATCTGAATCTGCACCGCGTCTTTCTACGCGTGCACGCAGACAATGTCAGAGGTATCCGATGCTACGAGAAGGCCGGGTTCCGTAAGGAGGGTGCTCTGCGAGAAAGCGTCTTTCGGGACGGAGCCTACCGGGATATGGTCGTCATGGGCATCTTAACATCCGAATACGGAAGCCGTGACTGACACTGGGGGTGGAATGCACGGAAACATCAAGCTGTTCAGTGGTAGCGGATGCCCGGGACTCGCGGAGGAGATCAGCCAGTATCTCGGCGTTCCCCTGTCACCGCGGAGGATCATCCAGTTCCCCAATGAGAATATCTTCGTCCAGTTGGAGGAGAGCATCAGGGGCCAGGACGTCTTCCTTATTCAGACCATGGCGTCACCCGTCAGCCACAACATCATGGAACTGCTGATCTTCTTAGACGCGCTCAAGCGCGCCTCTCCGGATCGCATAACAGCAGTCATACCATACTTCGCCTACGCGCGCTCTGACAAGAAGGACCAGCCCCGAGTACCGATCAGCGCGAGACTGATGGCTGATGTTATCGGCGTCGCCGGGGCTGATCGGTATATGACACTCGACCTCCATGCGGATCAGATTCAGGGGTTCTTCAGTATCCCAGGAGATGCGCTGACCTGCTTCTCGATCCTCTCCGACTACTTCCGGGAGAAGGAGCTTGAGGACGCGGTTGTCGTCGCAGCCGATCTCGGCTTTGCTAAGAAGGCTCGCAACCTAGCCGCTGAACTCAGAATGCCGCTCGCCCTGGTCGAAAAGAGACGGGTGAGCGTAGACACTGAGGCGCTAACCTTAGTCGGCGAGGTAGAGAACCACGATGTGATCATCGTTGACGACGAGGTGGACACCGCCGGGACGATGGTGAACGCCGTGGATATCGTGCGGGAGTACGGGGCGAACGACGTGTTCCTTTGTTTTGCCCACGGGGTGTTCTCTCCGCCTGCCATCGAACGATTGAAGGATCTTCCGGTTAAGGAGATTGTGACTACCAATTCCATATCTTCCTCAGCTGAATGCCACTTACCGAACCTCACACTCCTTTCTGTCGCGGGGCTTCTTGGCGAGGTCATCCAGCGAGTCCACGAGGGTAGGAGCGTCGGCGAGATATTCCAGCAATATCAACGGTACAAATAGAGGCCAGACTCGAGGAGGTATAAGAGTGAAGAGCGATTTGGATCGCTTGATGGAGGAGCGAGAATTAGACGCCTTCGTAGTCGCCGGACCAGCGCATGGAAACCCGGCGATGTACTACATGACCAACGGGGCCAGCCTGACCAGAGGATATGTTATACAGAGACGAGGAGAAGAACCTATTCTTCTCTGCTCGCCAATGGAGCGCGACGAAGCTGCAGCTAGCGGGCTGACAGTCGTTAGCTTGAATAAGTACGACTTCGTGAGCATCTTACGCGAAGAAGGAGACCGGTTAGCTGCCACGGTTGAGCTGTATCGCCGGATCTTCGCCGACCTAGCAGTGAGTGGTCGTGTCGGTTTCTATGGCAGAGCTGACCAAGGACGCGCCTGGATGCTACTCAACGCATTGGACGCTGAACTGGAGAACGTAACCGTATCCGGCGACTTCGAGACAACGCTGATTGATGAGGCTCGCTCCACGAAAGAGACGATTGAGGCTGAGCGTGTCCGAGAGGTAGGTCGCCGAACTTGCAGGATCGTCCAGCGCACCATCGACTTCCTCCGTTCCCACAAGGTGGGCAACGAGGTGCTCCTCCAAGCTGACGGAACGCGCCTCACCATCGGGCGCGTCCATCAAGAGATTAACCGCTTCATTGCCGAGGAACGCCTAGAAGATCCTGAAGGGTTCATCTTCTCGATCGGACGTGATGCCGGGGTACCGCATAGCAAGGGACGAGTAGAGGACGTGGTAGCTCTGGGCAAGACGATTGTCTTCGACATTTTTCCCCGTGAGGCAGGCGGCGGTTACTTCTTCGATATGACCCGCACGTTCTGCCTGGGATATGCGCCGCCTAATGTTGAGGACGCATACAACGATGTGAAGGCGTGCGTGGAGACGCTCATCAGTGCGTACGAGGTTGGTCAAGAAGCACGTGGCTATCAGCAGATGACGTGTGACTTCTTCGAGAGCAAGGGATACCCAACTATCGGGAGTGATACCAAGACCGAGACGGGTTACGTGCATAGCGTAGGCCATGGCCTTGGATTGGCAATCCACGAGGATCCTCGTTTCAGCGACGTCCCCACGAACGAGGATGTCCTCCAGCCAGGCCATATCTTCACGTGCGAGCCCGGATTGTACTACCCGAATCTTGGTTTTGGCATTCGAATTGAAGATGTTGTCTGGATTGATGACGGTGGCACCGTCCACAACTTGACCGATTTCCCCAAGGAGTTAGTCATAGAGGTGTAGTCCGTCGCCGGCTTCGGGGCGCAGCAGATGGTCTGCCCAAATCACTCATAACTGACGGATCAAGGCGGGCCCAGCTGAGCATCGTATCGGCCCGAGGCGGGTTTATCGTCGATGGAGATAATATGACACGCATACTGGCTATAGAGACCTCATGCGATGAGACAGCCGGCGCCGTGATCGCGGACGGCCAGCGTATTCTTTCCAACATCGTCGCTTCACAAGTCGATCTACACGCTGAGTACGGGGGGGTCTTCCCCGAGATGGCTTCTCGTGCGCATGTCAAGGCGATTGTGCCTGTGATCGAGCAGACGATGCAGGAAGCTCACGTTGGATTCAACGATCTTAATGCCGTGGCCGTCACCTACGGCCCAGGGCTCGCCGGGTCGTTGATGGTGGGCGTCAATGCCGCCAAGGGGCTGGCGTTCGGGCGAGGGCTGCCCCTCATTGGCGTCAATCATCTTGAAGCACACATCTACGCCCATTGGCTGGACGTAGAAGGTGAAGGAGTTGCCCGAGGCCACCTCACCTTCCCAGTACTTTCCTTGCTTGTCTCCGGTGGACACACCGAGCTGACTCTCGTGCGCGACCACGGCCACTACGAGCATCTGGGCAGCACGCTGGACGATGCCGCCGGCGAGGCCTTCGATAAGGTCGGCCGGCTGCTGGGTCTCCCATATCCCGGTGGGCCACAGATTGAGCGCGTGGCTCAAAACGGCCGTCCGGAGGCCTTTGACTTCCCTCGGGCTTGGCTGGATGAGACCTACGATTTCAGCTTCAGCGGGCTCAAGACCGCGGTCTTACGAGAGGTCGAGAAATACGCCGACCCACCCAGAGGCAGATTGCTCGCTAATCTAGCCGCCAGTTTTCAGGCGGCAGTGGTGGACGTGCTATCGGCAAAAGCCGCTCGGGCCGCACAGGAGTTCGACGTCACGGCACTCCTTCTCTCCGGTGGTGTGACGGCTAACCAGACCCTGCGCAGTACGACGGTCCAGCGGGTAGACGTCCCAGTCTACTACCCTCCGATCTTCCTATGTACCGACAACGCCGCCATGGTCGGTGCTTGTGCGCATCGACACCTCATGGCCGGAGAGACAGCAGACTGGGATCTGGACATAGTTCCCGGGCTAAGGTTGACGTAGGGACCCCACATACATGAGACCGCTCGATCTTCCTGGCAACGGCATTCAGGCAATACGGAACCTTGTTCGTTCACTTCGGCGGCGAGGTCTCGAGTACCCCGTTCTAGAACTCGCGGGGTCATTCCCCGAATGGACACCCCGGCGTCGTGCTCCGTTCCCGCTGAAGATGCTTCCCCTGTTTCCATCGGAGGCTAGCCTGGAAGAGATGCGGCACGTCATGGAGCTGATCGGTAGTGACCAGCGAGTCCAAGGGGTGGTCTTCCGACTCGGTGACCTCCGAGCTGGGCCGCCGACGCTCTACACATTGCGTAAGATGGTCCACGAACTGCGAGACAGGGGCAAGCAAACCGTCGCTTGGGTGCCCTCGACAGGAACCTGGGACTACTATCTAGCATCAGCTTGCGACAAGATCGTCTTCCCACCCTCGGGCCGGCTGAACGTGCTTGGTCTGCGGAGCGAGGCACTGTTCCTGAAGGATTCCCTGGCGATGCTCGGAATCCAGGCCGACCTGGAATCGATCGCCGAGTACAAAGTCACACCTGACATGTTCCGTCGCTCAACAATGACGGAACCCCATCGGGAGATGCTGGACGCCATTCTCGACTCAACCTACAGCGAGCTAGTCGACGCCATCGCCGAAGACCGTGACATGGAACCGGGCGAGATTCGAGGCCTGATCGACACGATGCCCCTGGCGCCCCGCGACGCGGTCAAGGCCGGGCTGATCGATGCTGTGCTCTATGAGGACGAACTGCCTGAATACCTGGTTCGCGAAGAATCAGCTGCAAAAGATGTCAACGAATCCAGGGCTCGCCTGACGACCTGGGACAATGCAGCACGCTGGCTCCAGCGTCCCATCCGGTGGACCACCCGGGAGCGCATCGGTGTCATATCGATAGAGGGGATGATTGTGTCTGGTGAAAGCCGGCGCATGCCAACGCCGCTCCCACTTCCGGTGGAAGCACAAGCTGGATCAGAGACGATTGCCCGGGCGCTTCGCCAAGCTGAAACAGATCCCCACATCGTGGCCGTGATCCTCCATGTCGACTCCCCGGGCGGGTCATCTCTAGCATCGGACCTGATAGAGCGGGAAGTAGATCGCTTGCGACAGCGCAAACCAGTCGTGATTCTGATGGGTGAGCAAGCCACATCAGGTGGCTACTACGTGTCGGCACCCGCCAGTCGTATCGTCGCCCGTCCAACCACCCTGACGGGATCAATCGGAATCTGGGGCGGCAAGCTTGTGCTCGAAGAGCTATATAACAGACTCGAAGTGGGACGGAGGGTACTGCAGCGCGGCGCTAGAGCCGACCTCTACTCCGAGCTCAGACCTTTCAGCGACGATGAGCGTGAGCAAGTGCGCCAAGAATTGGCCGACTCTTACGCTCGTTTCAAGCAGGTCGTCGCCCGGGGCCGCGAGATGACGGAGGAAGAAGTAGAGAAGATCGCACGCGGACGCATCTGGACTGGCGAACAAGCCCGGAAAATCGGCCTCGTGGACGAACTCGGCGGGTTCGAGACAGCCCTGACGGCAGCGAAAGAGTTGGCAGAGCTAGATCTGGCGAAGGACTACACTGTGGTACAGATCACAGCGCCAGGAAAGCATGTGTTGGCGCGGCCGTTCCTCGAGGATGGCGAAACCGACCTGGCACTTATGATGCGGGCGGTGCAGGATCTGGCTGGCGAGCACGTGTGGGCAATGGCTCCCTGGCAAATACGTCTGCGAGGCTGATACAACGGCTCTATGAGACAAGGGAAAGCTATCTTCTCTGTAAGGGGCGACAGCTAACGAAGGAAATACCTCGAGGACTAGACCAATCGCAGAAAGCACAACGCCTTGGCATCAGAGCCGGTTCCCTGGGTCCGTCTCTGACGGCGAAGCACGATTTGTCACAGGGACTCATCCAAGCGATTGGCTGGGGATAGCCATCGATGACTGCAGTTTGGATACCCTCGGCACATGCGTACTATGATCTGTGGGCTGCCCAAGATCAAGCAGCTGATTCGACAGTGACTGCTCGGGAATCAGGGGACCGACCCGACGGCTGCCCCTCGGAATGATGGGGCCCTAGGAAAAGGAATAAAGATGTTCTTGCAAGCTCTGAAAATTGCCGCTGCTATCGGAACAGCGGGGACTGGACTGCTTTCGCTCTTCAAGCCTTCTCTGGTGACCAGCTTCACCGGCCTCCGCACCGAGGGACCGCGCGGCGTTACCGAAGTGCGAGCGATATTCGGAGGCCTTCTCGTCGGCATGGGAGCCTTCCCCGTGATCGTCGGCGCCCCGGTGGCCTATCGGATGCTGGGGGTCCTGTACCTGTCCATCGCTGTGGTCCGACTGGTCTCAATGGTGGTCGACGGATCAGTCGATCGCTCTAATCTGATCAGCCTAGTAGTGGAAGTTACCTTCGGAGCCATCCTGTCTCTCTAGAGCTCATCTGGAAGCAGGCACAAGCCATCGGATTGAAGCGCGACCCAGTTAGGAGGAAGTCGATGACCGGAGACGTCCACCTGTATCTATCGCTTGTCCCCGAAGCGCTGATTGCTTCCATGTTGACCCCCGAGGAGTTTGGGGTCTACTATGCCGTCGGCACAGCCAAAAAGGCGCGTGGGCAGGCCGCTTTCCTTGAGATCGATCCTGAGTTCCGGCACAGCTATTTCCGCGTCGAAGAGGGCATACGCCGTTGCGTGCCACACGAAGACGGGCGTCCGAAGGCATCCATCTACATCTCCGTCTATCGCGTGCTGGAACACGTGCCGCTGGAAGCCATGCGTAGGCTCTATCTGGTGACGCAGGATGGGCGTGTCCTGGGACTGGATGCAGCGGACGAGCTACCCAGAACGACGACCGGCTTCCATCTATACCAGGAGACCGCACCGGTACACCCTATGGTCGTGAGTTCTCTGGGTCCTCGTGGCTTCTACGAGCTGATCGTCAAGAATCCAAATATCTTGATTCGGCTACCGGCGATCTGCTTTGCAGAGTTGCGATTGGGGAACTTGGCGGAGGATCCAGAACACGGTGAGGTGGGCGATCTGCCCTACTCCAGAATCGCCCACCTGCGCCAATGTCTGATGGACCTGTCCACCAAGACGGTGGATGCAAAGATGGTCAACCGCACGGCATCCGCTACGTTTCCCTATCGAACACTCAAGAGCGGGATTTTCATCGGGAACGAACAGGATCTGGTGTTCTTCCCCCTACCCCCAGCTGAGCAGCTCCGTGCCGAACACTACCGCTGGTGGCGCTCAGCCTCGTCTGTCTAGAGTGCCACCAAGTGCAACGATATTGGGGAGGATTCTATGCTGAGACCTGACTTCTGGCCTGTCTACGCGCTTTGCGCCGGCCTCGTATCGGTAGGTGCTGCTGCGTACTTCTATCGATGGGTTCAACGTCAAGACGCAGGCTCCGAAAGAGCCCAGGAAGTTGCATCCTGGATTCGTGAGGGTGCAAAAACGTATCTATGGCGCCTTTACCGGGCACTCACCATGCTGGCGGTCGTGCTGGGCTTCATCTTAGCCATTGTCTTCGGCTTTGAGATTGAGAACCTGGGTACCGGCTCCGCCGCGCTCTCTCCTGGACGGGGCTTCTCTATGGCCTTGGCCTTCATCGCCGGCGCAGGGTGCTCCGCAGTAGCCGGGTATATGGGAATGAGTATCGCCGTAGAAGCGAACGTGCGCAGCGCCACGGCTGCCCAGAAGAGCCTGAATCGTGCGTTCAAGGTGGCCTTTTATGCCGGCTCCGTAATGGGATTGGCGATGGTTGGGTTAGCCATCGTCGGTATGAGCGCTATTTACTTGCTGACCGGGGATCCGGAGATTGTCTTGGGATTCAGCTTCGGGGCCTCGGCGTTAGCTCTCCTGGCCAAGGCTGGAGGCGGGATTTACACCAAGACGGCTGATATCGCAGCCGATCTGGTGGGTAAGATCGAGATTGGAATCCCTGAGGATGACCCGCGTAACCCGGCAGTGGTGGCCGACAATGTTGGGGACAACGTGGGAGACGTGGCGGGGATGGGCGCTGATGTTTTCGATAGTTACGTGGCAAGTACGGTGGCCGCCATGCTGTTGGGTGCCGCACTCTTCGCCGCTGACCCCCTCACGCAGGTCAAGTACGTGATCTTCCCACTGATGCTCTGCACACTGGGCATTATCGCGTCCATTGTCGGGATTCAGTTCGTTCGCGTCGGGGAAAGCGGGCTTCCAGGTCGTGCCCTCAACAGCGGAACGATCATCACCTGCACCATTTTTGCCGCACTGACGACGGCATTTGTGCTTCTGGGTGGATACAACACGGGCCTGCTGTGGGCCACACTCACCGGCTTGGTCACGGGCGTGCTTATCGGGTTCACGTCCGACTACTACACCTCGGCCCGGTTCGCTCCAGTAGTTGAGACTGCGCGAGTCTCGACATCCGGTGCAGCAATCAACATCATAACTGGATTTAGTTATGGCTTGATCAGCATCGTTCCCTCGATCATCGGTATCGCGCTGGCGACCCTCTTGTCCTACTACTTGACGGAACTCGCTGGCGTTGACGGCATCTACGGGGTAGGGATCAGCGCAGTGGGCATGCTGTCCGTCAGTGGAATGATCGTCTCCTCCGACGCATACGGGCCTATTGTCGACAACGCCCGGGGTATCGCCGAGATGGCCGGCATGTCCCAAGAGGTAATCGACGTGACGGATGTACTCGACGCAGCTGGCAACACGGCGAAGGCCATCACGAAAGGATTCGCCATTAGTGCCGCAGCCCTTACGGTACTCGCCCTCTTCGCGGCTTATGCCGAGGTCATCGGTGCTCGCGGTATTGAGCTGGTCATCAGTCTCCGTAACCCAATGGTGGTGGCCGGGGTCCTCCTGGGCGCCGTCACCCCGCCGTTGTTCAGTGCTCTGACGATGTTGTCGGTCACCCACAACGCGTTCGACCTGATCGAGGAGGTTCGCCGCCAGTTCGACGAGCATCCGAACATCCTGGCCGGAACAGAGTTGCCCGACTACGAGGCGTGCGTGGCGCTGGCTGCGCAGGGAGCCCTGGGATCACTGGTGGGACCGGCGTTCCTCGCCGTTGTGTTGCCTCTGCTAGTCGGTTTCATCCTTGGCCCCGAAGCTTTGGGTGGCTTCTTGGGAGGGAGCATCTTCACCGGTGTGATCTTCGCGCTGTTTATGTCCAACGCCGGGGGTCTGTGGGACAACGCCAAGAAGCATATCGAGGCCGGGCAGTTCGGCGGCCCCGGCTCCGATGCACATAAGGCCAGTGTGGTGGGAGACACAGTCGGCGATCCGTTCAAGGACACTGCCGGTCCATCGCTCAACACCCTGATCACGGTTATGTCCCT
>CAZQXX010000091.1:0-11358 GCA_964597105.1 uncultured Anaerolineales bacterium
TCCAGCACGATGAGACGCACGGCGTTCTCACACCTTTCAGGCGCACTCTGAGAAAGCCGTCGAGCTCTACACACTCGGTCGCTATGGCACAAGGCAATCAGCGCTACCGGGCGACAGGCACCGACGCCGGTCATTGCGGTCATGGCAGAACAGGAGATGGTCGCAGGTTCACCTACTTGGAGGACGTCAGTCTAAGGACCTCACCAGCGTCGTCCATAGTGACCCGGACCAAGCGCTTCAGCTCGCTCCCTCCAGGCAGAGAGACGTTCTTCTCGAAGGTGAGAACATAGCGCTTCTGGACAGCCCGCTCGCCTTTCACCGCCGCCTTGCTCTGAGAAGACTTCTCGGAGACTGACGGCCTGGTGCCGGCCATCTCCGGAAATTTCTCAGACACTAGCCTCTTTGCCTTGGCAACGTGTCGATCATCCAGTCTAGCCACCGGTCAATTCCTCCACCCCGCTTGAGCATAAGCAGGAGATCGCATAAAGGCCGGTACAGCGAGGTCGTCGCCGAAAACCTCGGCCATGGACACGCCTTCCTTCTTGGCGGGCGCGGTAATGGTCCTCTCAATGCCCAAGCCCGTAGCAATCAGGGTGATCTGAATACGGCCCTCCATCTTAGGATCCACTACGGTGCCAAAGAGAATCCGAGCTCCCGGCACAGCCGCTTGAGAGATGAGCTCCATTGCACGGTTGACCTCAGCGAGGGTGAGATCCTCCCCACCGGTGATGTTGACCAGCAAGCCGTCCGTGCCCTGGATCGACTCGATATCGAGAAGGGGGCATCCCAGGGCCACTTTGGCAGCCTCCACCGCCTTGTCCTCTCCCTCGCCATGTCCCATAGACACGAGGGCTCCACCGCCGCCGCCCATGATAGACTTGACGTCGGCGAAGTCAAGGTTGATCAGCCCAGGCCGTGTGACAAGCTCGGAGATCCCCTGAACCCCCTGACGGAGCACCTCATCGGCGATGCGGAAGGCGATATCGAGCGAGACGTGTTCGTTGACCACCTCGAGAAGCCGATTGTTGGAGACTACGACCAGCGTGTCGACCTGCTGCTTGAAGCGTTCAATCCCCTTTTCGGCAACCGAACGACGTTTGGTCCCCTCGAATGTGAACGGCTTGGTCACGACGGCAATCGTCAGCGCTCCCTCCTCCCGGGCGATCCGAGCCACGACAGGGCCAGCACCGGTTCCGGTTCCTCCGCCCATACCAGCAGCGACGAAGACCATGTCAGCCCCGCGGACAGCGTTTGCCAGCTGCTCTCGGCTCCGCTCCGCGGCCTCAGCCCCCCTGGCCGGGTCCCCGCCAGCTCCCAGGCCTTTGGTGAAACTGCCTCCCAACTGGACTTTGTGCGATGCCTCTGATCTGGACAGCGCCTGTGCGTCAGTGTTGACGGCGATGAAGTCGACGCCTCGAATGCCTACCTGGATCATCCGATCGACCGCATTGCTCCCAGCGCCGCCAACGCCCATCACCCTGATGTACGCTCCGCCCATTCCATTCCCATTCCCCATTGTATACCTCCGATCCTGTATGGACTCATATGAAACGAATCTTCCCGTCACGCTAGATTCCAAATTCACTTAGTTCCTCCGCTAGAGCAGCACCGTCCTCCATTGACTCCGATCTCATCTCCTGCCAGCGCCGAGGACTCCAAATCTCCAGATGTGAGAACAGACCGACAACGACAGCCTCATCCTCTATGCCCGCGTACTCACGCAGGGGGACGGGTAACCGGATCCACCCCTCCTGATCCGGGACAGAGTTGAGGGCGCCTGAGAACATCAAGCGGCTGAAGGCCCGCCCCAGCCTGCTGGTCAGAGGGAGTCTGTGCTCGATATCCTCTGCAAGCGTGCTCCATTTCGTCGCGGGATAGATAACGACGCACCGGTCAATGCCCCGAGTGACAACCGCGCCGTCTGCCAGCTCCGCGCGGAACTCCACAGGAACTAGCACTCTCCCATCGGCGTCTGTCCTAGACCGAAACTCCCCTGTCAGCATGGTTCCTCAGTCGGATGATCTACTTGGATACAGCTACCTTGAGCACGTGACCGTTTGCATCGACGGACACTTTCACCACCTGATGATGCTCGCCATCCCCGGCAACGGGAATGCTCTTCTCCAGGGTGACGGACCAGCCGGCTGTCCGCCGGTGTACGCTCCTGCGCAGACGATCGGCACCGAACGCTTTCTCCTGGTGGGAGTCCGAGGACCCACAGGACCCGTCACAGCTCCCATCGCAGACAGGCAAAGGCTTGGCACGAACCCTGGCGTTGGACATGTGGGGCATACTCGTCTCGATGCGTCCCTTCACCTGAGCCACCAATTCGTCAGACACGAACTCGCCTCGTGCCTTGGGCTCCCGCCCGCAGATCAGGGGAGGACATATGGCTTTGCTGACGGACCCGACTGACAGGGCACTCTGGACAGCCTTCACCGCCAGAGAGGGATCGCCATACAACACGAAACTGATCAGGGCTTTCTGATCCTCCCCGTCAAGATACCCCTGGCGCTCCTGCATCTCCCTCGCCAGACTGATCTTGGCATGCTGGAGCGCCTCTCCCACCGTCATATGCGCCTGCAGTCCCTCCCAGAAGTACTTGCCGACCAGGTCGGCTCCCAGCAGAGGGGGTGCGATGGAGCCGTAGGAGACCTTGGTTGAGCCTACCACCGCGAGGGCTCGGGCATCCAGGAAGCGCAGAGCAATTGAATCTCCGATGTTCTTCCCCAGTATGTTTGCGCCGTAGCAGGCCTCGGTGAAGACCACGGAATTGGCATGCTCATCGGCTCGCAGGTCCTGAGGACGCAGGGCCAAAGGAAAGAGCGGATAGTCAGCCGGGAATAAGGAATCTCTCTGCCCATACCAATTTGGCCCGTCCTCAATCCCGTGAAGGTTGAAGTAACTGAAGCGTGGACGCTCGACGATCTTGAAGCCCTCATAGGTCAGGGGAGGACACGTCCTCAACTGGCTATCGTCGCCGATAATACGGAATACGGCGCGAGAGGCCTTACGCCAGATGCTTGCAGAGTACCCCAACCCCTGCCCAGCGGATTGCATCGAGGGCGCCGCCTGAAGCGCGTGACGCAGGCCACTGATCTGATCACCGAGAGCTCCCAGCAAGCCTTTGGGTGCGAATCGTTTCCGATGGGCCTCCGCCGAGGCCTGGATCAGCGAGTGCAGGAAACCAAGCCCCTCGCTGTGACCATCTGGCACGCGACCGACTGCCCTCTCGGGAATGAGATAGTGACCGTCCCGACAGGCGTATGGACTGTCTGACGCAACCTCCTGATCCTGATCATCGACCGGGTTGGGTAGACGGTGAAAGGGGATGATGCCGTCGCCGCCGACGATGAGTAAGTACCGGATCTTGCCCCCCTGCTCCACCAGACGGGCATCCACGCCGTCGATGAGGTTCTTGACGTGGCCCGGGTTCCTGGGATCGACCGGCTGGAGGGCATATCTCATCATGGACGGCGCGTCATCCACATAGATGACCTGGCACTGCAGACCGACGTGCTGCTCGATGGCCTGTCCCAGGTCGTGCAGATCGGCGTCGAGTTGCTCGAAGCCGAGCCGACCGTACTTCTGGATCAGTGCGTGCTTACTGGAGACAATCAGGTAGAGATCGTTGGAGGGACCCACATACTCTCCTCCTGACTTGGCGCCAACGCCAGTCCCGGCCTCGCCGGACAGTGAGGCGATCACCCGGTCGAGCTCCATCTGAGCCTCGTGAACCGCGTCCGGCACCTCGCTGGCCGCATCGACTTGCTGCTCATATGATTCGAGGCTCTCGGACGACGGGTTTATGGAGTGTTTCATTGTGCGTTCTCTCCCCTGATGACTGCGCTCATCGGTCACGGCAGATGAACGACATAGCGCTCACCGCTGCCCACTGTTTGTACGCATCAGCATGGCCAGGCTGGAGCTTGATGGCCCTCCGGAGTTTCGCCGCCGCCTGCGGATAGCGTTTGAGCTGCTTGTACATCACGCCAGCGCTATAGGCGTAGTCCGCGTGATCTGGATCGCGATCCAGTGCCTCGAGGTAAGCTTGAAGGGCCTCGTCGTATTCCTCGCGAGCCTCGCAGGTCTGACCGAGCTCGTAGTACCCTGCGCCATCCTCCGGGTCAAGGCTGACCACCTTGCGAGCATGGACCAGTGCCTTATCCAGATGCCCCAGCCGTCGGCATAGCTTGCCTATACGGGCATGATGAGCTGCCTCCTCGGGCGCCGTCACGATCGCCTGCTCGTACACTTGCATCGCCTCATCGTAGCGCTGTTGTGCCTCGTAGACCTCGCCCAGCTGGCCGTAGGCGTCGGGCAACTCCGGATCCAGCTCAACCGCCGCCTCCAGGTGCTCGGCCGCGTCTGAATACCGCTTCAGCTGGTTCAGGACTGCCCCCACTTTGTAGAGATAGAGGGCACTGCGGGGCTCGAGCCCGGACGCTTGCTGATAGGCATCAAGCGCCTGGGACCAGTTCCGCTGTGCCTCTTGGAGAGCACCCAGCCGCTCGTAAGCGGGCGTGTAGTCCGCTCTGGTTTCGATTGCCCGGTTGTACATCCTCAGGGCTTCGTCGGTGTCATCCAGCTCACGGGCGACGTCGCCCAGATTGAGCAAGTAGTCGGGTCGCTCCGGAGCCAGCTCCGCAGCGCGCATATACTTCTCTCTCGCGCTCCGGTACCTCTCCTGGCGGGCGTAGATGCCACCGAGGTCTGCCAGCATCTGAGCGTCGTCCGGTCGCAGCGCCACAGCTTTCTCCAGGAGCTCGACAGCCTGTTCCGTGTATCCCATGCGACTGTAGGCGCGGCCCGCGCGATGGAGGTACTCAGGGTCCTCAGGCTCCGACTCGAGAGCGCGAGCGAACTGCTCCAGAGCAAGCTCGTGCTGGCCTTCCTCAACGTACACCTCACCAAGCGCGGCGTGCCAGACGGGCACGCCCTGCCTCAACTCGACAGCCCCTTCAAGGGCATCTCTGGCCTCGTCATTCTGGTCGGCCTCACGGAACAACTGACCGAGGGCGTAGTGGTACACCGCCGTCGATGGAGCGAGCTCGGTAGCCCGCCTCATCGCGTCCAGGGCATCAGCTAGCCGATCTGACCCTTCAAGGCTCAAAGCCAGCTCGTATTGCGTCTCGGCAGAATCCGGCTCAAGGCTCTCGGCAACCCTCAGCTCTCGAATGCTGGCCTCGTCATCATCGATCACCCGATAGGCCATGCCCAGGACTCGATGATGGAAGGACTCCTGCGGGGCCGCTTCGACGGCCTTCCTTAACTCGACAATCGCGTCCTCTATTCGACGTTGCAGGAAATAGAGGGTGCCAAGCTCGGCGTGGATCTTCGCCGAATCCTCGCCCAGATCCGCGGCGGCTTGCAGGGCAGCGACTCCCTCTTGGTAGTGCTCGGAATCCGGGGCCGGCTGCTGACCGCTGTCACTCGGGATCCCAGCCTCGGCCAGCATCCGGGATCTTAGACCGATCTTCCGCCATACAGTACCCAGGCAGAGCCGATACCGCGCATTATCGGGGCTGAGCGCCACAGCGTCCTCATATTGGGACCGGGCGTCGTCATATTGCCCCTGCATCTCGAACGTGGTCCCCAACTCGTAGTGCGATTTGGCATCTTCTGAATCGATGGTCAGCGCTTCCTGCAAGGCCTCGATGGCCTCGTCGTAGATGCCGAGCTTGCGGAGGACCCTGCCGTAGGCCCGAGAGTATCGCGACTCATCCGGGGACGAATTGGCCGCCCGTCGATACTCGGACAGGGCGTCCTTCAACCTGCCCTCGGTCTCGTAGATCTCCCCCAAGGCCCTGTGGGCTTCAGCATCTGATTCGTCGAGGGAAATCGCTGTGCGGAGAGATCCGATGGCCTTCTCCGACTCATCGAGCTGGTGGAAGAGGAGACCGAGCTCCCGATGGTAGACTGCTCCGTCTGGCGACAGCTCGATGGCAGCTTCGCAAGCAGCCAGCGCGCCCTGAAGGTCGCCAAGGTCCCTGCGGGTACGTCCCAGCAGAAGATGGGCTTCAGGATCGCCTGAGTCGAGTCTGAGTGCCTGACGTAAGGCCTTCGTGGCCTCCTCATAGTGCCCCAAGCGATAGAGGACAGAGCCCGTCTGGCGATGGTAGAGCGGCTGATCTGGAACAATCACCGACGCTTCCTGATACTGCTGGAGAGCGTCATCGTAATCCTCTTGCTCTTCAAGTATCACCCCAAGACGATAATGAGCCTGGGGATCCTGCGGATCGAGTTCGATGGCCTTCGAAAGGGCGTGGGTGGCCCTGTCCGCCTCACCCTGCTCGTACAGAGCCTCGGCCAGGTGGAAGTGATAGACAGGACGATTCTGGGCGTGCTGTTCAGCCAGCTGAGCCGCCTTCTCGTATTCAACCACTGCTTCGCGTCCTCGACCCATAGAGCGGTACGTGCGCCCAAGCTCGTAGTGCGCCTCGGGCTGATCGGGGGACACATCAATGGCTTCCTCAAGCGCTTCGACTGCTCTATCGTGATGACCGAGTTCACGGCAGGTTCTTCCAATGCGACAATGATAGGCGGCATCCTGTGGAGCCAGCCGAGCCGCCCGTTCGTACTCGTCGATAGCCTCGGCGAGCCACCCCTTGGTGACGAACACATCGGCCAGCTCGCCATGGAGGCTCGGATCCTGGGGATCCAGACTGATCGCTTCTTCAAGGAGGGCCATGGCTTCATTCAGGTCACCTCTTTGCCGATATGCGAGGCCCATCGCTCGCTTGTACCTCGGATCCTTGGGCGCCAGCTGAGCAGCCCGTCGATAGTGCCGCAGGGCCTCGTTTGGGTCTCCCGCTTCCTGGTACGACCAGCCCAGGTGATAGTGCGCTTCGGGCCAGTCAGGCTGCATCCTCAGAGCGTGCTGCAGAGCAACCACCGCCTCTTCGTGGTCACTCAATCGCTGACAGAGCCTGGCATAATCGTATTGGATATCTGCACGCTCCGGGGAGAGGTCCAGGGCCATCCGGAAGGCCTGCAAGGCCTCCTCTTTCCGGTCCTGAAGGTCCAGGGTGACGCCCAACTCGTGATAGGCAGCCGGGGACTTCCCGTCGAGCTTGATCGCCTTCTCCAGTCCCTTCACAGCCTCACCCAGGCGGCCTAACTCACGCAGGACGGAACCGCGGTGACGATGGTACTCACCAACGGTAGGCTCCAAAGTGATCGCCTGTTCATAGGTCGATAGCGCCTCCTCGTATCGACCATTGTCCTGATAGAGTCTACCCAGCTCCTTGTGCAGATCTGCATCCTGGGGCGCCGCCTGGAGCGCGACCTTGAGCGTATCCATCGCCTCATCGTATCGGCCACTCTGCCGATAGAGAGCGACGATCTTCTTGGTGTAATCCACCTTCTGGGGCGCTAAGTCGGCGGCACGTCGATATTGAGCCAGGGCCTCCTCCCGATCCCCTTTCGCCTCGGCAATCGCCCCGAGCTGGGCACGGATGTCGGGATCGTCGTGGTTCAACTGCAACGCCCGGAGGACCTCATTTTGGGCCTCATTCAGCCGGCCCAGACGATGAGCGGCTTTTCCAAGCCTGAACCGGTACGTCGGATCCCTGGGCTCCCGGTTCACAGCCTTCCGATACGCTCCGAGAGCTTTGTCGGATTCGCCCAGATGATCGTAGCTCAGGCCCAGGTGGTAGCAGGGAGCTGGATCTGTAGGGGCGAGATCGCAAGCGGATTCGAGCAGCGGAACCGCGTCCTCGTGTCGCCCCAGCTGCTGACAGACAACTCCCGCGCGCAGCTGGTATTCACCCTTCACGTCCGACTGGAGGCCAGCTGCCTGCTCGTACGCTGCCAGAGCCTCATCGTAGGCCCCCAGGTTCTCGTACACGCGGCCCTGCTGTCCATAGACATCTCCAGCGACCTGGGCATCCTCATCGAGGTGAGCAGCCTTGCGTAGCGTGCCAAGCGCTTGATCTTCGTTGCCAAGATGCCCCTGAGTGACACCTAGATCACGATAGTAGGCGGGATCGTCGGGAGCCAGGGCACACGCCAGCTGGAATTCCTCCAGGGCGTCCTCAAACTGCCCCTGCGCCTCGTATACGAGCCCCATCATATGGTGAGTGGGTCCGTGACTGGGCTGGAGCGAGTCAGCCTGGCTGAGGGCCTGGATCGCCTCCTCGTACTCCCCCAGGTGGAACAGAACGCGCCCGACGCCGTAGAAGTACTCCGGCCTCTCAGGATCAATCGTGGCAGCCCGACGGTACTCGGTCAGCGCCTGATCGTGCTTCCCCAGTGCAGCCAGAACCCCGGCCAGGTCCGCGTGCCACTGATCCTCCTTCGGCGAGAGCTCCAACGCACGACGCAGGTGCCGAACGGCCTCCTCGTTGTCTCCCAGCTGACGATGCGCCACGCCGAGGTGATGGTTGTAAGCAGGATGGGTAGCGTCCAGATTGACCGCACGCTGATACTGCTCCACGGCTTCCTGGAGGCGGCCGGTCTTCTGGTACAGCGTCCCAAGCGTATCGCGCCAGCCGGCCGCCGACAGTGAAGGCTCCCTGCCATCACGTAGAGCCAGAGCCTCCTCGAGAAGGGCAACAGCCTCGTCTTGCCGGCCTAGCTCATCGAGGACCAATGCGGCGTCGTAGCGGGCCAACGCGTCTTCCGGATCGAGCTCCATAGCCCGGTCCAGGGCATCGAGGGCCTCGCTGTGCCAGCCCTGGTGTCGGTATGCGTAACCGATCTCGCGGTGAGTATCAGCCCGGTCCGGGCTTCGTTCCAGGGCGGCCTCCAATCTCGCCATAGCCTCTTCGAAGCGCCTCAGTCTATTCAACGCGACTCCTGCTTCATGGAGGAACTTCCCCTCATTGGGCATCCGGCCCAGGCATTGCTCAAAAGCGTCGAGTGCCGCGTCATAGCGCTCCTGTTGCTTGAAGAGCAAGCCCAGCTCATAGGAGACGTTGGCGTACAGCTGGTCAGCCTCGTGAAGAGCGCCTTGGAACTCGGCTACAGCCTTGCCGACGCTACCGGACTCCCGGTGAGTGACAGCTAGATCGTAATGATGGCTGACTCGATTCCTGTGACTCTCAATGGTCATCATAAGGCCTCCCTAGAGCCCCGAAAGCATCCAGAACGCCGCGAGACAGAGAGCACCTCCGGCCAAGCAGAGGAAGACCCCGACCCCGACGGACGTCCGAATCAGAAGACTGATGGCCTCGACCAGGCCTGACATCGCCTCGATGAGTGGAGCGAGGCCAGCATCGGTGACGGCCTTGCTGCTTACCTTGGCTGACTGGGCCGAGATTCGCTTGAGGGCATCCTGATATTGCTTCGCCAGGATGGTCCATAGGCCTGCCGCGCACGAGGACAAGCCCAGCGAGAAGATGGTGACTGCCATTACGGTTTGGAGGAACTTGATCATGATTCCTTTCCTTTCATCAACTAAGACGCTTCATCGTCTGTCTGAACACTAGCTGATCTTCAAAGGCACTTGGTCCGCCGGGATCGCCTGATGTTCCAGCAGCGGGAGGCTGATGTAGAACCGACTTCCCTCGTTCACCTTGCTCTCCACCCAGACTTTTCCTTCGTGTCGCTCGACGATCGATTTGACAATGGCGAGCCCCAGACCGGTTCCTGACGCGTCCGCCATGTCACCGCGTTTCGTGCGATAGAACTTCTCAAACAGTCGTGCCTGCTCATCGGGGGCTATTCCAATCCCATCGTCGGCAACGGCAATGACAGCGCGATGGCTGCCATTCTGCGCGTGGACGGACAACTCGGCCGAGATATGGCCGCCCTCAGGCGTGTACTTGATCGCGTTGTCCAGGAGATTGACGACGGCCTGCCGCAGAAGCGTGCGGTCTCCACATACGGTCACGTTCTTCTGCTCATCAATGGACCGCATCGGGGGGCTGATCTGCAAGGATATGTCCTTGGCGGCTGCTCGATTTCTAACACCGCTGACTGCCTCAGCCAGGATCAACCCGACGGGGCAGGGGTTCTGCTCCAGCCCCAGTCCAGCCTCAATACGACTGAGATCGAGCAGGTCGGTCACAAGATCGTCGATGCGCTGGACGCCGTGAAGAATATTCTCAACGTAGCTGCGCTGGGTCTGGTTGAGCTCTCCCACTGCTTCGAGCCGATTGGCATAGCCGCGCATAAAAGTGAGTGGCGCCCGGAGATCGTGGGAGACAGTGGCCAGGAACTCGGACTTCATCTCGTCGAGCTTCTTGAAGTGTGTGACGTCGCGCATGACAGCCACACGGCCGGCCTTCTCGCCTTGAGAGTCCTTGATGGTGGAGACATTGGCATACAACACACGTCCATCCGGTAGCAGAACCTCCCGAGGCGTTTGCTTGTTTGCCGAACCGCGGATCATCACGTCTATCACTTCGGGTGCCAGATCGGTCTGATCAATAGGACGCCCCATGACGGTCTTCGATGAAACGGTTAATGCCTGCTCGGCTGCCGGATTTACGAGGAGCAGTCGGTCGTCACGATCGGTAACCAGAACCACGTCAGACGCGCTCTCGAGGATTGCTGCCAAACGGCTACGCTCGCTCTCCACGGCATGAAAGAGCCGGGCGTTTTCGAAGAGTACCGCCACCTGGCTGGTGAGCATAGAGAGGAAGTCGAGCTTCGACTTCTCGAACTGCTGGACAGCACCGTACCCAAGCCAGATGACAGCAATCAAGCGTTCTTTCGTGCGCACTGGAAGGGCAACAGCGGCCCTGATGGATCCCGGGATCTGGGCCTCGTCCACGATACCAGCTTGATCCAGATCCTCAGCGAGGAACGGCCCTTGACCCTCTCCCACTGCTGCGGCCATGGCACGATCGAGCGTACCCAGTCCTTCTTCAGCGTGCCCTCGAGCAATGACCATCTTCGGGATCCTCTTGCCGGTAACGAAGACGGCGCGGGCCACCCGGGCGTCGGTAGCCTCCAGAGCGCCCTCGAGGATGAACGACATACCCGTCGACAGGTCGAGGGTCGAAGAGACGGCTTGACTGACCTCCAACAGCAGGGAAAGATCGCTCATGCGATCCTTAAGCCGTGCGCGCATATCCTCGAACGTGGTACCGAGTCGACCCACCTCATCCGCTCCCTCCACCTGAATCGGCTCTGTCAGGGTCCCGGATGCGATGCGTTCAGCCGCGTCAGCCAGCCGTTTGAGGGGATGTGTCATCCGACCAACGGAGATCACGGTGGCGAGGACGAGGACGACGCCGAAAACCGTCTGAAGAGCAAGGAGGGGGACAGCAACCTGCCGCGCCTGCTCCAAAACGACCTCATACGGGAGACGGATCACTACGGACCAAGGATGTCCCTCAGCGGGAAGAATGTACGTCAACTCGCGGGTGTTCTTTATCGGATCACGCCCATCACAGATGAGCCCCTGGA